>JBIOYJ010000144.1:0-6718 GCA_044870105.1 Gaiellaceae bacterium | reverse complement strand
TCGCCGTGATCGCGTGGATCGTCGCTTCCGCGGCCTTCGGCCTCTACGTCGCGAACTTCGGGTCGTACAACAAGACCTACGGCTCGCTCGGCGCGATCATCATCTTCCTCGTCTGGCTGTGGCTTTCGAACGTCGCCATCCTCCTCGGCGCGGAGCTGAACGCCGAGATCGAGCGTGGCCGCCAGATCGAGGCTGGGCAGCCGGAGGAGCGCGAGCCGTTCCTGCCGCCGCGGGTGGATCCGGACTAGCGCTCCCGGCGCAAAACGCGCGGCATCCACTGAGGGCATTTACCTCAGACGAGGCATGGATACCGGCGCTCGCCGAAGCGATTGTGCTACTGCCATGCCGCGAGCCGCCCTCGCCTTCGTCCTCCTCGCCGCCACGCTCGCCTTCGTCCCGAGCGCCTCGGCCTCTCCGCCTCAGATCACGCTGCTCGCGCCGGCAAACGGCGCCACGCTCGCGTACCCGGCCTACGGCGACGCGACGACGAAGTTCTCCTGGCGGATCAGCTGGGATGTACCTGAGACGACGATCGTGATGTTCGAACTCGGCACCGACCGCAACTTCGCACCCGGCACATACACGCAGGAGAACCGCGCGTGCACGCCCGCCGACCCGAACTGCTTCGCCAGCTACGCACCGCCCCGCAGCTATGCGCCGCCGTACCCAAAAGTCTTCTACTGGCGAGTGGGGCTGACGACCTCCGCCGGCTACGTCTGGAGCACGACCTCGACGTTCAAGGTCGTGAACCTGCCCGATCGGGTCAAGCCGCGCGTCCGCGTCTACCCGGGATCGGCCCGCCGCGGGACGCGCGCGTACCTGCGCGTTCGCGCGGCCGACGACCGCGGTCGGGTCCGGCTTCGCGTCACGCTGCGGTACCGCGGCCGCACCCTCTACAGCGGCCGGATGGGCCTGACCACGACCTACTGGGCCGACCCACTCTTCTTCTACACGCGCACGCCGCTACCGCGCTTTCTCCCACGCGGCCTGTATGCCGCCTGCGTCAAGGCCTGGGACGCGGCCGGGAACGCAGCCGTGTCCTGCGCGGCCTATCGCGTCCGCTAGCCGAGCCGGCGCGGGCTGATCACCGATCCCGGTTTCTTGACCGATGTTGGCGGGTGCGCTTCACTTTGCCGTAGCGATCGAGGAGGGGACGCATAGCCGTCTGGCGCATTCCGTCCCTGCGGCCCGTAAGCGCATCCCGCGAGATGCGGACTCCTCTCGCAGGCTTTCGGCCGGCCTGCCGTCCGGTCCCCCGGCTGCTCGCGTTCAGCACGCGATGGCCATGGCTGCTCGTCCTGGCCTGGCGGGGCGCCTGGCTCGCCGGCGGTTTCCGCCACTGGGTCGTCTCGGGCTGGCGGCGGCCCATCCTGTGGATCGGCGTAGCCTTCGCGGCCGGCTGGGCAATCGACCGCTGGATCGTCTCGATCTCGTGGCTCTCCTTCTGGACAGCCGTCGTCCTCGCGATCCTCGCCGCGTTCGCGCTGGCTGTTTGGCGAGCGATGGGTCGAGTGGTAATCGAGCCGTTTCTCGACTACACGAGCGACGGCGTCGACGCAGGTAACAAGGGAGACGCGGCCAGCGGATCGACTGCTCCGGGCCTGAACGACGCGCTGGTCTCGGAGCTTGCTCAGCTCCGCGAGCTCTTTCAAGCCGTCGAGGAGCGCGCGGGATTGCGCACGGCTACCGGGAGCGGGCGACCCCTGGAAGCGACGCTCCAACTCGAGGACGTGAGCTCGTTCCTCCAGGACGCGGCGACCGGCGACGCCAAGGTGAGCCTTGGCCCACTCGTCCTGCCCATCGGCCTCGTGATGGCCATGCTCGGGCGGCTGGCGCAGGGACCACGCGTGACGGGCGCCCTGCAGCTGATCACCTCGCAGGACGTGGAGGGCAAGCCCACACGCCAGGTCGTCCTGACGGGGTACTACGCCAGCCGACAGCGCCTGGCCTCGTGGAGCGTCATCGAGCCACTGCCCGAGGGCGCGGCGTCGATCGTGCAGACCGCCGCCGTGCGAGGGATGGTGGAAGAGCTCGCGGCCAGGATGTTTGCCGACCTCGCGCTCGGCGGCTCGACCAGCTGGCAGGCAAGCCGCCGCTTTCTCAGCGGTCTCCGCTTCTATCGGCTGGCGCACGAAAGCAGGCAGGATCGCGTGCTTCGGTTGCGGCGCGCGGCGCGGTTCTTCGTCGAGGCGCTCGCCGACGACGAAGAGTTGCCGCTCGCTCGATACAACCTCGGCGTCGTCTACGGCGAGCTTCGTGACGCGTACCAGGAGTGGCCCGCCGATGCGGAGAACTTTGCGTCGGCGGCGGAGACGTCATTCGGGCGCGAGATCCAGCGTGGGGGTAGCGGCTGGGAGCCCTACTACGCGCTCGCGCTCATGTTGGAGCAACGAGGCCGATACGCGGCGATCCCGCCTCTCTGCGACCGAGTGATCGCGCGTGCTGACAACTCTGCCCGTAAGGCGATCGCCTACGACGCGAAGGGGTTCGCCGAGCGGAAGCTCGAAGAGATCGGCACGGACTTGGCATTGACGCGGGCGATCGCGAGCCGTCGACGCGCCGTGGCGTACTCGACGCTTGCGCTCTTGCGGGCCGAGCTTCGGTCCGACGATCCCGACGCGAGCCGTTCGCTCGCGGCCCACTGCCTGCTCAACCTCGGGATCGCAGTGGCCTACAGCGGCCGCAGCGCCTCATGGAACGCGGAGGGAGCTCGTGCGAGCAAGCGCGCGTTTCGCCAGTGCCGCTCGCTTCTGCGGCATGCCGCGCGCCTGGACGACTCGTTCTTGGCGCGGTTCGAGCTCGGCAAGATCGCCTACGAGTTCGGCGAGCCGGCGCGGGCCGTCGACGAGCTGCGAGCCGCCCTGAGGATCGACCCCACGTCCTGTCCTTGCTGGGCGTGGCTCGCAAAAGCCGACGCACGGCTGAGCGCAGACACGGCCGAAGAGAACGCACAGCGAGCATTCGAGTGGGAACAGCTCGCGCGGCACGCGGTGCGCATGGCGAAGGACCGGCTCGATCTCAATGCCGGGCCGGAACTAACGCAGGAGATCGTGGACGCTCTCGCAGAGGCGCTCGAGACGATCGGCGACTCGGATGAGGCTGAGCGCGTCCGCAACATGGTGGACGCGGCTGCCGTCTCGGGCAGCATCGACGAGCTCGAGACGCAGCTGGCCGACGTGAGCGATCGCTGGGCGTACGCGCAGATCGCCTTGCAGCTCGGCCACCAGCAGCGGGCGACCGAAAACCACGAACTCGGCGCCGCGTACTTCCAGTTGGCGATCCGGGCGCTCGGCGACGACTACCGTGAGGAGATCCGACGCAGCGGGATGCACGGCATGGTCGCGCTGGCCCTGATGGCGCTCGAGGAGAGGCAGCAGGACGCCCTTCAGTGGGCACACGCAGCGGTCGCGGTCGATCCGATGAGCTCGTGGGAGCGCGAGGTTCTCGGCAACGTCTACGACACGATCGGGGACCTCGAAAACTCCGTCGAGGCATACGAGGACGCGCTCGCATGGAGCCCAAACAGCGCCAAGCGAGACGCGAAGCTGCATTCCAACCTCGGCAGCTGTCATTGGCGCCTGGCAGAAGCGGCGAGCGGCGCGGCGCGAATGAGCGGATACCGCCGGACGATCGAGCACTACGAGGCCGCGCTCGCCCTCCAATCTCCGACCGACCTCCCGCAGCGCGTGAACGCCCACTACTGGCTCGGCCGCGCATACACGGCGGCGGATCAGTACGGGCGCGCCGTTCCCCACTTCCGGAACGCGCTTGCGGCCCGCGACGGAACCCCGATCGTCCAGACGTACCTCGGAGAGGCGTACATGCGGATGAAGGGCTACGAGGAAGCGGAGGATGTTCTGTCGAAGGCGATCGCCACGTCAGAACGGGCGGCGGAAGAGGATCCACGCCCGACGGTCGGCTCAGTCATCTCGGATGAATGGCCGGTTGGAGAGCTAGCCGCCTCGGCGCACCGAACGCTCGCGCTCTCTTTCATCGAGCGTGACGTCCGTCTCGACGAAGCACGCGAGCACGTGCGGCACTCGGAGCGACTTCTCGACAAGCTCGAAGGCGATGCCGATCCGGCCGCCCGCGCGAGCGGGCGCGAGCTCGAGGGACGGATCCTGCTCAGAGAAGATCATCTACGCGAGGCAGTCGCAGCCCTCGAGGAGTCTGTCGGCCTGGCGCCCGACAGCGAGGCCTACGTCCATCTCGCCGAGGCGTACAAGGAGCAGGCGGTGCGCGCCCGGAACAAGCAGCACTGCCGAACGAAGATCGAACGGGCGCGACGCGCCTGTCTCCACGCACGGGATCTCGACCGTTCGCAAATGTATGAGGATGAGATCGATGGCGTCCTCGCAGAGCTCGACCACCTGGCCGCGCCTACTCCCGCCTAGCAGGCGACCATAGGCAACGAGGTTCCCGACCGGCGGCTGCCCTGGGTGCAGCCAGACTGGCTGGCGGAGGCGACCGCCTGGATCCAGGAGCGCGTGGACGTCGCCGACGAGATCGAGCAACCGCACGTCCGCTGGTGGTCGACGGTGCTCCGGGTTCCGACGCGCGACGGCGACCTCTTCTTCAAGGCGGTCGCGCCGGTCCACCAATTCGAGGCCGGCCTGACGGCCAAGCTGGCCGAGCTCCAGCCCGGACGTGTTCCCGAACTCGTCGACGTCGACGTCGACCGAGGGTGGATACTGATGCGTGACGGCGGCACGCGGCTACGTGAGCTGATCGAGACCGCGGCCGACCTGCACCACTGGGAGCGGCTGCTGCCGGAGTACGCGCACCTCCAGATCGCGGCTGCTCTTCACGCGGACGAGCTCCTCGCGCTCGGCACGCCTGACGAGCGGCTCACGGTTCTTCCCGGTCATCTGCAGACGCTGCTCGCTGCCAGGCCCGCCGGGCTGACTGCGGAAGAGCACGAGCGGCTGAGCATTCGCCTGCCGGAGATCGAGGCGATGTGCCGGGAGCTCGCGGCCTACGGCATTCCGGAGACGATCCAGCACGACGACCTCCACGACGGCCAGGTGTTCGCGCAGGACGGCCGGTACCTCGTCTTCGACTGGGGCGACAGCTGCGTGTCGCATCCCTTCCACTCGCTCACGGTCGTCCTTCGCGCGATCGCTTGGAAGCTCGAGCTCCAGCCCGGTGGCCCGGAGCTCGAACGCCTCCGCAATGCGTACCTCGAGCCGTTCGGCGAAGGGCTCGCGGACGCCGCCGACCTGGCGTACCGAACCGGCACGATCGCCCGCGCGCTCGCGTGGCACCGCATGGTGGCCGCCCGAGAGCCTGAGTTCGTCGACCAGGAGGACGCGACGGCGGCCGCCCACGGTCTCAAGCTCTTTCTCGACGGCAGCCCGATCGGGACCTGGGAGCCTAAGCAGCCACCCCGGTGAACTGCGGGATGATCTCCTTGCCGTAGGCGTCCAGCGTCTCCTCCTGACCCTCGGTCATGAGGTAGATGTTGAACTGGTCGACGCCGATCGACTCGAGCTCGCGCAGCTTCTCCGCCGTCTGCTCCGCCGTGCCGAGGACGCAGAAGCGGTCGCAGATCTCGTCCGTGACGAACTCGCCGTGCTTCGCGCCGACGCGGCTGTGCTCCTTGTAGTCGTAAAACTTCCGCGTCTTCACGTAGTCGGTCAGCGCGGCTGGGATCTCGTCGGAATCCGCCCCGTAGCGTTCGATCAGGTCCATCACGTGGTTCGAGACCATCGCCGGGAACCAGCGCACCTGCTCGCGCGCGCCGGCGATGTCGTCCGAGATGTGGCTGGGCGCGCAGACGATGCACTCGAGCGCGTCGGGATCGCGGCCTTCCTCCTCGGCGGCCTTCCGCGCCGTTTCCATGATCCACCGGATGATCTGCGGGTCGGCCAGCTGGATGATCACGCCGTCCCCCACGCGCCCGGCGACGCCGAGCGCCCGCGGCCCGTAGCCGGCGACATGCAGCGGGATCTGAGGCAGCTCCTCGCGCACCCACTTGAGCTCGAGCTCCTTCTCGTTCCATTCGACCTTCCGCCCGTTCATCAGGGCTTTGATCATGCGAAGAGCGGCCTCGAATTCGGCCACCTTGACCGGCTTCAGCCCGACGACGCGGCGCGAGGAGTCGCCCCGGCCGATCCCCATCACCATCCGGCCGTTCGAGAGGTCCTGCATCGTCGCGTACCAGCTCGCCGTGATCGTCGGCTCGCGGATGCCGGGGTTGGTCACGCAATGGCCGAGCTTCAGCTTCTCGGTCTCGCGGGCGACGAGTGGCAGCAGCGCGTAGGACTCCTGCCAGAGGATGTGCGAGTCGTACGTCCAGCCGTACTCAAACCCCTGCTGCTCCGCGTGCTGCATCAGCTCGATCAGCCGCGTGGAGGGCGGATCGGGCATGACCGTGACGCCGAAGCTCAGCATTGGAGGGGACGAGCATAACGCCCCGAAAAGGGCGCGACGTGGCCGCCGTGTACATCCTGCTCGCGCTGGCCGCCGGCGCGATGCTGCCCTTCCAGGCCGGCGTCAACGCGCGGCTTTCCGAGATCGTGGACAGCCCGATTCGCGCGTCGTTCGTCTCCTTTGTCGTCGGCACGATCGCGCTCCTGATCCTCGCGCTGCTCGTCTTCAAGCCGCTGCCCTCGACCGGCCGCCTGGGCGACGCGCCGTGGTGGGTCTGGATCGGCGGCATCCTCGGCGCGTTCTACGTCGCTGTCTCGATCGTGAGCGCGCCCAAGCTTGGTGCTGC
>JBIOYJ010000143.1:0-50197 GCA_044870105.1 Gaiellaceae bacterium | reverse complement strand
GCGGGCAGCCCCTTCGGCGCCTTCCTCGACTCGACCGTCGACCGGGTGGGAGAGGGCTTCATGCTGGGGGCGATCGGGCTCGTCTTCATGCGCCACGGCCAGATGTGGGCGGTGGCGCTCGCCTTCGCCGCGGTCGCCGGCTCCTTTCTCGTCAGCTACGCGCGCGCCCGCGCCGAGGCGCTCGGCCTGAAAGGCGACGTCGGCCTCGGCAGCCGCGCCGAGCGCGTCGTCGTGATCACGGTGGGGCTCGTCCTCGCCCCGATCCACGAGCTGATCCTCCCGAGCACGATCGCCCTCCTGACCGCGACCGCGTGGTTGACGGTCGGCCAGCGAATCCTCTTCGTTCGCAAGCAGCTCCGCAGCGCCTGATAGCACATTTGTGCTATCAGTAGAGCATGGCACAGGGACGCAGCGACGTTCTCGTCCGCATGCCCGCGGATCTCAAGCGCCGCCTCGCACGCGAGGTCGAGGCGCGCGGCGGCAACCTCAACGACGTCGCCGTCGGGATTCTCGCGTCCCGGTTCGCCGTCCCCTTCGAGGGCTCCGGCCGGCGCAGCGGCCGCCCGAGCGGGAAAGGCGATGTCCTGCTGCGCATGCCCGCCGAGCTGAAGACGAAGCTCGCGCGGCGCGCGTCCGAGCGCAAGCGCTCGATCACGCAACTGATCGTCGAGACCCTCTCCGAGCGGCTCGACCAGCCTAGAAAGGAAACGATGGCTTCCAAGAACGGTTCCTCGAACGGACGCGCACGCTCAGACGAGCGGGTGCGCGTCGCGATCATCGGCGTCGGCAATTGCGCCAACTCGCTGCTCCAGGGCGTCGAGTACTACAAGGACGCCGATCCGGACGCTTTCGTCCCGGGTCTCATGCACGTCGATCTCGGCGGCTATCACATCCGCGACATCGAGCTCACCGCCGCGTTCGACGTCACGACCGACAAGGTCGGCAAGGACCTCGCGGACGCGATCTGGGCCCACCCGAACAACACGATCAAGTTTGCCGACGTCCCGAAGACAGGCATCACCGTCTCGCGCGGAATGACCCACGACGGGATCGGGCGCTATCTGCAGGACGTGGTCGAGAAGGCGCCTGGCCAGACAGACGACGTGGTCGGGATGCTCAAGGAGACGGGCACCGATGTCGTCGTCAACTTCCTGCCGGTCGGGTCGGAAGAGGCGACGAAGTGGTACACGGAGCAGGTCCTGAACGCGGGCTGCGCGATGGTCAACTGCATGCCGGTCTTCATCGCGCGCGAGAAGTACTGGGATAACCGCTTCCAGCAGGCGGGCGTGCCGATCATCGGCGACGACATCAAGTCCCAGGTCGGCGCCACGATCACCCACCGCGTCCTCATGAGCATCTTCCGCGACCGCGGGGTGCGGGTCGACCGCACGTTCCAGCTCAACTTCGGCGGCAATGCCGACTTCCTGAACATGCTCGAGCGAGAGCGCCTGGAGTCGAAGAAGATCTCCAAGACCTACTCGATCAAGTCCACGGTGCCCTACGAGATGCAGGACAAGAACATCCACGTCGGGCCCTCGGACCACGTGCCCTGGCTCGAGGACCGCAAGTGGGCGTACATCCGGCTCGAGGGCACGGCCTTCGGCGACGTGCCGCTGAACGCGGAGCTGAAGATCGAGGTCTGGGATTCGCCGAACTCGGCCGGCGTCGTCATCGACGGAATCCGGCTCTGCAAGCTCGCGCTCGACAACGGCATCTCGGGCTCCCTCGGCGGACCCTCGTCCTACCTGATGAAGTCGCCGCCGAAGCAGTATCCCGACGACGCGGCCCGCGACCTCGTGGAGGAGTTCATCCGGAAGAACGCGCGTACCAAGACGAAAGAGCCTGCAAAAGGAGCGGTTTCGCGCAAAGCGTAGCTTTTTCGCGTTCCGGGGTATAGACCTCCGGACACCTGTCGAGGGGGAATTCGATGCACATGAAGCGGTTTGCGGCGCCGGTCGCCCTTGCGCTGATCGCAGCGTTCGTGGCGACCGGCGCGGTCGCGAAGAAACGCCCGAAGGGTCCTCCGCTACCCGACCCTGCCGGGATCATCGACCTGCCTGCCGGCTACAGCTACAAGGTGATCGCCACGAGCTGTGTGACGCCTGTGCGTCTCACCGAGAGCGGCGGAACCGGCGTCATGCCCGAGGACTTCGACGCGAACGTTCTCGTGCGCGGCCCGGAGGGTCGTTTGTGGCTCCTCTCCAACCACGAGCTCACCCAGCCTCGCTCCGGCGACTTCCAGGGCGACGCTGGCAAGTGTCACGTGGACGAGCAGACGCCCGGCGACGGGGATTCCGACGGCTGGGGCTCCGTCTCGCGGATCACGCTCGGCAAGGACGGCAGCTCGGTCGAGCTCGCCGAGGTGATCACGACCGGCCTGCACGACCTGTGCGCCGGCGCGCTGACGCCCTGGAAGACCTTCCTGACGAACGAGGAGTTCCCGTTCCTCGCCGACCCGCAGCGTCTCTCCGGATGGGTCTGGGAGATCGATCCGCGCACCGGGAAGGCGACTCGCGCCACCGGCATGGGCCGCTTCAGCCACGAGCAGGAAGCCCGGGTCGGAAAGGCGTGGGTGCTGACGGACGACCGAGGGAACTACCAGTACCTCTACAAGTTCGTCCCCAACCACGCACGTGACCTGACGAGCGGGAAGCTCTACGGGCTCGTGTTCAACCGCGCGACCAATATCGGTCATTGGGCCGGACCGCTGAACCCGCTCGATCCCGAGGCCGACATGATCGCCAGGGTCGGGCCGCCGAACGACACGAACAGCTTTGAGAAGGCGGAAGGAGTCGCTCGGGCGCATAGCGGCAACGCGGTCGCCTTCAGCGAATCAGGCAGCGGACCGCGTGCCGGAAGGGTCTGGTTGCTCAGCGGCATCAACAAGAAGACGGTTCGCGGTCGTGTTCTCGTCGAAGGCAACTTCGCTCAGATGAGCCGCCCGGACAATCTGCGCTTCACGCCGAGCGGCGACCTTTACATCCTCGAGGACAACGGCTCAGCACTGTCCAATCCGCTGGTCGGCGGAGTCAACGACATCTGGATCCTGCCGAAGAATGGCGGGGCACTGATCCATTTTGCTTCGACCAGGAATGAGCCGACCGGCCCCTGGTTCGCACACGGCGGAAAGCGTCTCTACCTGTCGCTCCAGGGCGCGCCCAGTCGCGTGATCGTGATCAGCGGGCCGACGAAGGGCGGCAAGAAGTAAGCGGCGGGGGCGGCCTCGCGCCGCCCCTCCCTCATCCCTTCGATGCGACCAGACGCTGCAGCGCCGGCGTGAAGAGGAAGCCGAAGACGGTCAGGACGAGGAAGGTCGTGCCGGCCTTCGCGTCGGTCATGGGTTCGTCGTGGTCGCCCCAGATCACCTTGATCAGAATCGTGGCCGTGACCGCGAGGCACAGGCTCGAGGCAAAGAAGGAGACCTGGACGGCCGGTAGGCGCAAATCGATCAGCAGGCGCAATGTGCACACGATCAGGCCGGCGAGGAGCGCGACGAAGAGCGTGGCCGCCCACTTGTCGGAGGTGTCCGAGCGGTGGTCGGCCCAGATCGCGTGGGTCACGACCGCAAACTCGAGCGGAGCGGCCGCGACAGCGACGCCCCCGAGCCATGCTCCGCCGCGGCCGATCACCGCGAGACCGGAATAGAGCCCGCCTGCCGCAAGCAGGGCAAGCAGCGCCGTGATCAGGATCTGGAACTCGGCCTCGCCGAACCGGCCGGTGGCGACGTCGAGCACACCGATCAGCGTGAAGACTGCGGCGACGGCGATGTAGGCGATCCAGAAGACGCGGCCGAGATCGAGCTCGACGTCCATGAGGCCGGGTTTCGTCCACAGCCGGAAGATTCCTGGCGGTCTACAGTGTCCGCAGTGGGGCTCCGAATCTGCCTCGTCACCCCCTTCGCCTGGTCGCAGCCGCACGACGTGAACGAGCACGTGGCGGGCCTCGCCGAGGAGCTGCGCCGAATCGGCCACCAGGTCACGGTGCTGGCGCCGTCGACGAGGGCCGCCGATCTGCGGGCTGGGCGCGAAGCGTTGCTCGACGGCGGCGGGGAGCAGGACGTGATCGCCGTAGGGCCGGCCGTGCCGGTATCACGCCGGAGCCGCGTCGGCGTCCCGGTCGGGGTCCGGGCGAACCTCTCGCTCGCCCTCGCGCGCGGCAGGTTCGACATCGTGCACGGGTTCGAGCCGGGGCTGCCGAGCCTCTCCTACCTCGCGCTGCGCGAGGCCTACGCGCTCACGGTGGCGACGTTTCTCTCGCCGGAACGGCTCGGCTATCCGCCGGGCAAAGGCCAGCGCGAGCGCCTGCTCGCCCGCCTCGACGCGCTGCTCGCCACCTCGGAGGAGACCGCCGCCGCCGCCCGCGAACGGCTGCCGGGCGAGTACCGCGTGGCGACGCCCGGCGTCGACATCGACCTATTCCGTCCGGCGGAGAAGCGGCGTGTGGTTGTCTTCGAGTGGACCCCGAACGAGCGCGCGCTCACCAGAGCCGTGTTCCGTGCCCTGCGCGAGCTTCCCGATTGGGAGCTCGTCCTCCTGCGAACGAAGCGGCTGACGACGACGCCCACGGTTCCGCGCGCTCTCCGCCGCCGCGGGGCGGTTCGCACCGCGCGTGACGGCCGCGCGCGCGCCGAGCTGCTGAACGAGGCCTCCATCTTCGTGCCCGCGCTCGCGGGGATGGAGCGCGTGCGGCTCGAGGCCGCAGCGGCCGGCTGCGCAATCGCGTCACCGCCGAAGGTGGACGAGCAGCCCGAGCTCGCGGCTGCGGCCATCGCGCGTCTGGCCGAGAACGAGGAGCTGCGAGCGCAGCTGGGGGCCGAGGCGCGCGCCGACGCCGAGACCCAGAGCTTCGCCGCTCTCGCTGGGCAGCTCAACGGTCTGTACTCCGAGCTCGCGGGACGCCGGCGCCTACGGCCGAGAGGAGGCGACCCGCTCGAGGGCCGCGACTGGATCCTCGCCGACCTGCACATGCACACCTCGTGGTCGCACGATTGCGGAGTCGACGTAGGCGACCTGCTCGCCCACGCCGAAGCGGAGGGGCTCGGGGCGGTCGCGATCACCGACCACAACGTGTTCGGCGGTGCCCAGGAGGCGCTCGAGCTCGACGTCGGACTGACGGTGATCCCCGGCGAGGAGATCAAGACCGACGCGCAGGGCGAGGTGATCGGCCTCTTCCTGACCGACGAGATTCCGGCTCGCATGTCCTTCGATGACACGCTGAGCGCGATCCGCGAGCAGGGCGGGCTCATCTACCTCCCCCACCCTTTCGATCGCATGCACGCGATCCCCGAGGCCGGAACGCTCCGCCGTCACCTGGCCGAGATCGACATCTTCGAGGTCTACAACGCGCGCCTTCTCTTCGACGCCTACAACGACGAGGCGCTTCGCTTCGCGCGCAAGTACAACCTGGTGATGGGCGCGGGCTCCGACGCGCACGTCCTCCAGGGCGTCGGCACCGGCGCGCTGCGGATGCGCGAGTTCAACGACCCGGAGGAGTTCCTCGTCAGCCTCCACTCGGCCCAGGTGCTGCGGCGGCCGAAGTCGCTGCTCTACCTGCAGTCGCTCAAATGGGCGGCGCAGGCCAAGGAAAGAGTCCGGTAGGAGAGAACTGAGGCTTTCCGCCCCGTGTCTTCCGCCCCCTCAGTGCCCACCGACGAGATCTACGAGAAATACCTGCAAAAGGCGATCGTCGAGATCAACGAGCTCGGCCATGAGATCGCGCAGGCGGCGGAGAGCGCGGTTCCGGTGCACGGCTCCGGCCATCCGCTCGCGGACATCGTGCTTCTGAAGTACGAGCCGCAACTGGCCGAGATCCAGGAAGGCGTCGCATTCTTCGGCCGCTCGGGCGAGGCGATCAAGAAGTCGCTCGACCGGCTGCGGGTGGACGCGATGGCGGTCTACGGCACCAACTGCCTCAAGTTCGCGGGCGAGGACGAACAGGAGGCGCGCCGGTGGCTGACCCGCGAGCTCCACATCGTCCAGCCGAAGCTGGTCGTCGCCATGGGCGAGCAGCCGCTCCGGTTCCTGAACGAGCTCGAGTTCCCGTTGGCCGCGCCGGTGGAGGCGAAGCTCGGCGAGCTCCAGCGGTTCACCCCGACGATCGAGGCGCTGTACGTTCCCGACATCGACGCATCGCTCGACGAGCAACCGGCAAAGACGAAGTTTTGGAACGCGTTCAAGGCCCTCGGCCCCTGGTGGGCCGAATTGCCGCCCTACTAGGCCCTCGCGCGCTCGCGTTCGGGGTCCTCGCCGTCCTGCTCGGCGTCTACTACGGGCTGCACGCGTCGTTTCCCGACGTGTCGGAATGGGGCGATGTGGCCGTGCTGGGCCTGCTCGTGATGCCGGCGGTGTTCGGGCTCGTGTACGTCGCGCTGCCGGCGTGGCGCTCGCAGCCCCTGCAACTGGCCTTGGTGGCGATCGCCCTTGCCGTGCTCGCGTTCCTCTTCCGGGCGGCCGAGCTCGACACGCTCGGGGATTTCGCGAAGCTCGCGGCAATGACCGCAGTCGCGTTCTGGTTCCTGAACTACTTCGAGACGCTCTCGTGGGTGGTAATCGTCGCGGCGATCGTTCCGTGGGTGGACGCCTACTCGGTGTGGCGCGGACCGACGAGCGACATCGTAGAGAACCACGAGCACGTCTTCACGACGCTGTCGTTCGCGTTCCCCGTTCCGGGCGAGAACAACAGCGCCCAACTCGGGCTTCCGGATCTGCTCTTCTTCGGGCTCTTCCTCGCGGCCAGTGCACGCTTCGGGCTCCGCGTGCGGTTGACGTGGTTGGCCCTCGTCGTCTCGTTCGCGCTCACCTTCGTCTGGGCGATCGCGTGGGACAAGAGCGGACTGCCGGCGCTTCCGCTGCTCGCGCTCGGCTTCCTCCTACCGAACGCAGATCTGCTCTGGCGGAAGCTCAGGCCGAAGCGCTCGTAACGGACTTTGTGTTGCATCACTTCTCTCAACTCATCCCTACTCAAGGGGAATTGCCCAGTTTTGAGGAGTGAGGCAGATAGGTGATGCAACACAAACCAAGCCAGGCAAGCGCCGAATTCCAGCTACCCCCTCTAGCTAGCTGCGGGCCAAGAGCGCGACCGCCTCGATGTGCGGCGTGTGCGGGAACATGTCCACCGGGGTCACCCGCTCGAGGCGGTAGCCCCACTCCCGCACGAGTTCCTTGACGTTGCCGGCGAGTGTGGTCGGGTTGCACGAGACGTAGACGATGCGCGGAGCCTCGAGCCGGGCGATCCGCCGCACCGCCTTGCTCGAGAGACCCGAGCGGGGCGGGTCGACGACGACGACGTCGGGATCGCCGGCGCGCTCCGGCAGCTCGGCCAGCGCGTCCGCGGCCTCCCCTGCGAAAAAGGCGGCGTTCGCGATCCCGTTCAGCTCCGCGTTCTCGATCGCGCAGGCGACCGATTCCTCTGAGACCTCGACGCCCCAGACCGTCAGCGCCTCGGCCGCGAGCGTGAGCCCGATGGCGCCGATCCCGCAATAGAGGTCGTAGACGGTCTCGCTGCCCGTCAGGCCGGCGGCTTCGCGGACCAGCGCGTACACGCGCTCCGCCATGGCCGTGTTCGTCTGTAGGAAGGCGTTCGGCCGCACGCGAAACCGAAGCCCGGCGAGCTCCTCCTCGATCGCCTCGTCTCCCCAGAGCAGCGTCGCGGGCAGATTCGTCACCTCGGCGGGCGTCTCGTTCACGGCCCAGTGGATCGAGCGCACCTCCGGGAAACGCCGGAGAACGTCCACGAAATGCTCGCGCTCGAACCGCTCGCCGGCCGCAGTCACGAGCTGGACGAGCGTCTGGCCGGTGTTGCGGCCCTCCCGCACGACGAGGTGGCGGAGATAGCCCGTTTGGTGTTCCTGGTCGTAGGCGGGAAGACGCTCCTCTCGGGCCCAGTCCCGGACGGCGTTGCGAATCGCATTCCCGAGCTCGGTGGTCAGCCAGCACTTCTCGATCTCGAGCACCTCGTCCCAGCGCCCGGCCTTGTGGAACCCGAGCGCCGGGCCGGACGGCGTTTCGGTAAATGAGTACTCCAGCTTGTTGCGGTAGTGGAACTGCGACTCGGCGGGCACGATCGGCTCGAGCGGCGGCTCTGCGATCCCGCCGATCCGCACGAGCGCATCGCGAACCTGGTCCGCCTTGGCGCGCGCCTGGACGTCGTAGTCGAGATCCTGGAAACGGCAGCCCCCGCAGGCCGGGTAGTGCGCGCAGGGCGCATCGACGCGATTCGGTCCGGGCTCGACGACCTCGACCGCCAGCGCCTCGGCGTGGCTTCGCTTCACCTTGGTCACGCGGGCGCGGACCGTGTCGCCGGGCAGGCCTCGCCGCACGAAGACGACGAAACCGTTCAGGCGCGCGACGCCGTTGCCGCCGTAGGCGAGCGAATCGATCCGGAGCTCGAGCTCCTCGTCCCTGACGACGGGCGCGGCCACGGCCGCAGCCTAGTTATTCCCGCTTCAGAACCCGGTCGTGGATCTGCCTGGTCAGATCGGTGTTCTGCTCGAGCAGCGTGCGCAGCTCGACGGAGAGCCGCTCGAGCGCCTCCTCGCGCCGCACGGCGGAGCGGCTCATCGCCTCCCGGTGGCGCTCTTCCTTGTCGGAGCGGATCCGGTCACGCTCGGCCTGCCGCGTCTGCGCGAGGAGGATCAGCGGCGCGGCGTACGCGGCCTGCGTCGAGAACGCGAGGTTGAGCAGGATGAACGGATACGGATCCCAGGCGAGGCTCGCAGCGACGGCGTTCGCCGCGATCCACGCGATCACCATGACCGTCTGGCCGATGATGTACTGCGGCGTGCCGAAGAAGCGCGCCGCCCGCTCCGCCCAGCGGCCGAACGCGTCCTCGCCGAACGCACCGTGACGCCCGCGCGCCATCGGCATAAAAACTACGCGAGCGGGGTGACGAACACCTTGCGCTCGCGCGGCCCGTCGAACTCGCAGAAGAAGATCCCCTGCCAGGTCCCGAGCGCGAGCCTGCCGCTGTCGACCGGAACGAGCACCTGCGGGCTGATCAGCGACGCGCGGATGTGTGACGGCGCATTGGGACCGTCGGCGTCAGAGTGTTGCCAGCCGCCCTTGTCGTCCACGATCTTCTCCATCGCCTGCTCGATGTCCTCGCGCAGGGCGGGGTCGGCGTCCTCGTTGATCGTCACGCCGGCGGTCGTGTGCGGAACGTAGACGAGTGCGGCTGCGGCGCCGTCGGGGTCGCCGAGGGCGTCCTGCACCTGGTCGGTGATCTCGATCAGCTGCGTGCGGCGCTCGGTCTTCAGGCGGATCTCACGCACCCCGATATCCTAAGGGCCCGTGGCAGCGGCCCCACCTACACCGCAGGACCTCGACGCCTACCGCGAGCAGGCGGACCGCTTCATCGCTGAGCTCGACGAGGAGTACTACCTCCATTTCGCCGGTCTCAAGGAGCGCCTGGACCTGGAGCCGATCTACCACCGCCACGCCGACCTGACGCGGCTCGAGCGCGCGCAGCAGCTCGGGGCCGCAGTCAACGGCGACCGGGGCGTCCGTTCGCTCTGGCGCTTCTCGTGCGAGGGTCATCTCGGCGATCTCACCCGCGAGCACAGCGAGAAGATCGCCGCGCTGGAGACGGAGCTGGAGACGGAGGTGGACGGAGAGAAGGTCGGCTACCGGATGCTCCGGCCGACGATCGCGAACGAACCCGACCGCGACAAGCGGCAGCGTCTCGACGCCGAGCGGACACGCCTGACCAACGAGCACCTGAACCCCGTCTACCTGGACGCCGTGCAGGTCACGCAGCGCGCGATCAAGGAGCTCGGTGCGCCCACGTACGCGGAGCTCTACCGCCGCTTCGGCTTCGAGCTCGAGGCGCTCGCCCGGCAATGCCGCGACTTTCTCGACTCGACCGAGAGGCTCTACGAGGACGTCGCCGACACGCTCTTCCGCGACCGCGTCGGGGTCGGTCTCGACGAGGCGAAGCGCTGGGACGTCCCGCGGGTCTTCCGGGCCGAGAGCTGGGACAAGTTCTTTCCGGCCGACAAGATGCTGCCGGCCCTCGAAGCGACACTGGGCGATCTCGGCATCGACCTGCGTGCGCAGAAGAATGTCGAGCTCGATCTGGAGCAGCGTCCGTCGAAGACCCCGCGCGCCTTCTGCGCTCCGATCGAGGTTCCCGACCGCGTCGTCCTGGTGATCCAGCCGATCGGCGGCGCGGACGACTGGCGCGCCCTCTTCCACGAGGCTGGCCATACCGAGCACTTCGCGCACACCTCCAAGGAACTGCCGATGGAGCAGCGCCGGCTGGGCGACAACGCGGTCACCGAAGGGTGGGCGATGCTGCTCCAGCATCTGACCGACGAGCCCACCTGGCTGACGCGGCGGCTCGACGTGCCGCGGCCAGAGGAGTTTGCCCAGGAAGGCGCGACGGGCTTGCTCTATTTCGTGCGCCGATACTGCGCCAAGCTCCTGTACGAGCTCGAGTTTCACGAGACCGACGAGATCGAGCCGCTGAGGCCGCGCTACGTGGAGCTGCTCGCGGACGCGCTGAAGATCGAGCCGAGCGACACCGACTACCTCACGGACATCGACGCGGGTTTCTACGTGACCGAGTACCTGCGCTCGTGGGCGTTCGAGGCCCAGCTCCGCGCTCATCTGCGCGAGAAGTTCGGGAACGCGTGGTTCTCGAAGCGGGAAGCCGGGTCGCTGTTGCGGGAGCTCTGGTCGGAGGGTCAGCGGCCGACCGCGGACGAGCTTCTGCACGAGGTCACCGGCGCGGACGTGGAGATGGCAGCCGTGGCCGATCGCGTGGGCGAGACCCTCAAGGCGTAGCGGCGTGGTCGCGCAGGACGGCCGCCGTCCTGTGTACGTGCATATCCTCTATTCATGACGCGAACGCGGGTCGTGATCGCCGGCGCCGCCGGCCGCGATTTCCACAACTTCAACGTCGTCTATCGAGGCCGAGACGAGTTCGAGGTCGTCGCGTTCACGGCGACGCAGATCCCAAACATCGAGGGGCGCGTGTATCCCGCCGAACTGGCTGGATCGCTCTATCCGAATGGGATCCCGATCGTGCCGGAGGAGAGCCTCGAGGAGCTCATTCGCGAGCGTGATGTCGACCAGGTCGTCTTCTCGTATTCGGACGTCACCCACCAGCACGTCATGCACATCGGCTCGCGGGCTTTGGCCGCCGGGGCGACCTACACGCTGCTCTCGCCGAGCGAGACGATGCTGACCTCGTCGAAACCGGTGGTGGCCGTTTGCGCAGTCCGCACCGGGGCGGGCAAAAGCCAGACGACGCGGCGTGTGGCGGCGCTGCTCCGCGAGGACGGCAAACGCGTCGCGGTCCTGCGGCATCCGATGCCCTACGGCGACCTGACGAAGCAGGCCGTCCAGCGCTTCGAGCGCTACGAGGACCTGGACGCCGCCGACGCCACGATCGAGGAGCGCGAGGAATACGAGCCGCACCTCGTCGAGGGCAACCTCGTCTTTGCAGGGATCGACTACGCCGCGATCCTCGACCTCGCCGAGCAGGAGGCGGACGTGATCGTGTGGGACGGCGGCAACAACGACACGCCGTTCATCAAGCCGAACCTGCACATCACGGTCGTCGATCCCCACCGGCCGGGCCACGAGCTGCGCTACCACCCGGGCGAGACGAACCTGCGCATGGCGAACGTCTGCGTGGTCAACAAGGTGGACTCGGCGCCGCAGGACGGTGTCGATGCCGTGGTGAACTCGATTCGGGCGAACAACCCAGCCGCGAAGATCGTGCTGGCCGCGTCTCCCTTCGAGATCGAAGAGAACGGCGTCCGGATCACGGGGAAGCGGGTGCTCGCGATCGAGGACGGCCCGACCTTGACCCACGGCGAGATGACGTTCGGCGCCGCGGTCCTGGCGGCCAAGCAGCACGGCGCCGCCGAGCTCGTCGATCCACGCCCGTTCGCCGTCGGCTCGATCGCGGCGACGTTCGAGGCATATCCGCACGTGGGCGAGCTCTTGCCGGCGATGGGCTACGGCCGCGGTCAGATGGAGGACCTGCGCGAGACGATCGCGCGCTCCGACGCCGACGTCGTCCTGATCGGGACGCCGATCGACCTACGGCGGCTGATCGACTTCGACAAGCCCGCGTTGCGCGTCCGCTACAAGCTTCAGGAGCTCGGCGAGCCGACGCTCGCCGACGTGCTCGCCGAGCGCGGCCTGATCGAGGCCAAGCAAGCAGTCGTGTGACGTCGCGCTTCTGGACGACGCCGGCTTTCGCCGGGCAAAGCCCGGCTTCGCCGCCGTCTGACGTCGCTCGCGGCAGGATGCTGCGCCGGCGGCGCTTGCACCGGCATCCGCCCTGGTTACGGTCCTGCGCGCCGCCGGCCCTCCTTTGCCAGCGACGCCCCAGAAATACGACGTGACGACCGTCATCGCGCTCGGCGGCAACGCGCTGACGCGGCCGGGAGAGCGCGGGACTATCGCCGAGCAGCGTGCGAACCTGCGGCGCACGTGCGAGGCGCTGGGTCCTCTGCTGGACGACGGCCGGTTGGTTGTGACGCACGGCAACGGCCCCCAGGTCGGGAATGAGCTGCTGCGCCACGAGCGCGCAGCCGATGAGGTGCCGGCGCTTCCGCTCTACATCGCGGTCGCGCAGACGCAGGCCGAGATCGGGGCGCTGATCGAGTCCGAGCTGTCGCCGCTCGCGGCGCGGCCGGTGGTCTGTCTGCTCACGCATGTGGTCGTGGCCGAGGACGATCCGGCGTTCCAGGAGCCGACCAAGCCGGTGGGGCCGTTCTACGGCGAGGAGCAGGCGAAGTCGCTCGAACGCGGGCGCGGCTGGTCCATCGTCCACGACGCGGGCCGCGGCTGGCGGCGCGTCGTGCCGTCGCCCGCCCCGCGCGAGGTCGTGGAGCTGGAGGCTGTGCGCGCGCTGCTCGACGCCGGCTCGATCGCCGTCGCCTGCGGCGGCGGTGGAATCCCGGTGGCGGAGCGCGACGGGCGGCTCACGGGCGTCGATGCCGTGATCGACAAGGATCGCGCCTCGGCACTTCTGGCGACGGAGCTTGCGGCGGATCGGCTGGTGATCCTCACCGACGTTGCGGCCCTCTATCGCAACTTCGGAACCGACGAGGAGGAAGCGGTGGCGGAGCTGAGCGTTGGGGACGCTGAAGCGCTCCTGCCGGAACTCGCTCAGGGATCGATGCGGCCGAAAGTCGAGGCCGTTATCGACTTCGCGCGCGCGACCGGCAAGGAGGCGCTGATCGCCTCCGCCGACTCGCTCCCGCACGGCACGCGCATCACGCCCTAAACGGCCAAGTCCCGGGGTCTGACCCCTGGACCTGTCCGAACGAGCCCGAGAAACACGCCTTCCTCAACCCGAAGTCGAGGGTTCTGAATTGCCTATTTTGCAGGTGCATCGACCCTTGCTAGTGCCGCAAGACGACAAGGCCGGTGCCCTGACCCCGACAGTAGCCGCGGCGGCCGTGTCTTTCCGGCGAACGCTTGGCC
The DNA here is from genome assembly GCA_044870105.1 of Gaiellaceae bacterium. GTDB lineage: Bacteria > Actinomycetota > Thermoleophilia > Gaiellales > Gaiellaceae > JBKPFU01. The sequence goes on along the minus strand of JBIOYJ010000143.1, from coordinate 36,755 downwards.
GGCCAGGCCATGGCCCGGGGTCAGACCCCATCTTTGGACCGAACCGTTTGGCCCTCCCGGGCGAATACGCGGCGACCCCATTCCTACGAGAGGGAGGAGCCGCAACCTATGCGCAAGCTCTCAGTTGCACTCTTGGCGGCACTCGCCGCGACGCTCGTCGCGGCCGTGGTGCTCGCCGGCCCGGAGCCCCAGGCGGGCAAGGCCGCGAGCCACCGCGAGGCGCCGCTGATCTCGCTCGACCCCACGGCCGACATCACCGACTTCTTCTTCTTCAGAAGCTACGAGCCGGGCAAGGCAGACAAGGTCGAGCTGATCATGGACGTGATCCCGGGCGAAGAACCCAGCTCGGGCCCGAACTACTTCAACTTCGACCCGAGCGTCAAGTACGCCTTCCATGTCGACAACAACAAGGACGGCGTCGACGACCTCGAATTCGAGGTCCGCTTCACGAACGAGATCCGCGGCCCGGTCGACAGCCTCGGGCTGCCGCTCGCCTACGTGGGCAACGTCCCGCCGACGAGCGGCTCGGTGATCCCGCCGATCACCTCGCTCGATTCACCGGGAATCGGCGTCCGGCAGCACTACACGGTCACGATGATCAAGAACGGTCATCGCATGCCTCTCGGCACGGTCGTGGACAAGATCGCGGTGCCGTCGAACGTCGGTCCGCGCACGATGCCTAACTACGACGCGCTCGCCGCGCAGGGGATCTACGACCTCGGCAGCGGAATCCGCGTCTTCGCCGGGCAGCGTGACGATCCCTTCGCCATCGACCTGGGAGCCGCATTCGACACGCTGAACCTGCGGAGTCCCGGCGTCGACATGCTCTCGGGCTTCAACGTGCACACGATCGCGCTCGAGGTGCCGGCTCGCCTGTTGACTTCCGACGGGCAGAATCCGGGCGCCACGACGCAACCCAAGCTCGGCGCCTACGCGAGCACTTCGCGCCCGCTCGTCACCGTGCGCGGCCGCGGTCGGAGCTTCGGCCGCTTCGTGCAGGTGCAACGGCTCGCGAACCCGCTCGTCAACGAGCTGATCATCGGGACGAAGGACAAGGATCGCTGGAATGCGACCGAGCCGGAGGACGAAGGCGAGTTCATCGACTACTACCGGAACCCGCGCTTCGCGCTCGCGCTCTCGCTCGTGTTCGGCGGTGCTCCGATCCCGGCCACTCCGCGAGACGACCTCGTCAACGCCCTGCTCAAGTACGGCCCCGGCGACCAAGGGCTGTCGGAGCTGCTTCGGTTGGACGTCGGCGCGGCGCCGGGCGCGAGTTGGCCGAACGGCCGCAAACCCGCGGACGATGTCACCGACACGGCGATCGCAGTCGTCGGAGGCGCAGCATTCGCGGGCGCCGGTGACGGCGTCTCGGTGAACGACAAAGTACTGCCCGCGGTATTCCCGTTCCTCGCTTCGCCTTGGGACGGTCGCAACCGCCATCACGTCAACCCGTGACGCGACGGCGGATCTTCATCGCAGGGACGGTGGCGGCGCTCGCCGCCACCGTCCTGTTCCTCGGCGGCGCCTTCCGTGAGTCCGGTGAGGCGGGCGCGGCCGGGACTGTCCGCCCGCCGTCGACGGCAGACGAGCTCATCCATCTCGGCCTCGACTTCCAGCAGAAGGCCCGCGAGACGGGTGACGCCTCGTACTACACGAGGTCGGCGGCTGCGCTCAGGCGTGCGCTCGGTCTCGAGCCCGGAAACGCGGTGGCGATCGGTGGGCTCGGCTCGCTTGCGCTCGCCCGCCACCAGTTTCGCCGGGCACTCGCTCTCGGCCGGCGCGCACGCAGCGACGCGGTCAGAGGTGACGCCCTGCTCGAGCTCGGGCGCTATCACGAGGCCTTCGCGACCTTCGACCGCATGGCCGCGACCAAGCCGAACCTGTCCGTATACGCACGCGTGTCGTACGGCCGCGAGCTCGTCGGAGACGTTCCCGGCGCGATCCGGGCAATGCGGCTCGCCGTCGAGGCCGCCACCGGCAGGTCGGAGCCGACCGCCTGGACGCACGTGCAGCTCGGCAAGCTCTACTGGTCGACGGGACGGCTGGACGTCGCGGCACGTGAGTACCGCGCAGCGCTCGCCGCGTTTCCCGGCTACGTCCACGCGCTCGACGCCCTCGCGCAGGTGGCGTGGGCGCGCGGGGAGATCAAGCGCGCGATCCTGCTCGAGCGCCGGGCCGTCGAGACCGTTCCGCTGCCGCAGTTCGCCGCCACGCTCGGCGACCTCTACCTCCGGGCCGGACAACCTGCTGCCGCGCGGCGGCAGTACGCGCTGATCGGCGTGGTCGAGCGCCTGCTCGCCGCGAACGGCGTCCGCACCGACCTCGAGAGCGCGCTCTTCCACGTCGACCACGGGATCCGCCTGCACGAGAGCCTCGAACTCGCCCGCGCGGCACGCCGGCTGCGCCCGTCGATCGACGGCGACGACGTGCTCGCCTGGGCGCTCGCGCGAAACGGGCGCTGCGGCGAGGCGCTCGCCTACTCCGAGCGCGCGCTGCGGCTCGGGACGAAGGATGCGCTCAAGTTCTTCCACCGGTCCCGGATCGAGCGCTGCCGCGGCCGTCGGGACGAGGCGGCCCGCTGGCTCCGACGGGCGCTCGACCTCAATCCGCACTTCTCGACCCTCTGGTCGCCCCGATGAGAAAGCTCATCCTCCTGCTCGGTCTGGTCGCGGCGCTCGCCGCCCCGGCGGCGGCGCTCGCGCATCCGCTCGGCAACTTCACGATCAACCGGTTCAGCCGCGTCCAGGTCGCCGGCCATCAGGTCTACGTCAAGTACGTCCTCGACCTCGCCGAGATCCCGACCTTCCAGGCCGGGAAGATCGACGCGAACGCCTACGCGCGGCGGATCGCGAGCGGCGCGCACCTGAAGATCGACGGGAGGGCGGTGCGCCTCGTACCGGTCCAGTCTGCGCTTGCCCACCCACGCGGCGCGGGAGGGCTGCGGACCACCCGCTTCGAGCTCGTGCTCCGCGGCCCGCGCATCGACGGACGGGCGCAAATCGCCTACCGCGACACGAACTACGCCGGCCGCATCGGCTGGAAGGAGATCGTCGTCGGCTCCGACACGCCCAGCCGCAGCCACGAGCTGCGCGCCTATCCCAAGGATCTACTGTCGAGCCCGCTCGAGGTCACCTCGACCGACGCCAGCCTGACGCCTACCCAGGACCCGCCGCCGGTTGCCGGACACTCACCGGCCGCCTCCAACCACGGCGGAGGCGACTCGGGCTTCGCGGCGTTGATCGGACGCGGCGAGCTCAGCCTGCTCGTGATCCTCGCCTCGCTCGGCGCCGCGCTGTTCTGGGGCGCAGCACACGCGCTTTCGCCGGGACACGGCAAGGCGATCGTCACCGCGTACCTCGTCGGACAGCGCGGCACGCCCCGCCACGCGCTGCTTCTCGGCGGCATCGTCACGGTCACGCACACGATCGGCGTCTTCGCGCTCGGTCTGGTCACGCTGGCGCTGTCGCAGTTCATCGTCCCGGACGAGCTCTACCCGTGGCTGAATCTCGTCGCGGGGGCGCTCGTCGTCGCGGTCGGGGCCTCCGTTTTCTGGAAGCGGGCGCGGCCACACCACCACGACCATCACCACCATCACGACCTCGACCGCCGCTCGCTCGTCGCGGTGGGGATCTCGGGCGGCCTGCTCCCCTGCCCCTCGGCGCTCGTCGTCCTGCTCGCCGCGATCTCGCTGCACCGCGTGGCCTTCGGGCTGCTGCTGATCGGCGCGTTCAGTCTCGGTCTGGCCGCGACGATCAGCGCGATCGGGCTCGCGGCCGTGCTCGCGAAGCGGGCCTTCTCGCGCCTCCGCTTCGACGGGCGCCTGGTTCAACTCCTGCCGGCCGCCAGCGCCCTCGTGATCCTCGCCGCGGGTGTCGCCATGACTCTACGTGCCCTCCCGGAGGTGACCTGAGACCATGTTCGGCGTCGACGACTGGGTCGTGCACTTCTCGGACCGCACGACCGTCGGCTTGATCGTCGTGGTGGCGATTCTGCTGGGGCTCCGTCACGCGACCGACCCTGACCACCTCGCGGCGCTGACGACGCTCGTCGCCACCGGCCGCGAGCGAACGAGCGCCGCCGCGCGCCGGCTCGGCTTCGCGTGGGGGCTCGGGCACGCGACGACCCTGTTCGCGTTCGGCCTTCCAATCGTGCTCTTCAAGGCGTACTTGCCGGAAGCCGTCCAGCAGGGAGCGGAAACCGCGGTCGGCCTCGTCATCATCGGCCTCGCCGCGTGGCTCCTCGTCCGCTGGCGGAACGGCGCCTTCGCCGTTCACGCGCATCCGCCCGCGCACGCCCGCTCCCCTGCTCAGGCCTTCGGGATCGGTCTCGTCCACGGCATGGGCGGCAGCGCGGGGGTGGGAGTCCTCCTGCTCGCCGCGGTCCACGACCACCTCCTGGCAGTCGTCGCGCTCGGATTGTTCGCGGCCTTTACGGGGCTCTCGATGACGCTGCTCTCGGCAGGCGTCGGCGCGACGCTGGCGAGCCGTCCTCTGCGGATGTCGTTCAACCGCCTCGCCCCCGTGCTCGGCGTCGGCAGCCTTGCCTTCGGCGTCTGGTACGCCCTCGGCGCCCTCAGTCTCGCCCCATACTTCTTGTGATGCCGGATCCGCACTCGCTGGTCGCGCCGTACGCGCTGGACGCCCTGGACGAAGCAGACGGACAGGATTTCGAGCAGCACCTCGCGCTTTGCGAGCGCTGCCAGCGAGAGCTCGTGAGTCTTCGCGAGGCCGCGTCGGCGCTGGCGTACGCGGCCGACGGGCCGTCGCCGCCCGCCGAACTCCGCGAGCGCATCCTCAAGCAGGCGCGTGCGGAGCGGGCGAACGTGGTTCCGCTCCGGAGGCGTAAGCGCTGGGCGATCCCGGTCGGCGCGGCCGCCGCCGCTGCCGCCGCCGCCGCTGTCCTCGTTGCCGTCTGGCCTTCGGGCAATGGCGAGCAGACGACGTACCTCGCCCTGACCGGCGCGAAGGGAAGAGTCGTCGTCACCGAGGACGGCGACGCCGTCCTCTCCGCTGTCCTCGCGCCGGCGCCACCCGGAAAAACCTATGAAGCGTGGGTCGTCCGCGGAACCGCCGCCCGCCCGGCCGGCCTCTTCCAAGGCGGCCGAGTCCGCCTTCTCCTCACGCGGCCCCTGCCGCACGGCTCGCGCGTGGCCGTCACGATCGAGAACCGCGGCGGAGCGAGACAGCCGACTGGCACGCCGATCGTGCTCTCGGAGCAGGCGTGAGCGATCTCGCCCACATGACGGACGAGGCCGTTCTCTCGCTGGTGGCGAGCTCGGACGAGACGGCACTGGCCGAGCTGTACGACCGCTTCGGCGGCATCGCCTACCGGCTCGCGCTGCGCATCCTCCGCGACGAGGCGCTCGCCCAGGACGCCGTCCAGGAGGCGTTTCTCGCCGTCTGGCGGTCGGCCGACCGTTTCCTCGCCGAGCGGGCGAAGGCGTCGACCTGGGTACTCACGCTTGTCCACCGGCGCGCCGTGGACCTCGTGCGCCGCGAAGAGCGGCGGCGCGGCGAGCCGCTCGACGACGTCGACGAGCCGCTCGTCGACGACAAGACCGAGCACGTCTTCCGGCGGCGCGTCGTCCAGGAGGCGCTGCGCCAGCTCCCGCCCGACCAGCGGCAGGCACTCGAGCTCGCGTACTACGGCGGCTACACCCAGTCCGAGCTGGCCGAACAGCTGCGACAACCGCTCGGGACCGTCAAGAGCCGCATGTTCACGGGTCTCACGCGCCTGCGGGAGTTACTCGAGCAGGCCGGTCTCGCCGCAGAGCTCCGGTACTAAGCCCTCCCAGGAGAGACGAAAGAGGCGGCCACGCGGGCCGCCTCTCGAAGCGTCGGCGAGATCCAAGGTTACGACTTCTTCTTCGCCGACCCCTCGATCGTGGCCTGGTCGCCCTGGCCGATCTGAATCCGACGCGGCTTGGGCTGCTCAGGCTTCTGGACATGAATCTCGAGGACGCCGTCCTTGTAATCGGCCTTGATCATGTCCTCGGTCACGCCCTGAGGAACGCTGAGCGTCCGCGAGAACGAGCCGAACCGGCGCTCGAAGCGGTAGAACCGATCCTCTTCGGTCTCGGTCGTCCGCTCGCGCTCCGCCGAGACGGTCAGGCCGCCGTCCTCGAACTCGACCGAGATTTTGTCCTCCGGGATCCCGGGCAGATCGAACGCGTAGACCAACTCCGTGTCGGTCTCCCAGACGTCGACGGCCGGCACCCACGTCCTGGTCGTCTCGCCGTTGCCGACGCCCCAGACGGAGTTCATCAACCGGCCCATCTCGTTCTGGAGCGACGCAAGCTCACGGAACGGTTCGAAGCGCACGAGTGTGGCCATCTGATCCCTCCTTTCTATCTTAGGTATGCATGAGTATAAAACCTGAGCGTTACGTTGTCAAGTCGTTCCTGATTAGCATATCCAAGCCAAATGCTGGCCGTCTCCGGAGACCTCAAGGGCCGTCATTTCACCCGCGTAGCTGCCTGGGAGCGGGGCGAGCTACTCGCCGCGCTCGACCTCGCGGACGAGCTCAAGGAACGCCTGAAGCGGCGGGAGGAGCACCAACTCCTGCCCGGGCGAACGCTTGGGATGATCTTCCAGAAGCCGTCAACGCGCACGCGCGTCTCGTTCGAGGTCGGGATCGCCCAGCTCGGCGGGATCGGCCTCTACCTGGCGGCGGGCGATCTCCAGCTCGGGCGAGGCGAGACGATCCGGGACACCGCCACCGTGCTCTCCCGCTATCTCGACGCGGTCATGATCCGCACCTTCGCGCAGGACGACGTGGAGGAGCTCGCTCGGCACGCGTCGATTCCGGTGATCAACGGCCTCACCGACAGCACGCACCCGTGCCAGGCGCTGGCGGACGTGATGACGATCCGCGAGCGCTTCGGTCGGCTCGAGGAGGTGCGCGTGGCCTACCTCGGGGACGGCAACAACGTCTGCGCCTCGCTGATGGTCGCCTGCGCCAAGCTCGGCGCGCACTTCGTCGCCGCGACCCCGGAGGGATACGAACCGAGCACGGAGGCCGTGGCTGCCGCGCGGGAAGCCGGCGGCGCTCCCCAGCTCACGCACGACCCGCGCGAGGCTGCCGACGGTGCAGACGTTCTCTACACGGACGTCTGGACGAGCATGGGTCAGGAGGAGGAGCGCGAACGGCGCCTGCGCGACCTGGCGGGGTTCGGCATCGACGAGAGCCTCCTCCGTCTGGCCGGCGAGAACGCGATCGTCCTTCATTGTTTGCCGGCCCATTACGGCGAGGAAATAACCGAGGACGTGCTCTACGGCCCGCAATCAGCGGTCTGGGACCAGGCCGAGAACCGCCTGCACGCCCAGAAGGCCCTGATGGCGCTCGTGATCCGCTAGCCGGCGCCGCGTGCTCCCGCTCCGAGACAACGTCCCGACTCGTTCGCTTCCGATCGTCACCGTCGGGTTGATCGTCGCCAACGCGCTCGTGTGGCTCTGGGAAGTCACGGGAACGTCGGTCGACCATGACGTCCTCAGATACGGCTACTACCCGTGCGCGATCGAGGGCCCCTGTACCGAGCCGGCTTCCGCGGTGCACCACGTCTCCTGGTGGGACGGCGCCTTCACGTCGATGTTCATGCACGGGGGCTGGATCCACATCATCGGCAACATGCTCTTCCTCTGGATCTTCGGTAACAACGTCGAGGATGCGCTGGGACGCGTCCGCTTCCTGCTCTGGTACCTCGCCGCCGGCCTCGCGGCCACGGCCTCGCAGACATTCGTCACCCTTCAGTTCGGCGACGCCCAGGCCGCCAGCATCCCCAACGTCGGCGCGAGCGGCGCGATCGCGGGCGTCCTCGGCGCTTACCTCCTGCTCTTGCCGAGAGCGAGCGTTCTGACCGCGATCTTCCTCGGCTTCTTCTTCTTCCTGCAGGAGCTCCCGGCGCTGCTCTTTCTCGGAATCTGGTTCATCTTCCAGCTCTGGGAGGGAGGGTTCTCGCTGATCGAGCCACAGGCCGGCGGCGGCGTCGCCTTCTTCGCCCACATCGGCGGCTTCGTGTTCGGGATCGTCACGGTGTACGCCGTGGCCGTTCGCCGGCCGTTACAGCCGACCTGGTAGGTGGAGTTCGACGAGCACGTCCGGCGGGCGCTCGACTCGCTTCCGGACGACATCGCAGGCCGGCTGGAGAACGTCGCCGTCGTCGTCGAGGACGTAAACGTCGACGAGCCGAACATCCTGGGTCTGTTTCAGAAGGCACCCAACCTGCCAGCGAAGGTGACGATCTACCGGCGCCCGCTCGAAGTGGCGTTCGGCCACGATCCGGAGCGCCTGGAACGGGAGATTCGGATCACGGTGCTGCACGAGCTCGCACACTATTTCGGGATCGACGAAGCAAGGATTCGCGAGCTCGGGTACTAGGTCGGGTACTAGGAATAGCCCGCGCAGGCCCGGCGTTGTCAAAAACATGCAAACACTTTCCGAGATTCGGCGGGAGATCGATGCCGCCACCGAACGGCGCGCCGACGTTTGGCGCGCCCTCGGCGAGGGCTCGGATCCCGCGCTTTCCGTGGAGCTGAAGGAGCTCGACGAGCGCCTGGAGAGGCTCTGGGACGAGCATCGCACGCTCCGCGCCCGCGTTCGCTTCGGCGACCGCGACCAGATCATCGCGCGCGCCCGCCATGAGGAGCGGCTCGCGCGAGCAGCTTGACCTAATCCTCCTCTCCCCCTGAGCCGGCGGCGGTAGCGCCGCCGGCTTTTCCCCTTTTCAAGCCAAAAAGTAAAAGTTCGCGAGCGAAGCGTGAGCGGAGCACCCGCTGGGCATCTCCTCTGTCGGGAGACGACATCTCACAGAGGAGGAAGCAATGCTCGGCTTGTGCACCCTGTGCACTGCCGCCGCTGCAGCATCCTCGGTGGTGGGCACATCCACTCCTGCGGTCCCGGCGGGTGTCTCGACGGCGGCGGGCTATCTCGCGCCGCGAAGCGTCTGCAGCGGTCAGGCGAACGTCAATGCGGCGGCGATCCTTCAGCGCCGCGCGATGCGCTGTCTCGTCAACTACGCGCGGAGGAGGCGAGGTCTCGCGTCGTTGCGAGCCTCGGCGGCGCTCGACTCGGCGGCGCTGGCGCGTGCAGCTGCGATCCGCAGCTGCAACGACTTCTCGCACACGCCCTGTGGGCAAGGGTTCATGCTCGTCTACGTCCGAAGCGGCTATCTGACCGTCGCGGGCCAGGTCGGCGAGAACATCGCCTACGGCGAGGACTATCTCGGCTCGGCTCGGAGCTCGATTGCGCAGTGGCTCGCATCCCCGGGCCACCGGGCGAATCTCTTCGACCGCAGCTGGCGCGACATGGGAGTCGCGTTCGTCAAGGCCGCGCGTCTGTTAGGCGGTATCGACGTCGAGGTGTGGGTGGTCAACTTCGGCAGACGCTGAGGCTAGACTGGGGCCTCCGGGGCGTTAGCTCAGCTGGGAGAGCGCCGGCTTTGCAAGCCGGAGGTCACCGGTTCGATCCCGGTACGCTCCACTGAGCTTGGCAGTGCGCAAACCGCGAGCGTCGTAGGCACGTAGAAGGGCCGCGGCGGACGAGCCCGCGGGAGCTCAAGCCCTTGGGGCCGCGACCACGAACGTGCTCTGGCCGAGCAGTTCGCCGTAGCGGTTTTCGGAGCGGGCACCGAAGCCGGGCCAAACGTACCAGCGGTAGACCCCAGGCTTGAGACGATAGCGGCGCCCCTGGTAGACCCATCGCAAGCGCAGCTTCAGCCGGGCACGGCGTGGCCAGGCGCTCAGGACCTTCTTGGCGCCGAGCTTAAAGAGTTGAACGTTGTAGTAGGTCGCGACGGGAACCGGCTTCCAGACGAGCAGCGGCGGAGAGGTCACGCGCGCCCCGTGCCTCGGGGCAAGCAGCAGCACTCTCGGGAGTGCCGCCACGGTCACCCCGCCGGAGGCGTTGCCGGCAAGGTCGTAGCTAACGAGCGTGTAGAAGTACCTGACACCGTTCTTCACCGTCAGGTCGGCGTAGCGTCTCTGCTTACCGAGGTAGATCGGAACTGCGGCCGCGCCGGCCTCCGAGCGGAGGATCAAGACATGGGCCAGGTCGAGGTCGATCGGCAAGGTCCAAGAGAGCGTCACGACATCGTCGCCCCCGCTGACGACCAGCCCGGTGACGTTCCCGGGAGGTGTGCGGTCGGGAACGGTGATTGCGACCGTCCAGCTGTACGCCGCCGGGCTCGGATCGGTGTTGTCGGCAGGGTCCGTCGCCCTCACCTGGAATGTGTGCGGCCCTTCGGCGAGCCCACTATAGGAGGTGGGGCTCGAGCAGTTGGCGAAGACAGCCCCGTCGAGGCTGCACTGGAAGGTCGATCCGGTCTCGCTGCTTGAGAACTCGAAGCTCGCCGACGGGCTGCTGCTTGGGTTCGGCGGGCCGGAGACGATGGTCGTATCGGGCGGCGTGGCGTCCACGGTTACCGTGGGCAGGGCCCCCTTCAGCGTGAAGGCGGCCGAATCCCGGAACAGTTCGGGCGTCCAAGCGTACGGTCCCTCGGCCGTGGGCGACGTCGCGCGGAACGTGACCATCAGTACGCCGCCCGAGCACAGCTCGCTCGAGCTCTCGCCCGGCCACTTCAAATTGATCTTGCCGTCGGCGAGAAGAGCTCCGTCGGCGATCCACGTTGAGGACGAGCAGGAACCGGCGGCGCTCGTCGTCGCTTTGATGGAAAGGCTCTCGACGTCGAAGCCAAAGGGGATGGCGATCTTGGCTTGGCGAGCGCTGTCGCTCGAAGGGCGGTTCGTCAGCTGAAACGCATAGGCGACCAGGGAGGACGACGTCACGGATGTCGGCGCGATCGCGGCGGTGAAGGTGTTCGAGCTCGGATCGCCCGATGCCGAGGCGACGGAGAGGCCGCCGAGCGCGACGAGTATGAGGAGAAGGGCGGATCTACGGGACATTGCGCCTCCGCTACGGGCTCCAGTGCCCTAACAGATATGCCATGCCGGTGAAGACGACGATGGTCACACCAGTCATGGCCACATGAGGCCGCTGCGCGACAAGCGGCCTGAGAATCCATGTCCTCTCGAGCGCCCAGCGCGGCGTCGCCGCGAGCATGGTGATCGACAGCCCGAGCGCGACGAACAGCAGGAAGAGAGGCGGTAACCAGGAGTCGGCCGAGCCGAACGTGGTGGGCGGGATGGATGGGCGGACGACTCCCACAGCGCGCCGCTGGCTCACCCGTTTGTGACGAGCGGGAAGCGTCGGCTTGTCCAGGGACCGGCGGAGGTGCACGGCCGGCCGCCCAGCGGCCTGCGGGGTGGTCCGTACGGCCGGGCCTGGTTGAGCCTGCTTCGGTGCTCGAGCCGCGGCCGGGAGCGGTTGAGCCCCCTCCGACGTTCGAACCCGCGGCAAGGCGGTAGCTTCAACCGGCTTTCGCGGAGAAGCCGGCGCCGGGTCGGGCGTAGGAACGCGCGTCGGGGGTGCCGGGTCCGGAACGGGTTCGGTTATGGCGGTTTCCGTGCCGGCCGTTGTCGTACCTGGAAGCGAGTCCTCCGCCAGCGCTCCGGCTGAGGCGATGCCCAAGAGTCCCGCAAGGACGAGCGCAAACAGCGTCCCGAGAGCACGGAGCTTGTGGCTTTTGCGCCAGCCGGAGTACGCCCGCCCCGACGTCCCCTCCTCTATTTGCTCCACCTTACGACGACGCCCGCCCACGGGCGGGCAGCCGCTTTGTGCATCTTCGTCGGCAGGCACATGGAGGCTCGAGCCTGCACGGGCGCTAAGCCGCATGGAATCGCCTTTCCTCCCCAGGATGGATTGTGCGCCGTGCGACACCAGTTTAGGAACTTGCTGACTGGGTTTCTAGAGGCTGAGTCCGGATCCCACGGGAGTCAAATAGGCGTACTGGCAGAAGCGTTCGGCTTCTCGAAATCTGCCCGACGACATATCGAAAGGTTTCCCGCGCTAAGAGCGGCTCTTAGCGATCCGTTTGTCTTGATTCGGCCTCTCGATCTGCTACGTTCCCGCGCTCTGACGAGCTCCTGAGGCGACCACAGTTCGCCCGGAGCCGCCGCCGGCCTGCTTCTCCAGGAGGACATCCTCGATTTCGCGCTGGACCGATCGCCGTGCGCGAAAGCGCGGCAACCGTGGTGCGCGCGCGGCGCGGCCTGCCGCTCCCCTGAACGGGTGTCCTGGGCTCAAGGCGCCGTCCGCGGCGTCGATATAGCGGCGAGAGTCGATCTCCGAGCGTGCAGCCCTAGAAGCGGGCTGCGCTGCGGCCGCGCGGCGCAAGGAGGCAGAGCGTGCAGCAAGGCCGCATCAGACGCCCAAACCCAGCAAGTACGGCCGTCGTTCGAGGCCAATCGGTTCCGCCAGCCGGTGCCGTCCGGCCGCTGCTCCAAACTGAGCGGCCGTCCCAAACGACCCTGTCACCGCAGTCGGACGCGTCCGAGGGTGCTCTTTCAGAATTTGCCCTCGAGGCGAGGCAACCTCGCCCCGGAGGCATTCCGACACACGCCTCTTGCCCGGAGCGAGACAGCCGGCGACCGGGTCCGACAAAGGGGGGTAGTTGAATGTCCTCGTACCGAAACTCGCGATTTCTCGCGCTTACGCCCATCGTCATCGCCCTCTTCTTGCTCGCGGCGACGAGCGCGAGTCCGAACCCGACCGGCCGCAGGCCACCGGGCAAACCACCTGCCGCGAGCCGCGTGCCAAACCACTACATCGTCGTGCTCAAGAACAGCGTCCGACGCCCGGGCGCTGTGGCGGCACGACACGCACGGGCCTACGGCGCCCGGATCACTCACGTTTACCGCTCCGCCTTGAGGGGCTATGCGGCGACGATCCCCGCCGGCCGCCTCGCCGCAGTGCGTGCCAACCCCGCGGTCCGCTTCGTCACCCCGGACCGTAAGGTCAGCGCAGCCGACCAGACGACGGGCACGGGCGTCGGGCGGATCAAGGCGATGAGCAAGCCGAACAAGGGGACAGGTGTCAACGTCGCGGTGATCGACACCGGCATCGACCTTAGACACCCCGACCTCGCGCCGAACATCGTGGGCGGCACGAACTGCTCCGGCGGCGGGAAGCGTAACTACAGCGATGACCACGGCCACGGCACGCACGTCGCCGGCATCATCGCCGCGCTCGACAACGGCATCGGTGTCGTTGGCGTCGCTCCCCAGGCGAAGCTCTGGGCCGTCAAAGTCCTCAACAGGAACGGATCCGGCACCTGGTCCGAGGTGATCTGCGGGGTCGACTTCGTTGACTCGAAGTCCCCGGCTAAGGGCGGCCCCATCACGGTAGCCAACATGAGCCTAGGCGGATACGGCTCCGACGACGGCAACTGCGGAAACACGAACGGCGACGCGCTGCACAGGTCGATCTGCCAGGCCGTGGCCGACGGCGTGACGTTCGTGGTCGCCGCTGGCAACAGCTCCACCGACCTGAGCGGCTTCGTTCCCGCCACGTACGACGAGATCATCGCCGTCTCGGCCCTCGCCGACTCGGACGGACAGGCGTGCGGCGCCGGCGCGTGGCCGGGCTGGGGAGCGGACGACGACTTCGCCTCGTTCTCCAACTACGCAACGTCCGCCGCGGACCTAGGTCACCTGATCGCGGCTCCCGGGGTCACGATCTACTCGACGTGGCTCGGCGGCGGGTACGAGAGCCACTCAGGGACGAGCATGGCCAGTCCCCATGCCGCCGGAGCGGCCGCCCTCTACATCGCCACGCACCCGGGCGCCAACCCGGGGAGCGTCCGCGATGCGCTAAGGGCTTCCGGTGAGCCGGTCAACACCAACTTCAACGGCGAATGCGGCGCTAGCACCGGGAACAACGGCAAGAACAAGAGCCCGAGCCAGCGCGTGAGCCACACGGACTCGGTGACGAGGCACCCAGAGCTCGAGTTGAGGGCGGACTCGCTCTAGGCGAAGAGAAGCGCTCGCGTCGACCTCCCGAAGGCGGAGGGGCACCGCTTGGGTGCCCCTCCGCTCTTCTGAGTCTTCTTACGCGTGACCGCTAGCAGGTAACGCTGCCGCTCGGCACCGCGCCGTCCGAGGTCTTCGGGCTGAAGGTGCAAGTGCCCTGAAGCGACGGAGAGTCGTTTGCGAAGCCGTCGCCAGCCACATCCTGCGTGATCGCGAAGCTGGCGCTCGTGAACGCCACGTTCGTGATCGTCTCGCTCCAGCTCGAATTCGGGCAGTCCGGCGCGCCCGGAATCGGGGACGTCGGGGGCGACGTCTCCACGTTGAGGGTCACGTTACCGTTCTTGAGGTCGCTCGCCGGAACGGATACGGAGCCCGTGGTCGTGACCGGGGCGGGGTTCTGCCCGGGCACCTTGCTCTCCCCACCCGGGTTCGTGCATCTCCCGGTCGGGTCTCCCGTCGCAGTCAACGAGAGCTGCGTATCGTAGTTGCCGAGCCCGGCGAGGGCAGCGGTCATCTTCAGCGTGAGCCCGTTGTCCCTGAATGTCGGGCTCCCGTGCTTGAAGTGGGCGCTTACCGCACCCGCTCCGACTGTCATAGCGGCTGCGATGGCCACAGCAGCCAAGACAATGATCAATCGCCTCATTTTCACTCTCCCTCTATTTGTGTTCGCCCGCATGTGCGAGGAACTACCGCATTGAGATGCATCGAGTAAGGTGATTCGTTAGGGACTTCCTTCGTGCACCTCCTTCCATGTGTCGAGGCTAGGCGCCTCCGCAGTGGCGGGCAGGGCCGAGCCAGTCCAGGCAGACTCCACTCCGGTCGCTACCGACACGGGCGGGGTGGAGCTGCTGTGGATGCCGTTGGAGTCACAAGAGATGAAACGCCGCATTCGCCCTCCTACTGGCGACCGAGGCTCGACTATGCCGCCTCTCGAGAGGCTGTGCCTGTGGAAAGAGTTCCAAATCTCGGGAGGTTTTGAACAGGTGGCAAATGCCTGATCTTGGCCTCCGGCGATCGCCGAGGAAGCTCTGCGCTAGATGACGGCCGACGGCCGTACGGTCGTGACCATTGAAGAATTCGGCTGTTTGCGTTAGAAAACGGGAGACTCCCTAGCGTGCGGACAAGTGAGGAACACTGCGGTGGCCAGCGAAGACGGAGGTCCGATCCTCGTTGCTGACGGCGATGCGCGCAGCCGCACGCTCATATCCAGCCTCCTTCGCCGCGTCGGCTACCTGACGCTCGAGGCGCAAACCGGCGAAGAGGCGCTCGAGGCTGCGGCGCGGGAGCGGCTCGTATGCGTCATTCTGGACGTTCGGCTCCCGGGCACGTCGGGCTACGAAGTCTGCCGAGAGCTCAGGGACACGTTCGGCGAGACGCTGCCGATCGTCTTCCTCTCGGGGGACAGGATCGACCCGTCCGATCAGGTGGCCGGGCTGCTGGTCGGTGCCGACGACTACATCGTGAAACCGTTCGCACACGACGAGCTGCTCGCTCGCCTGCGAAGACTGATCACGCGATCGCGTCCGGTGGCCCCGGCAATCGCTTCCAAGCTGACGCCCCGGGAGCTGCAGGTGCTTTCCCTGCTCGTAGAGGGTCGGCAACAGAGAGAGATCGCCAACGCACTCTTCATTAGCCCGAAGACGGTGGCGAAGCACATCGAGCACATCTTGGCCAAGCTCGGCGTCCACACTCGCGCTCAGGCAGTCGCGCTTGCCTCTCGCGCCCGACTCGTGAGAACAGGATCCTGAGTTAGACGGACTCGGAGTTTTCGCTGCCCTCCTAGCCCCCTGTGGCCTGCAGCTCCTCCTGCGTCGCCACGAGCTCTGACGGAGGCGGCGTCGCGTTCACCGAGACGCCGAAGTCGAAGAGCTCGATCCGCATCGCCATCTTCGTCGAGCCCACCGAGACGTCCATCTCCAGCCGCCGGACGAGGTCGTCGTCTCCGATCCAGACGTCTACCGGGATCTTGGACGGCGCCCCCTGGGCGATCAGCGCGTCGACGGCACGCTCGAGCCCTTCGCGCTGATCGGCCGGCGCGTCCTCCGCGACCTTGCGCAGATCGACGGTGCCGTGGTAGTGCGTCGACTCGCTGGAGTCGAGCAGACGTTCCTTGCCGACCCGATCGACGTCCCCGGCCGACTCCAGGTTCTTGAGCGCGTCTGCGGGGCTCGAGTTGTACGCCAGGAGCGGCCCGAGGTCGACCCCGACCTGCTGCTTGTAGCTCTCGACGAGATCGATCACCACCCACTGCTTGCCTACTGCTTACAACTCGCGGTCGTAGTACTCGACACCGCCGTCCTCGCGTCGCAGCATCACCTTGTCGCGGTCGTCGCCCGGCCAGACTCCGATCTTGTCGCTGTCGGGATAGACGGCGACCGAGGGCTCGAACTTCGTGGAGATCATCAGGACTCGGACCGTCTCGCCGGTCCGGTTCATCACCTTGTGCGCGCCTTCCGGCCCGACCGGGAAGCAGACGACATCGCCGGGCTCGAGCTCCTCCTCGCCGCCTGGATGCCGCAGGGTCGGGCGGCCCTCGAGCACGATCAGCCACTCCTCGTTGCCGTACTCGTAGTGATACGGGCAGATGCTCTGCCCCTCGGGCAGCTCGTAGATCGAGGCGCCCATCGTCGTCGCCCCGATCGACGGGCCGAAGCGGTTCATCCCCGCCCTGTAGCCCTCCGGGTCGTCGGGGTCGTACTCGGTCGTCGCGGTCTGCAGGTTCAACCGTTTCATGCGGACTCCAGCTCCTCGAGTCGTTTGCCGCCGGAACGGACGATCTCGTCCGCGGTCTTCGCGTCCGAGTCGGCGAAGGTCTTGTTCCGCCCGTACACCTCGACGAGGCCCCACACCCCGCCGAAGGCGCAGAGCGGCATCATCAGCAAGGAATCGAACCCGAGCTCGCGCAAGAGTCGCGCCTCGGCGGGATCGGGGTCTTCGTCGGCGAGCGAGACGCGCCGCTGCTCCTGCTTCTCGATCACTTCCTGCGTCAGCGGAAAGTCGCTCAGCAGGTAGCCGTGGCCGAGCTGTTGGAGCCGTTCCCCGGTGCTCGTGTGCTCGGTGACGGCGACGAGCAGCTCGCCCACGACGCGGGAAATCGCGACGGCCGACGCCTCCAGCGTTTCCGTCAGCGTCACGCCCATTGCACGGAGTAGACCCGGCACCGTGGTCTGCTCTGTAAGGGATCCCACATCGCAAATGCTATTTCCCTCAGATGAGGGACACGAGGCGCCTATAACGCGCCGATGCTGAGCGCGCAAGCCCGCTACGGAAAGGATCCCGGAGAGCTCGGTGCGGCCCGTGCTCATTTCCAATCATGGCTGCACGACTCAGAGCTTTCGTCACCGCTGTCGCACTCGCCGGGGTTCTCGCTCCCGCCGCCCATGCGCTCTCCGCGCCGACTCCGGCCGCGCCCGCAGGCGGCGCGGTGGTCGACCTCCTCCCCGCCTTCGCGTGGGGCAAGGTCTCGGGCGCCGAGCGCTATGAGTTCCAGATCGCGTCCGACTCGGGCTTCAACGCGGCCGTTCTCGCACCGAGCGAGTCGCGGTTCTTCACCCGGAACACGCGCGCGACCCTGAAGAAGACGATCCCGAACGGGACGTACTACTGGCACGTCCGCTCGGTAACGGCCGAGGGAGACGTGTCCGGTTGGTCGCCGACGCGCTCGTTCCGGAAGGCATGGACGGCGTCGGCGGTGCTCCAGAGCCCCGCCAGCGGCGGCTCGCTCGTCTTCCCGACGAATCCGCTTCGTCTCGCCTGGTCGCCGGTCCTCGGCGCCGCGAGATACGTCGTGAGCGTGGCCAGCGATCCCTCGCTCGCGTCGCTCGTCGTGCACGAGCCATATGAGTCCGGCGCACCGAAGACGCAGGCGACAAGCTTCACGCGCGGCGCGAATCTCTCGCCCGGCACGTACTACTGGAACGTGGCGCCCGTCGACGCCGAGGGAAACGTCGGCGCGCCCTCGCCGGTGGCCTCCTTCAACTGGACGTGGCCGTCCACCACCGAGCCGGTGGTCGTCGACCTCAACTCGGCGCCCGAGGTGTACGACCCCAAGTTCTCCTGGAACCCGATCGCGGGCGCGGCCCGCTACGAGGTAGAGGTCAACTCCTCGGTCGACTTCACGCCCGGCTCGAAGGTCTGTTGCGACGCGACCACGATCGCGACCTCGCTCTCGCCGACCGTCCTGTTCAAGGACAACACCTTTTACTGGCGCGTGCGGGCGATCGACGCCGACGGAACCACCGGCGTCTGGAACTACGGCCCCTCGTTCGTCAAGACGTTCGACAAGGTGCCCCCGGTGGTCGGGACGAGCATCCAGAACCTGCACCTGCGCGACAACCTGAACGATCCGGGGACCGACATCGACAGCGGCACGGCCGGCTACCAGACGGAAGTACCGATGCTGACGTGGGACTGGGTGCCGGGCGCCTCGAGCTACGAGGTCGACGTGACCCCGTGGAACGGCGCCTTCTGCGATTGGGCGGCGCCGTCGCACCACTGGCGCGTGAACACCGCCGTCAACGCCTGGACGCCGCTCGGCTACAACATGACCTTCACCAAGCCGTACTCGGATCCGATGCAGGTGGCGAACGACTTCAGCTCGCTCGCGGTCGGCCAGTATTGCGCCCGCGTTCGGGCGCGCAGCGATCGGCTCCCGAACCTCGACGAGGTCTACGGCGACTACACCTACCTGGGCGGCGGTCTGACCTGGTCGTTCGAGTGGACCGGTTATCCCGCCGGCGGCGCGTGCTCACCGTCGTGCACGCCGAACTATCTTGGCTCAGGCGATTACGTCTACCCGGCGCACGGTTCACTGACGACACGAGTGCCGTACCTCACCTGGAAGCCGCTGTCCGGCAAGCAGAGCTATTGGGTACTCGTCGCCAAGGATCCGAACTTCTCGAACCTCGTCGACTACGGCTTCACGCAGGTCCCCGCCTATGCGACCCGCGGCAGCCTCTCGCCCCGCACCTACCCGGACGAGACCACGCTGTATTACTGGGCGATCCTGCCGGCGAACGACTTCAGCGGCACGAACGCGGTCGGAAACCCGCTCCAGGCAGCTGCGCGGAACTTCCAGAAGCAGTCGAACCCGCCCACATTGCAATCGCCGACGAGCGGGTTCGCGTTCTTCGACCAACCGACGTTCCGCTGGAGCTCGGTGGAAGGCGCCCGCCGCTACCGCTTCCAGGTCGCCCAGGACTCGACGTTCGGCAACCCGATCGACGACGTCGTCACGAACGCCACCTCGTACTCGAGCAACTCGACGTACCCGGCGGACACGGTCCTCTACTGGCGCGTCCGCGCCGACGACGAGAACCAGGTCGGGCTGACCTGGTCGGCGACGGGGACCTTCCAGAAGAAGCTGGCGACGCCGGCCCCGAGCGCGAGTAACCCGACCGTGGGCGAGTTCCTTCCTTCATGGACGTGGTCGCCGGTCGACGGCGCGGTGTCCTACGACGTGGCCGTTGACCTTCCCGACGGAACACATACCGACCTCACCGACTTGCGGATGCCGGTCCTGACGCCGACCAAGATGCTGGGCACCGGCCTCTTCCACTGGCGCGTGCGGGCGAACTTCCCCAAGCAGGGCTACGGCTCGACGCCGGGTCCCTACTCGGCGATGCAGGGCTTCTCACGCACGATTCCCGAGCCGGCAGGCCCCCACAGCGACGGTGGCCCCGATCACGTGCTCCTTTCCTGGCAGCCGCGGCTCGGCGTCAAGTACTACCACCTGCAGGTCGCCTCCAGGGCCGACTTCGCCTACACCGTCGAAGACGTGCAGACCGACAACACGACCTACGCCCCGGTGCTGAACGACATCAGCTACCTGAAGGGCGGGTCGCTGTACTGGCGCGTCGCCGCGGTCGACGCGGGCGGAAACCAGGGCGACTGGACGGGACCGCAGACGATCAGCCTGCTTCCACACATGAAGGTGAGCGTCATGCCGAAGCCGCGCCGCGGGCGCACGACGCTGACGTTCGTCCGGGTAATGACGATGACCGGCAAGGGCATCTACCGCGCTCGCGTCCGCATCGTCGGGGCGGGGATCCGCGCCCGCACGGTCTACACGAACCGCAAGGGCTCGATCGCGCTCAAGCTGCGCCCGAGGCGCCGCGGCAAGCTCGCGTTCGTGGCCACCGCGCGCGGCTTCCAGCCCGCCGGCGTCACCCTCCGGATTCGCTAGCGGCGCCTCAGCGCTGCCTTGTGATCTAGATCACACGCTCCGTTCGTCGGCGTAGATCCCTCGGCCCGTCTCGGGGTCGAAGAAGCGCAGCTGCCCCGTGTTCACCACCAGCTCCAGCCGCTCCCCCTCTCGGGCGCGGGTATCACGCCCCAGCCTCGCGACAAAGAGGCTGCCCCTCTTCTTCGCCTGTTCTGCGGTCGCCTCCACCGCCTCCGCGCCGACCGCGGCCTTGACGTCTTCGCCGCGGACCGGAGGGCCGCCCACGCCGAAGTGGACGTAAACCTCCGACCCCATGTCCTCCCGGATGTCGACCACGGCCGACAGCCGCCGCTCATTCGCCGCATCCCCTTCGAGCGCGGCGTCCTCGATGTCCTCCGGCCGGACTCCGAGGATCACCCGCTTGCCTTCGAACCGGGCGAGCGCCGGTCGCGCCGCGTCGTCGACCAATAGCCGGTTGTCGCCGAACTCCGCGACGAGCTGACCATTCGAGCGCCGCAGGTCGGCCCCGACGAGATTCATCGCCGGCGAGCCGATGAACTCGGCGACGAACAGGTTGACCGGGGTCTCGTAGAGACGCTGCGGCACGTCGACCTGCTGAAGCACACCGTCGCGCATCACCGCGACGCGGTCGCCGAGCGTCATCGCCTCCGTCTGATCGTGCGTCACGTAGATCGTCGTCACGCCGAGGTCGCGCTGCAGACGCGCGATCTCCGCGCGCATCTCGACCCGCAGCTTCGCGTCGAGGTTGGAGAGCGGCTCGTCCATCAGAAATGCCTGTGGCTCGCGGACGATCGCCCGCCCCATCGCCACACGCTGGCGCTGGCCGCCCGAGAGGGTGCGGGGGCGTTTCTTGAGCACCTCGGCCAGACCCAACGCACGCGCGGCGCGTTCGACGCGCTCCCGGATCGTGGTCTTCGGAACCTTCCGCATCTTGAGCGCGAAAGCCATGTTCTCGTAGGCCGATTTGTGCGGGTACAGCGCGTAGTTTTGGAAGATCATCGCGATGTCGCGGTCCTTCGGCGGGACGCGGTTGACGACGCGGTCGCCGATCCGCACCGTGCCCTCGGTCACGTCCTCGAGACCGGCGACCATCCGCAGGGCGGTGGTCTTGCCGCACCCCGACGGGCCCACGAGGACGACGAACTCGCCGTCGGCGATCCGGAGTTCGAGGGTGTCGACGGCCTTCGTCCCGTCGGGGTAGACCTTCGTCAGCTGCTCGAGTTCGATCTCTGCCACGTCGCGGTACCGCCTGGCCGCTTACGAATTCAAAACTGTACTTCGTGTACGATCGCCGCGCCTTGGCAGCCGTAGCGGAGGCCAGGCCGCGGCCGCGGCGCTGGCGCGACCTCCTCGAGGATCGCCGTTTTCTCGCGCCCACGCTGATCAGCCCCGCGGTCATCTTCATCCTCTTGCTGGTCGGCGCGCCGCTCGTTCTCGCCGTGTACCTCAGCCTGACGGACGCGACAGCTGGGTCGCTGACCGGACATCTGATCGGTTTCGACAACTTCACGGAGGCCTGGCACAACGCGAACTTCCGCCGGGCGCTGCGGAACACGATCATCTTCACGCTCGTCTCGCAGCTGATCGTGCTCGTCGGGGCGGGCCTGCTCGCGCACGCGCTGGTGCGGCCTTTCCGCGGCCGCTGGATCCTGCGCCTCCTGATCCTGCTTCCCTGGGCGGCGCCCGTCGCGCTCTCGACGATCGGCTTCCTCTGGATCTTCGACTCGCAGTTCAGCATCGTGAACTGGACGCTCGTCCACGACCTCCTGCCGGGAGGCGGGCACTTCTACCTCTACAAGCCGGTCAACTGGGTGCTCGGCGTGATTAACGGGCTGCCGTGGGTCCACGTCGGCAAGATCGACCCCTTCAACCCGCCGCAATGGTTAGGCCAACCGACGCTCGGCATCATCGCGATCATCGCCGTGCACGCGTGGCGGATCCTGCCGTTCGCGACGGTGATCTTCCTCGCCGGCCTCGCCTCGATTCCTCCGGAGCTGGACGACGCGGCGCGGGTCGACGGCGCCACAGGGCTGCGGAAGTTCTGGCACGTCACGTTGCCGCTCCAACTCCCGATCGCGACCGTCGCGCTCCTCTTCGGGATCGTCTTCACGGCGACCGACATGACCGTCGTCTACATCCTGACGAGCGGGGGACCCTTCAACAGCACGCACATGCTGACCACCTGGGCGTATCAGACGGGGATCGTCTCGAGCAATCTCGGCGAAGGCGCGGCGATCTCGCTCTATCTCCTCCCCGTCCTCGCCGTCGTCACGGTGCTGATGCTGAAATTCGCGCGCCGGGTGGAGGTCACGTAAGTGCGCCGCCTCCGCGAGCTCGGCTTTTCCTATCTGATCGTCGGGCCGTTCGCGATCGTGCTCGCGTTCCCGTTCTACTGGATGCTCGTGACCATGTTCAAGACGAACGGCGATCTTTACAACGTCGAGAACGTCCCCTTCACCTATCACCACGCCGATCCGGGGCTGGACGAGAAGCTTTCGTTCAAGGGGGACGGCTGGCTGCCGGCTGGCTTCGAGAACGCCACCACGTCGCACGTCAGCTTCATCTTTCACGACACGAACTACGTGAAATGGCTCGAGAACACCGCGTTCGTCGGCGGCCTCGTGGTCGCGATCACGCTCGTCCTGGCGCTCCCCGCCGGCTACTCGCTCGCGCGGCTGTCCGGGCGCTGGGGCCAGAACGTCGGTGTCGGGATCTTCCTGACCTACCTCGTTCCGCCGACGCTGCTCTTCCTGCCGCTCTCCCGCGTGATCGCCGAGCTCGGGCTCCAGGACAAGCTGTGGTCGCTGGTGCTCGTTTACCCGTCGTTCACGGTGCCGTTCGCGACCTGGCTCCTGATGGGATTTTTCAAGACGATCCCGTCCGAGCTCGAGGATGCGGCGCTCGTCGACGGCTGCTCCCGGGTGAAGGCGCTCTGGCGCGTGATCTTCCCGATCTCCATTCCCGGGATTCTCACCGTCGTGATCTTTTCGTTCTCCCTCTGCGTGAACGAATTCGTCTACGCGATCACGTTTATCTCGTCATCGACCCAGCGGACGCTGTCCGCCGGCGTCCCGACCGACCTCATTCGGGGCGACGTCTTCTTCTGGCAATCGCTTATGGCGGCGACGCTGATCCCGAGCGTCCCGCTCGCGATTTTGTACAACAGCTTCCTGAACCGCTTCATCGCCGGTTTCAGAGGAGGAGCGTTCCGGTAAATCCCGTAGGGAAAGGAGGCAGGAGGTGGCAGACAACGACGACGAATTCCGAGAGCTAGGCCTCTCGGGAAGTCTCACCCGCCGCGATCTGATCCGCCGCGGGCTCGGCGGATTCCTCATCGTCTACGGCGGCGCCCTGACGAAGACCGCCGCGGCAGGACCGCTCAAGTACAGGCACAAGGACGCGAAGTACACGCTCCGGATCCTTCAGTGGAGCCACTTCGTCCCCGCCTACGACAAGTGGTTCGACGACGTCTACACGAAGCGCTGGGGGGCGCGGCACGACACCGACGTGATCGTCGATCACATCAACCTCGCGCAGCTTCCGGCGCGTGCACAGGCAGAGGTCGCCGCGCGGAGGGGACACGACCTCTTCGGCCACCTGTCACCGCAGGCCGGCCTCGAGGACCAGGTCATCAACCACAAGGAGATCATCCAGGAGGTGACGCGGAAGGTCGGCAAGGTCGGACGGGTCGGCTTCAAGAGCTGTTACAACCCGAAGACGAAGAAGTGGCACGGATTCCCCGAGAACTTCGTGCCCGATCCCGTCCACTATCGCAAAGACCTCTGGCGTCAGGTGGGCATCCGGCCTGCC
Source organism: Gaiellaceae bacterium (assembly GCA_044870105.1). Lineage (GTDB taxonomy): Bacteria > Actinomycetota > Thermoleophilia > Gaiellales > Gaiellaceae > JBKPFU01. The sequence goes on along the minus strand of JBIOYJ010000143.1, from coordinate 12,899 downwards.
ACCTGGGACGACGTCCGCAGGGCGGCGCCGAAGCTCAAACGGCTGGGCCACCCGGTCGGGATCGGGATGTCGAACGAGCTCGACTCGAACATGGCCCTGATCGCCTTGCTGATGTGCTACGGCGGCTTCATCCAGAACCGAAACGGCCGCGTGATCATCAACAGCAAAGGGACGATCGAGGCGCTCAAGGTCATGCGCGACATCTACCGGCGCGGGATGACGAACGAGATCTTCGCGTGGACGGCCTCGTCCAACAACCAGGGCTACCTGGCAGGGCGGCTCTCGCTGGCATTCAACGCGATCTCGATCATGCGCAGCGCCGAGGATCAGAACCCGTCTCTGGCGCAGAAGACAGCGATCGCGGCGATCCCGAAGGGAGGCCTGCAGCGGATGGGCCTCGAGCACGTGATGGGCGTCTACACGATCTGGAAGTTCACGCCGAACCGGCAGAAGGCGCTGGCGAAGCGGTTCATCGCCGACCTCGAGATCAACTACCAGGGCGCGTTCAAGAACAGCAAGTTCTACAACTTTCCCGCCTTCCGGGGTGCGGTCAAGAACTACACGCGACAGCTGGCCGCGGACCCGCACACCCCACGCCGCAAGTACGTGGTGCTGGAGACGATCGCCAAGAAGTACACGACCAACGTCGGCCACCCAGGCTTCTCGAACGCGGCGGTCGACGAGATCTTCAACACCTGGCTGATCCCGCAGATGTTCGCGCAGGTGGCCCAGGGGAAGATGACCCCGGCCGAGGCTGCGCGCGCAGCCGACCGCGAGTTCAAGCGGATCTTCGCCAAGTGGCGAAGGCGCGGAAAGATCTGATCGGAGCAGTGGGCCCGGGTAACCGGGCCCACAACTGCTGAGCCCTACAACATCGGCGCCGCGTCAGGCGGTGGGCCGCTGCCGAACCGAGGGGGACCAAACCCGCGGAACCCTCGTCCGCCGCGGAAGGTCGGCATCTTGCCGTTGACGAGATCGGTGAAGCGCTGCTTCGCGCCGGCAAGCAGCTCGTCCGCCTGCGCCCGGGTGAGGCGCCCGGCCGAGACGGCCGCGTCGAGCTCCTTCTTCTCGTCGGCGACGAGCGCGTTGATCAGGCCGTCGACCGACTTGTCACGATCCTTCGCGATCTGGGCGAGGGTCTTCTCCTGCGAGAGCTGTGCGCGAAGCTCGGCGCGCGTCAGGCCGAGATAGCTCGCTGCCGCGTCGAGATGGCGGCCGAACTCGACGTGGATACCGAACCCGCCGTGCGGCCCACCGAAGAGCGGGAAGTCTCCAGCATCGATCCTGGCCTTCATCCGGTCGCCCTCGGCCTTCGTGATCCGTCCGGCCTTGACGGCCGCGTCGACGCGGTTCTTCAGCGCCGCCTTGAGCGCGTTCGTGAGCGCCGAGGGGCTGACCCCGAGCTGCCTCGCAGCATCGTTGACGACCGCCTGGCTCTCCGCCTTCGGCGAGCCGAACTGCGTCGCTCCGATCGCGGCCCCGGTGCCCGCGACCGCGACGGCGGCCGCGCCCGCGGCGACGAGTTTGCGTCTCGTGCTCCTGTTCATCTGGGCTCCTTCATCAGTTGACGTGGTTCTCACGAAACCAGCCGCCGCTGAAAGGGAGCTAAGAGCTCTCTAAGAAATCCCTAAGAGTTCGGCCGGCCGTTGAGGCGGAGCGTGATCCTCGTTCCGCCGCCCTCGGCGCGTTCGGCGACGACGGTCCCGCCGTGGGCGTCCGCGACCTGGCGGACGATCGCGAGGCCGAGGCCGGAGCCGGGCATGCCGCGCGCGGACGGCGCGCGGTAAAAGCGGTCGAAGACGTAAGGCAGGTGCTCCTTGTCGATCCCGGGCCCGTGGTCGCGCACGACGACCTCCCCGTCGCGAACGACCACCTCGATCTCGCCGCCGAGTGGGCTCCACTTCGCCGCGTTGTCGAGCAGGTTGGCGACGGCCCGCTCGATCGTCGCCGGAACGCCGCGGACGCTCGTTTCCTCGAACTTCGTCTGGAAGGCGACGCCCGGGCGATTGCGTCGGGCTCGCTCGACGGCGTCCGCGGCGACGAGGTCGAGCCGCACCTCCTCCGGCTCCGCCGTCTCCTGCTCGCCGCGCGCCAGCTCGATCAGCTCCGCGATCAGCGTCGTCATCTCGCCCAGCTGCTCGACGACGTCGGTGAGCAGGCGCTCGCGCTCGTCCGGTGGAAGCGCGCGATCGCCCGCGAGCACCTCGATGTTCGTGCGCAGGCTGGTCAGCGGGGTCCGCAGCTCGTGTGACGCGTCGGCGACGAGCTGCTGCTGCGCGCGCGTCGATTCCTCCAGCGCGCCGAGCATCATGTTGAAGCTGCCGGCCAAGCGGCTGAGCTCGTCGCGGCCCTCCAAGTCGATTCGTTCGGAGAGATCGCCGGTCGCGGTCACCTTCTCGGTCGTGTCAGTGAGCCGCCGGACCGGCGCGAGCGCCGCCCGTGACACGGCGAGGCCGAGGCCGGCTGCGACGGCGATCCCGGCGCCCGCGATGAGGAACAGGATCCAGCGAATTCGACTGAGCGTCTTGTCGACGTCCGTGAGCGAGCGGGCGATCTGAACGGCCGAGTCCGGGCCGTACTGAAAGGTCAGGACGCGGATGTGCGTGCCCGAGACGTGCATGTCCGTCAAGAAGGCATCGCGGTCGCCGCGCGCGACCGCGAGCGTGCTTTTGTTCACGGGCAGCGCGACGTCCTCGCCGGCCTCCGGACGCAGGGTCGCCCCGTCCGAGGAGACGATCTGGAAGTAGCTGCGGCCGCCGCCGAGCTCCGGCTCGGGCCTCGGGAACGGCCGGTCGCGGCCGCGGAAGGGAGCGCTCAGGATCGCCGTCGCGTCGCCGCGCAGGCGGTCGTCGATCGGCGCGCGAAGCTCGCCTCGGACGACGAAGTAGACGACTGCGGAGGCGGCGACGATCGCCAGGGCGACCGCCGCCGCTGCGACGAGCGTGAGGCGCGCCCGGAAGCTCACGATTCACGCAGCGCGTAGCCGACGCCGCGTACGGTCTGGATCAGGCGCGGCTTGCCGCCAACCTCGGTCTTCCGTCGCAGGTAGCCGATGTAGACATCGAGCGAGTTGGACGCGAAGCCGAAGTCGTAGCCCCAGACCCGCTCGAAGATGATCGAGCGGGTCAGCACCTGCCTTGGGTTGAGCATGAAGAGCTCGAGCAGCGCGAACTCCGTGCGCGTGAGCTCGATCGAATCGTCGCCGCGGCGGACCTCTCGCGTTCCCGGGTCCAGCTCGAGATCCGAGAAGCGGAGCGCGTCGCCGGCGCCGTCGGTCGAACGGCGGAGGAGAGACCTGAGCCGCGCGAGCAACTCCTCGAGCGCGAACGGCTTGGTGACGTAGTCGTCGGCGCCGGCGTCGAGCCCGGCAACGCGGTTCTCGACTTCCGCCCGTGCGGTCAGCATCAGCACCGGCACGCGGCTGCCGTTCCGGCGCAGCTGCCTGCACACCTCGAGCCCGTCGGTTCCGGGCATGAGCACGTCGAGAATCATCGCGTCCGGCTCGGGCGCCGACCGGAGGCGGTAGAGCGCCTCCTCGCCGTCGTCCGCCAGCTCGATCTCGTAGCCCTCGAGCTCAAGGGCACGCCGAAGCGACTCCCTGACGGCTCGTTCGTCGTCGACCACCAAGACCCTCATCGGGCTAATTGTGCGGACGGATCCTGAGAGATGCCTAAGAGGCGGGCGGAACTCTTAGCGACTTCTTAGCTCCCTCTCAGGCCGCGTTTAGGGACGCCTGGTGCCATGGGGCGGCGACAACGACCGGAAGGAACCGAAGCGATGAACCTCCCCAAGCACCGACTCCTCCCCCTCGCGGCCCTGGTCACCGCCGCCGGCCTCGCGGCCGGCGGCGGCGCCGCGACCTACGCCGCCCTTTCCTCCGACGGGACGAACACCGTTGTCCGCCAGGTGACGGTGTCGGACTCCGAGCCGGCCGCGAGCGAGCGACCGCTGTCGGTCAACGCGATCTACCGGCGCGCCTACAAGGGCGTCGTGCAGGTCACGGTCTCCAGCCAAGCCCAGACGCCGTTCGGCGGCTCGCAGCCGCAGCAGGCCCAGGGCTCGGGCTTCGTCTACGACACGAGCGGCCACATCGTCACCAACCAGCACGTGGTCGACGGCGCCGACTCGGTCTCGGTCAAGTTCTGGAACGGCAAGTCCTACAGGGCCCGCGTCGTCGGCACCGACAGCTCCACCGACCTCGCCGTACTGAAGGTCGACGCGCCGGCATCGTTGCTCCAGCCGCTCGCCCTCGGCGATTCGAGCAAGGTCGCGGTCGGCGACGGCGTCGTCGCCATCGGCAGCCCGTTCGGGCTCGCGGAGACGGTCACGAGCGGGATCGTCAGCGCCCTCCATCGCGAGATCACCTCGCCGAACAACTTTGCGATCGACGACTCGATCCAGACCGACGCGGCGATCAACCACGGCAACTCGGGCGGGCCACTGTTCGACGAGCAGGGCCGCGTGATCGGCGTGAACGCCCAGATCGAGAGCGAGTCGGGCGGCAACGACGGCGTCGGCTTCGCGATCCCCTCCAACACCGTGCGCTCCGTGGTCTCGCAGATCGTTTCGACCGGAAAGGCCGCGCACGCGTACCTGGGCGTCTCGCTCGACGGCAGCGCGGAGCAGGCGAAGGCGGCTGAGGTTCGGAGCGACACACCGGCGTCGCGCGCAGGCCTTCAGGCCGGCGACGTCGTGACGGCGATCGACGGCGCCAAGATCGCGTCGGCCGACGAGCTGCAGAGCGTGATCGGCGGCAAGAAGCCCGGCGACACGATCTCGATCACCTACCTCCGCGACGGCAGGAGCCACACGGTGAGCGTGAAGCTTTCGGCCCGCCCTTCCTAAGCGCGCCTCAGCGCGTTCCCAGGCGAAGGCCGAACAGGCGGGGGAGCGAGGCGCCGACCCGAGCAGCCAAAGCCGGGCGCCGGCCCTTCTCCTCCGCCTCCTCCACGGCGAGGATCGAGGCGCGTACGACCCCGCCTCCGAGCCGCTTCAACGGCTCCGGCGGCAATGACTTTGTGTTGCATCGCCTGAGCGGAAGACTTGTCCATTCGTCTTCGGTGCCAAGCGCGAGCGAGGCCAGAATCTGACCCCCGAGCCAGCTCGGCCCGACGCCGTTGCCGGAGTAGCCGGCGCCGTAATGGACACGGCTTTCTGCGACGGTGCCGAAGAACGGAAAGTGGTCGGCGGACACGTCGATCGGTCCGCCCCAGGCGCGTTCGACCGCCACGTCTCGAAAGGCCGGAAGAAGCCGCCGCAGGCCCTTTTGGGCCCTGGCCGCGCTGGCCTCGTCCAGCCAGAATCGATGGTCGATCCTGCCACCGAACCCGATCGGCCCCGAGCCGCTTCCCATCAGCACTCGTCCGTCCGCCGTGGTGCGGAAGTAGTGCAGGAACATGCGACCGTCGACGATCGCCTCGCCCCCGGTCCAGCCGATTCGCTCGAGCAGCTCCGGCGCCGGCTCCGTCAGGACGACGTAGCTGCCGAAGTTCGTCAGCGCGCGAGCCGCCGGACGCCAGCCGGTGGCCGCCGCGTTCACGGCCAGAACGACCTCGTCCGCGACTACTCGCCCGCGCGGCGTTTCCAAGACATTGGGACTCTCGCGACGAAGGTGAAGAAGAGGAGTGTGCTCGTGCAATGCAACACAAGCCATTGCTTCGTGACGGAGGGCCTGGACCAACCGCGCCGGCTGGACTGTCGCTCCGTCGCGGAAGAAGACGCCCTTGCGGAAGACGGGCGAGTCGCAGCGCGCCCGGAGCTCATCGGCCGACAGCGGAACCGCCTCCTCTTCGACGCCGAGCTCGCGCCCCGCCGCGACCGACCGCTCGACCGCGGCGTCCTGCGCAGGAGCGGCCGAGACCTTCAGCAGGCCGCCCTCACGAAACCAGACGTCGGCGTTCCGCCGCTCGCACCATTCGCGCACGGCCGGGACGATCCGCGACGAGGCTTGCGCGACGGCCAACGCGCCTCCGTCGCCGAACGTCTCCCGGAGCCGCGGCAGGCTCGACCAGTACCCATGCAGGAAGCCGCCGTTGCGCCCGCTCGGCCCGCTTCCGCACACGTCCGCCTCCAGCACGGCCACCCGCACCGACGCGTCGTGCTCCCGCAGCGCGAGTGCGGTCCACAACCCCGTGTAGCCGCCGCCGACGATCGCCACGTCGACGCGCAGGTCACTCTCGAGCGCCGGCGCCTCCTCGAATTCGCCCGCCTCGTCAGCCCACCAGGGCCGCCGGCTAAGGAGCTCGCCGAACAGATCGGCGAGCTGCTCGGGTCGGGCTCTGAACCCGCTCCCAGGCCTCCGTGAGCACGTCTCCGAGGATCGAGACCATCTCGTCGAACTCGTCCTGTCCGGCGACGAGCGGCGGCGAGATCTGGATCACCGGGTCGCCCCGGTCGTCGGCGCGGCAGATCAGCCCGCGCTCGAACAGGCGAGGTGAGAGGAAGCCGCGCAGGAGCGACTCCGACTCCTCGTCCGTGAAGGTCTCCCGCGTCTCCTTATCCTTGACCAGTTCGAGCGCGTAGAAGCAGCCTGCCCCGCGCAGGTCGCCGGCAATCGGAAGCTCGAGCAGCCGCGACAGGGTCGACCGGAACATCTCCTCGTTCTCGCGCACGGTCTCCGGAATCCGTTCGCGCTTCATGATCTCGATGTTCTTGAGCGCGATCGCGCACATCACCGGATGGCCGCCGAAGGTGATCCCGTGCGCGAACATCGACTTCTCCTCCAGGAACGGCTCGATCACCTGATCGGTCGTGATCACGGCGCCGATCGAGGCGTAGGCCGAAGACAGTCCCTTCGCGCACGTGACCAGGTCGGGCCGGATGTCGTAGCGCTCGGAGGCGAACCAGTGGCCGATCCGGCCGAAGCCGGTGATCACCTCGTCGGCGCAGAGCAAGATGCCGTGGCGGTCGCACAACTCGCGCACGCCGCGGAAGTAGCCCTCCGGAGGGGTGAAGGCGCCCCCGGCGTTCTGCACCGGCTCCATGATCACGACGGCCACCGTCTCCGGGCCCGCGGCGTCGATCGTCTGCTCGAGGTCGTCGAGCAGAAACCGGGTGAACTCCTCCTCCGGCTCCTCGGGCGGGCGGTGGTAGCGATTCGTGTTCCGCACGTGCTCGACCTCGGGGACCAGGGGCTCGAACGGGGTGCGCAGCGCCGGAATGCCGTTGATCGAGAGGGCACCCATCGTCGTCCCGTGGTAGGCGACGTTGCGCGAGATCGCCTTCCAGCGGCGCTCGCCGCGGGCAGCGTGATACTGGCGCGCGAGCTTCCAGACCGACTCGATCGCCTCGGAACCGCCGGAGACGAAGAAGGCGCGGTTCAGGTTGCCGGGCGCGAGCGACGCCACCTCGGCCGCGAGCTCGATGGCCCGCGGGTGCGCATACGACCAGTTCGTGTAGAAGGGCAGCTCGCGCATCTGCTCGAGCGCGGCCTGGCCGATCTCCTCGCCGTACGAGTAGCCGATATTGACCGCGAAAAGCCCTGCCAGCGCGTCCAGATAGCGCTTGCCGTTGGCATCCTCGAGGTAGCAGCCTTCGCCGCGGACGATCACCGGGATGTCCGTCGTCTGGTAGCCGCCCATACGCGTGAAGTGCAGCCAGAGGTGCTCGCGCGCGGCCTTCTGCAACTCCTCGGCCGACAGCGCTGGGGCGATCTCGGTCATACGAAGGCTCCTTTCGCACGACGGTTCTGGACGAGGACGTTCACGAGCATGGCCGCGGCGGCGACGACGAAGATCGCGGTTCCGATCACGTTCACCTGCGGCGGCGCCCCCACGCGGGCTGCGCCCCACACGAACAACGGGAACGTGACTTCCGACCCAGAGTTGAAATAGGTGACGACGAAGTCGTCGATCGAGATCGCGAAGCAGAGCAGCAACGCGGCGAAAATCGCCGGCGCGATCAACGGGAGCGTGACCTTGCGGAAGGTCGCCCATTCGTTGGCGCCGAGGTCCATCGCGGCTTCCTCGAGGTGGCGGTCGAAGCCGACGAGCCGTGCCTTGACGGTGACCACGGCGAAGCTGATGCAGAACATGATGTGGGCGATCAGGATCGTCCAGAAGCCGAAGACGACGTTCAGGTTCAGGAAGAGCGTCAGAAGCGACGCACCGAGCACGATCTCCGGCGTCGAGAGGGGCAGGAAGATGAGGATGTTCGTGGACCCGCGCCCGCGGAAGCTGTAGCGCACGAGCGCCAGCGCGATCAGCGTTCCGAGCGCCGTTGCGACGATGCTCGCGAGCAGCGCGATCTCCAGCGAAAGGAAGATCGCGCTCCGGATTCCGGGGACGCCGTCCCAGTAGCGCCAGTTGTCCCAGGTGAAGCCCTGCCAGGTGTAGTTGAACTTGCCGGTCGGGTTGTTGAACGAGAAAACGACGACGACGGCGATCGGCAACAGCAGGTACGCGAAGAAGAGGATCGAGTACGCCGTCAGGATGTGGTGCCGCACGAAGGCCCAGACCTTCGCGAGGACTTTCGGCCGCGCGGGCCGCCGCTCAACGGCGACCGTGTTCACGCCGCCGTCCCCGTCAGCTGCTCGGTGCCGACCGCGCGCGCGTACAGCGCGACCGCCACCAGGATCCCAGCCATCAGGATGAAGGACATCCCCGCCGCGGCCGGATAGTCGGTCAGCTCGAGGAACTTCGACTGGATCACGTTGCCGATCATGTGGTTGTCGGGGGACCCGAGCAGCTGCGCGTTGATGAAGTCACCGGCGGCCGGGATGAACGTGAGCAGGGTCCCGGCGACGACCCCGGGAAGCGAGAGCGGGAAGGTCACACGCCAGAACGCCTTCCACTTGCTCGCGTAGAGATCCTCGGCCGCCTCGATCAGCCGCTCGTCGATCTGCTCGAGCGAGACGTACAGCGGCAACGCCATGAACGGGAGGAAGTTGTAGGTGATCCCGGTCACGACCGCCGTCGACGTCGCCAGCAGCCGGCCGCTCGGCCCCAGCACGTGGAGGCTCTGGAGCGTGTTCACGACGAAGCCGTTGTCCGAGAGGATCGTCTCCCAGGCAAGCGTCCGGATCAGGTACGTGACGAAGAACGGCGCGACGATGAACAACAACAGGAGGTTCTTCCAGCGCCCGCCGCGGAACGCGATCCAGTACGCAACCGGATAGCTGACGACGAGCGCCAGCAGCGTCGCGATGCCGGCGTACTCCAGCGAGCGGATGAACTGCGCGCGGTAGTCATGGATCGCGTTCCAGTAGTTGCCCCACGACCACGTGAAGGCGTAGCCGAAGTCGATGTTGCCCGACTGGAGCGACTGGTAGGCGAGGAACCCGAGCGGCACGACGAAGAACACCGCGAGCCAGGCCACGCCCGGCAGGAGCAGCAGGTACGGCGTCAGCCCGCGGTGGCGGTGGAGCCAGCTCAAGCGCTCATCCGGAGATGAGGTTCTGCCACTGCTCGAGGTACTTCTGGTTGTTGAGCGCCTTGCTGTCGAAGATGTGGACGCTGTCGAGCATGTCCTTCGTCGGGAAGATCAGCGTGTTGTTCGCGACGGACGGGTCGTACTTCTTCGCCCACTCGCCGGCGCCGGCCACCGGCGGGATGTAGTAGATGCCAGTGATGTTCTTCTTCGGGTCGCCCGCCTCCATCAGGCCCTGGACCTTCGGGTCGTAGACGAAGTTCATGTAGACCGACGCGGTGTAGACATTGCCGCCCTTCGGGATCAGCATGTTGTCCGTCCAGAGCGCACCGCCGTCCTTGGGCACGTTCCAGTGGATGTGTTTGTTGCCGAGCTGCGCGATGTCGCCCGACCACGACATCGCCGCTGAGAGGTCACCTCTCGCGAGGATCGGCGCGTAGTCGTTGCCGGTGAACTGGCGGATCTGCTTGTTGTCGGCGGCCTTCTTGATCCGGTTGAAGGCGGCGTTGAACGACTTGTCCGTCACCTTTGCCGGGTCGTCGCCGTTCGCGAGCATCACGACCGTGAGGGCGTCGCCCATCGAGTTCAGGCAGGTGATCTTCCCCTTCAGCTTCGGGTTCTCGAGCAGGTCGTCGACGGACAGCACGGGATCGGTTCGCGTGTCGTTGTACGCAATGCCGGTCATCCCCGACTGCCACGGCAGGGAGTAATCGCGGTTCGTGTCGAAGTTCGGGTGTTTCTGGACCTCGACCAGGTTCTTCATGTTCGGGATCGCCGACTTGTCCAGCTTCTCGGCCCACCCCTTCTTGATCATCAGCGCCAGGTAGCGGTCGTTGTCGGTGAGCACCACGATGTCGCGACCGGTCGACTGCCCACGTGACAGCGGGCCCCGGATCTTGGCGAAGAAGGAAGCGTTGTCGTTGATGTCCTCGGCGTAGCTGACGTGGACGCCGTACTTCTTCTGGAAGGCGAGGAGCGACGGATGCGTATGGGCCTTGTTGTTCGTGTCCAGGTAGAGCGGCCAGTTGGAGAAGTGCAGGGTCTTCGCGAGCTTGTGCTCGACGGTGGTTCCGCCCGCCTTCTTGGACGTGCCGCCGCAGGCGGCCAGCAGGCCGGGGAGCGTCAGGATCGCGCCCCCGGCCGCAGCGCGCTCGATCAGCTCTCGTCGGGTCAGATGATCGAAGTCGGTCATGCGCCTCCCTCCGTGGAATCGACGACAAACGTGGAGTCGGGGCTCCACGAGACCTCGCCGGAAACTTCGCGCACTCCCGGCTCGGCGTTCTGAACGTAGACGGCGATCGTTCCCGCAGGCGTCTCGATCACGTACTGGGTCGAGACGCCGACGTACGCGCTCTCGACGACGCGGCCGCGCAGGCGGTTTTGCTCCCCATCGCCGAGGCGAATCTTTTCCGGCCGCACGCCGATAGAGATGTACCCGCTGCGGCCGCGAAGCGTCTCGGTCGGCACACGCACCACCGTCCCGTCGCTGAGACGCACGAGATCCATTCCAGCCACAGTGCCCTGGAGCAGGTTCGACGCCCCCAGGAAGCCGGCGACGAACGCGGTGCGTGGGTGCTCGTACAGCTCGGCCGGGGCGCCGAGCTGCTCAATGCGGCCGTCGTTCATGATCGCGATCCGGTCCGCCATCGTCATCGCCTCTTCCTGGTCGTGCGTGACGTGGATGAAGGTGATGCCGACGTCGTGCTGGATCGCCTTCAGCTCGAGCTGCATCTGCTTGCGGAGCTTGAGGTCGAGCGCACCGAGCGGCTCGTCGAGGAGCAGGACGCGCGGCTTGTTGACGAGCGCGCGGGCGAGCGCGATGCGCTGCTGCTGTCCGCCGGAGAGCTGGCGTGGGCGACGCTTGCCGAAGCCCTCGAGCCCCACCTGGCGCAGGATCTCGTTCACCTGGCCGCGGAGCTGCGGCCCTTTGATCTTCCGGCGGCGCAGCCCGAAGGCGACGTTGTCGAAGATGCTTAGGTGCGGGAACAGCGCGTAGGACTGGAAGACGGTGTTGACGTCGCGTTTGTACGGGGGCAGGCCGGTCACGTCGCGGTCGCCGAGGTAGATCGTCCCCTCGTTCGGCTCCTCGAAGCCGCCGATCATGCGCAGCGTCGTCGTCTTGCCGCAGCCCGAGGGCCCGAGAAGGGCGAAGAAACTGCCGCGCTCGACCTCGAGCGAGACGTCGTCGACGGCGGTTACGTCGTCGAAGCGCTTGGTGACGGCCTCGAGCCGGACGTCGGCGGGCGCCTCGGCGGTTCGGGGCTCGGGCCGGGCCAGCTCTTCGACCGCCATCAGGACTCCAGGGGCCGGCCGTTGATGCGCGCGCCCCAGTCGTAGAGCTGCTTCCACAGCTCGAGGTAGAGAAAGCTCTCGGTGGAGGCGACGCCGTCGAGCGCTCGAATCCGGTTGGTGACGTCGAGCAGCGTGCGGCGGTCGTCGCAGACGATCTCCACGAGCAGATCGAACTGGCCGGCCGTGATCACGACGTAGTCGGCTTCGTCCCACTTCGCGATCTCGTCGGCCACCGGCTCCGGCGAGCCGGTCGTGCGGATGCCGACCATCGCCTGCCCGTCGAAGCCGAGGCCGAGCGGGTTCGTGACCGCGGTCACCTGGAGGATGTTGTCGGCGCAGAGCCGGGCGTAACGCGCCCGGACCGTCGCCTCGGAGACGCCGATCCCCGCCGCGATGCGCCGAAACGGCTCCCGGCCGTTCTTCTGGAGCGCCTCGATGATGCTCTTGTCGACGCCGTCGAGATCCCGAGCGCGGCTGACCGCTCCTCTGCGCAATGCGAGGCGATTCAACCACGATCCCTCGCATTCGCGCAACCCGGAGAGCGCGCTGCGCACCGGCTGTACGAGCGATGTCCAGGGACGGTCCCTGGACATCGCTGAAAAACGACTAGTCGATCTTCGCCATCACGTGCTTGACGACCGTGTAGTCCTCGAGCGAGTACGTCGAGAGGTCCTTGCCGTAGCCGGACTGCTTGTAGCCGCCGTGCGGCATCTCGGAGACGAGCGGGATGTGGTCGTTGATCCAGACGGTCCCGAACTCGAGCTTCCGCGCGGCGTTCAGCGCGCGACCGACATCGCGCGTCCAGACGGAGGCGGCGCGCACGCCCTCCGAGGCGCCGCCTTCCATGAAGCCCTGGAAGTCCTGCGAGCAGTGCTCGCCGCTGAAGTGGAGGTTCCCCTGGCGCGCCTTCTCGTAGCCGCTGAAGCCCGTGTACTGCCCCGGCTTCCAGTACGAGTACGAGCAGAGGAAGTTTGGATCCGTGAACGGCGTCGACAGCATCGCCTTCCCGTTCCACTGCTTCGTGATCCCCGGAAAGATCGGCTCCATCTGCTTCAGGAGCTGCTTCGCGAACGTCGTCACCTGTGAGTTCGTCGCGTTCGTCGTGTACGGCGTCGACTGTCCGAGCGAACTCGCGACCTTGGCGCCCGGGTACTCGACGAAGATGCCCGTCGCACCCGACTGGCCGCGGGTGACGTCCCAGCCGCTCTGGAACGGTTGGTCGGTGTAGATGGAGCCGGTGC
>JBIOYJ010000142.1:0-3844 GCA_044870105.1 Gaiellaceae bacterium | reverse complement strand
ACGCGCTCGGAGACGATCACGATGGCGCTCCGATGGAGCAGCGGGACGGTGGCGGCTTGATCCGCGAGCGCCCGGTCGACCTCGGCCCAAAGCGCCTTCGCGCGGACCGGATCCGAGGTCTGCGCGGTTGCCGCTCCCGCGATCTGCGCGTCGATGCGACGATCGCAGAACTCGGAGAGGTTGCGGTTCAGGCGGTCGTGTGGTCGGAACGACGCGCAGCTGAAGAGGCCCAGGAAGCTTGCCGGCGTATCGACGAACCACCCGTTCGTCCCGATCTGGACACGGTTCCGCGAGTCCCCGACGTAGTCGAAGTAGTGTGGGATGTCGGAGATCACGCGGACCTGGCTCCGGTAGCCGAGCCGCCTCAGGAGCTTGGCGAAGTAACGCGCGTACGCCACCCGTTCGAGGCGGCCGCCGGCCTCATAGGCGAAGACCTCGACCTTCATTCCTCGCGTGCCGGAGGCGGCAACGAGCCCCCTCGCCCTCGTCAAGTCGGGAGCGGTCCACGTGCCAGCGTCGTTCGCAGCGAGCGTGTACCGACAGCTCGGCCGGTAGCCGGGAATCGCAGGCGGGAGGAGCTGGCAGGCCGCCTTCGCGACCAGTGGCCCGCCGGCGAGCTCCGCCACCTGTCGCCGGTCGACCGCGTAGTTCAGCGCGCGGCGGACGCGGACGTCGTCGAACGGCGCGACGCGCGTGTTGAGGAACATGAAATCGGTCGAGGACGCCGGATCGGTGTGGATCCTGGCGCCGTATCGGGCGAGGAGGCCCTTGAGCCGGCCGGCGGGCAGCGACGACACCCAGTCCGCGGCACCCCCCCGGATTGCAGCGAGACGCGTGTCGGCGTCGTCGCTGAAGTGGAAGCGGATCTCGTCCGGGAAGCCGTCGGGTCGCGCGTCCTGTGCCCAGACGCGGAAGTAGGGGTTGCGCGTGAGCCGCACCCGTTTCGGGCCGACGTCCGCGATCCGGTAAGGGCCCGTGCCCGGAACAGGGCGCTCGCGCCCGCGCTGGATCGGCGTTGCCGAGGGAACCGCGGCCAGGCCCGTGAGCTTGTAGAGGAAGTCGGGGTCCACTCGCGTGAGACGGATGGTCACTCTCCCCGCGCGGTCGTCGGCTGCGATTCCTCTCGAGAGATCACAGCCCGCCGCGGAGCGAGCGCACTCCGCCGCGCCGACGATTCCCTCGAAGCCCGTCTCTTGGCCGCGATTCATCGTCAAGAGCCGCGCGAGGCTGGATCGAAAATGGGATGCTCGAACGAGCGCGCCGTTCGAGTAGCGCACGCCTCGTCTGAGCCGGAAGCTGTATGTCCTCCCGCCGTCGCTCGGCCTCGGCACGCGCACGGCGAGGTCGGCCACGATCTCTCCGCCCGCGAGTCCCGCGACGTGACGATAGGCGACCAGCCCGTCGTAGGCGAGACTCGTAACCGGGATGTTGAAGCCTGCCCCACCGGGGTCACCACAGGGACAGAGGAGGGGCGTCGCTTCGACCCGGAGGACACCGCCACGGTGGCTCGCGGGCGAGGGGAGGGTCGTGACCCAGAGCTTGCCGTCCGCATATGCGAGCGCGTTCGGGCTGCTCTCGAGCGAGAGAGTCCTGTCGATGCGGCGTGCGGCCGGATCGATGCGGACGATCGTGCGATCTCCGCCGTTCGCGACCCAGATCGCACCCGGGCCGATGGCGAGGGCGGAAGGACTCGCCCCGGCGGCGATCGTGGCGGACTCCGAGTCCGTGTCGGGATCGATCCGGGAGACGGTCCCGTCCTGGCGGCTCGCAACCCACGCGCTCCCGCCACCGACCGCGATCGCGCTCGGCACGTTTCCGAGCTCGATCGCCGTCACCAGGGCTCCGGAGCGCGGATCCAGACGGAGCACGGCCGGAACCCCCTCCGTCACGACCCACACCGCCCCCGCCCCGACAGCGAGCGCGAGAGGCCGCTCTCCGACCGGGACGGTCAGCGGCGCCGTTCCGCTCGAGAGGTCGATCCTCGACACCGTTCCGTCGATCGTGTTGGCGACCCAGATGCCACCGCCTCCGGCGGCGATCGCGCTCGGCCCGTTCCCGACCGGGATCGTCTGCACCACGGCAAGCGTCTTCGGGTCGAGCTGGGCGACCGCCCGTGCGTCAGGCCTCGTCGCCCAGAGCGATCCACGGTGGTAGGCGACATCGCCGATGCGGCCCCCGAGAGCGGCCGCATGGACGAGCCGGGAGCGAGGATCGACGCGCAATAGGGTGCCGTCCTCACTCGCGACCCAGAGGAAGCCGCCACCAACCGCCAGCGCCGCGGGCCTGCTCTCGAGCGCTACCTGCGCCGTTGGCCGCACGGCGTCGGCATCGAGCGCAGCGATCACGTTCGCATCCAGGCCCGGCAGGAAACGCGGCTCGCCCACGGCGGTGAGTGCGACCGCGATCGCCGCTGCTGGGAGTGCCGCGCCGATGAGGACGAGACCTGCGAGCCGTCTGCGCGTGATACGCAGCCGCCGCTTCGGCTCGAGCTCCGTACTCTGGTCGCCCGTGACCTGCGGTCGAGCGCTTATGGGGGTGCCGCGCAGGATCTCGAGATAGAGCGTCTCGGTCTCACCCGAAGGGTAGGCGCCGAGCTCTTCAGCGAGCAGACGTCGACAACGCTCGTACACACGGAGAGCCTCCGCATCGTTGCCCGCGGACGAATGTGCCCGCATCAGCAGGCGGTATCCGCTCTCCCGGAACGGTTCGAGGGTCGTCAGCTCCTCGGCGTGCACGACGGCCTCGCCGGCCTCGCCCGACTGCAGGCACGCCTCGGCCAGGCATTCGAGCGACCGGGCGAGAAGCTCGTGAAGCTCGCGGCGCTTCTCCTCGACCCAGGCACCGTGTTCCCCCGGGAGAAATGTTCGTCGCGCCAGCTTCGCTCCCGTTGCCGCACGCTCCTTCGCTTCGGCCAGATCGCCTGCGGCAAGCGCGGCCTGTGCTCGGTCGGCGTTCTCCCTCGCAGCCGCGACATCGATCCAGACTCCCTCCGGGAGCACCAGCTGGTAGCAGCCGAATGCGCTCGTAAGCGCCGCCTGGCCGTCTACCCCGCATTCGTCGAGCAGCGCCCGCAGCTTGCTCATGAGCACCGCCAGCGCCTTCTCCCAGGTCGCGGGCGGCGCCTCCCCCCAGAGCGCCTCGGCGAGCTCGTCCCGCGGCACCGGTCTCCCATGCTCTGCGAGCAGGTACGCGAAGACCAAGCGCCCCTGGCGGCCCGGAAAGCGGTCCTCGTCGAGGCTCGTCCCATTCGCCTCGATCGAGACCCGCCCGGTCAGGGAGATCTTCACGATGCCCCTCCGTCTTTTTGCCGCAAACTTGCCGGCGACTTGCCAGCCTCTAACCGGCGCTTCGCAGTATCGGTCGCAACATGTTCACGGGCAAGACCCCCCGCTGCGACTGCGGCTACGAGCTGAAGGCGCGCGGCGAGCAGGAGCAGGTCGCCGAGATCCGGCGACACGCACTCGAAGCGCACGGTGTCACCTTCTCGGCCGAAGAGGCACTCCTCGTCCTGCTCCGGTCCGAGCTCGAGTCGAGCGGAGAGTCGTTGCTCAAGAGCGCAAAGGAGGGAGAGGATCGATGAGGAGTTTCGTGCACACCGCGAGGAGACGAAGGCTTGCCCGGGTGGGCTTCCTGCTCGTCGTGATCGCTGCGCTGGCGATGCCGGTTCGGGCACTGGCCGGCGCGCAGGTCCCGCTCAAGGGCGCGGACAGCGGTAGTTTCACGCTGACGGCCGACGGGTGTGGACCCGGGGTGTTCGCGGTCGTAGTCGACGACACGGGTACGGCAACGCACCTCGGCGCTTACGCCTACCACTCGAACGAGTGCTTCAACGGGGCAACGGGCG
>JBIOYJ010000141.1:0-7597 GCA_044870105.1 Gaiellaceae bacterium | reverse complement strand
AGCGGCGCCTCGGCGGGCATCGAGACCGGCTCGACCAGCTTGTCGCGGTAGTCGCTCAGAACCTCGTCGACGAAGAAGTCGCGGCCCTCGACCATCGGCGTCGGCGATCGGTACTCGCCTGGGTAGCGCCGCCAGACCAGCACCTTCTCGACTTCCATGCCTGCCTTGCGCGCCGCCTCCACCGCCTCGTCGGCCTTCGCCTTGTGGTCGATCAGCTCGCCCTGTCGGTAGTAGGCGTCCATCGTCACGAGGATGCGACTCTCCGAGTCGGCGATCCGTTGGCCACACGCCGCACCGCTGAACCCGCCGAAGACCTCGGAGTGGATGATCCCGAGTCGGGCGCAGGCGAACATCGAGATCGGCAACTCGAGGACCATCGGCAGGTGGAAGGTGATCCGGTCTCCGGTCTCCAGGCCGCAGAAGTCCCGGAGCAACGCCGCGAACTCGTTCACTCGGCGGTAGAGCTCCTGGTAGGTGAGCGCTTTCGTGTCTTCCTCTTCCGGCTCCGGCACCCAGATGAAGGCGGACTTGTTACGACTCGACGCCAGGTGCCGGTCTACGCAGTTGAAGCAGGCGTTCAGGCGTCCGCCGACGAACCATTTCCAGAACGGCGGGTTGCTCGTGTCCAGCGTCGTGTGCCAGTACGCGTCCCATGAGAGCAGGTCGGCGTACTCCTTGAAGCAGTCCGGGAAGTGCTCTTCGCTGAACCGCTCGAAGATGGCCGGGTCGGCCGCGTTCGCCTGTCCGATGAACGTTGGAGGCGGCTGGTAGTAGTCCTCCTCCCGCCAGTGAACAGCAATCTGCGACTCGGAGACCTCGGTCTCCTCTACGACTCCCATCGATTCACCTCCTGCTCAGTCGCCATGGCCCTCCTTGGTGCCTGGTTTAGCCTATGCCGGGCTCGGCCGCAGGCCGCGTCCGCGCTTGACGCGGTTCGGGCCGGCGAACGGCGCTCCCACAGGGACGATCACGCGTCCGGCAACGGAGTTCGCGACCAGGGCCGCCGAGGTGTACCAGGCGACACCTGCCGTGACGATGCCGGCCCAGCCGCCCGCCTTGACGATGTCCAAGGCGGTGCCGCCGGGAAGCGCGAAGAACCCGACCCAAAGGAGCCCCTCGGTGATCTCCAGGGTCAAGAAGACCCCGAACACGGCCCAGTTGATCATCGAGCTCCAGAACATCATGTAGGTGTTGAAGATGAAGAACGCAAGCAGGAACCATGCGAGCGACTCATCCACGGCGGCCGCCGAAAGCTTGATCACATCCGTCGAGATCAGCACGACGAAGATGAACAGCGACATCCAGAAGCCGCCGTACGTCGAGAATGCGGTCGCGCCGAACACGTTCCGGTTTCGGAACTCCCACATGCCCGCGAGGAGCTGCGCGAGCCCGCCGTAGAAGAGCGCGGGACCGAGCCAGAGATCACTCGGCGCCAGATGGGCGTTCGTGACACTGATCAAGAACGTGGTCAGCGCGAAACCCGCGAGCCCAAGAGGCGCCGGGTCGGCGACAAGCGTCTGCACGACCTGAATGGGCGCCGGTCTTTCCTCCGCTGCGACTGCCATCGCTTCCTCCCTTCTCGTGAAAATCGCAGAGCGATTGCGATCGCGTGCCAATCAGTACATGCCCGGCGAACGCCGAGAGTATGCGCGTCGCGACGAGGAGGGTTTGGCGGTTCAGAGAGGCCGAAACCCGCCGGAACAAGCGGGTTTTGGGTTGGTTCCTAGGAGGGCTTGGTGGAACTCCGCTCGTCGCCGGGGCGCGATGGGCGGTGCGAGGCAAGGACGCAGGGAGCGTGCGTATCAATCAGATACGGGCGCGACCGAGGACGCAGCATCGCGCCGTCCCAGCGCGATCCGGCGGCACAGCGTTGTGTTTCGCCAAGCCCTCCTCGCAGAGCGGACGACGGGGCTCGAACCCGCGACCCTCGGCTTGGGAAGCCGATGCTCTACCGACTGAGCTACGTCCGCGAAGCGCGCTCAGTGTAGCCCGCCCTGGTCCGAAAAAGCGTCTTGTGGGCCGGCCGCGCCGCTGCAACCTTGGAGAGGATGCGCCGCCTCGCGCTCCTCCTCGCCATCCCGGCCGTCACCGCCGCCTGCAGCCTGCTCGGAGCCTCGTCCCCACCCTCGCCGTACTGTCGCTCGGGCAACCCACTCGCGGGCGTCTACCATCCTGCTCGACTGAAGGTAAAACGGCGCTGCAAGGTCGAGACCGGCACCGTGACCCGCGTCAAGTTCGAGGAGTACGACGGCGACGTCCACGTCGATCTGCGCCTCGATTCGGGCGAGAGCCTCGTCGTCGAAGTCATCCCTCAGGATCGAGCGCGCGTGGCGATCCCCGATCCGAGCACGCGGATCAGCGTCGCCGGTCCTTGGGTCAAGGACGAGCAGCACGGCTGGATGGAGATCCATCCGGCCTGGTGGGTCAGCTCGGGCCGGCTCGTGCCCGCGACCCCGAGTGAGCTCCGCCGGGCCCAGCTGCTCCTCTCGGGTGCGGCGAGCGATTCGGACGCGAAAGAGGGGCGGCCGCCGCAGCGTCGCCCCTCATGACAATTTTAAGCGGGTTTGGGCCCGTGGGGAAGAGTCTGGAATGGGCAATTGGGGATAATCAGCGCACCAAAAGTTTCGAGGAGGACGAGGAAATGGCACAAAACGACCTGGAATCTACGGCGAGAGCCCTCGTCGCCGAAGGGAAGGGCATCCTCGCGGCGGACGAGAGCGAGGGGACGATCAAGAAGCGCTTCGACACGATCGGCGCCGAGTCGACCGAGGAGAACCGGCGCACGTACCGCGAGATGCTGTTCACAACCGAGGGCGCCGAGGAGTTCATCTCCGGCGTGATCCTGTTCGACGAGACGATCCGCCAGTCCTCGGCCGACGGAACGCCGTTCCCGAAGGTGCTCGAGAGCAAGGGAATCATCCCGGGGATCAAGGTCGACAAGGGCGCGAAGCCGCTGGCGCTCGCCGAGGGCGAGACGATCACCGAGGGCCTCGACGGCCTGCGCGAGCGGCTCGAGGAATACCGCGAGCTCGGCGCGCGCTTCGCGAAGTGGCGCGCGACCTACTCGGTCGGGAACGACCGCCCGAGCGAGTACTGCGTCTGGACGAACGCGCATGCGCTCGCCCGCTACGCCGCCCTCTGCCAGGAGGCCGGCCTCGTCCCGATCGTCGAGCCGGAGGTCTTGATGGACGGCGGTCATTCGATCGACGAGAGCCATAAAGCGACGGGGCGCGTCCTGCAGGCGGTGTACACCGAGCTGCACGACCAGCGGCTCGACTACCGCGGCACGCTGCTGAAGGCGAACATGGTCCTGTCGGGATACGAAGCTTCGAATCGCGCTCCGGTCGACGAGGTCGCCGAGCGGACGCTCGACTGCCTCTATCGCCACGTTCCGGCGGCGGTGCCGGGGATCGTGTTCCTGTCCGGCGGCCAGACCGACGAGGACGCGACCGCCCACCTGAACGCCATGAACGCGCGAGGCCCGCATCCCTGGGAGCTCTCGTTCTCGTACGGCCGCGCCCTCCAGGCGCCTGCCCTCAAGGCCTGGGGCGGTAAGGACGAGAAGCTCGAGGCCGCTCAACGCGCCTACTTCCACAGGGCGAAGATGAACAGCGCAGCCCGGACCGGGATGTACGCGCCGGAGATGGAGAAGGAAGCGGTTCCGGCCTAGTAGCGCACGAGGCGGCCGGAAGGCCGCACGACGAGCCAGGTCCCGCCGAACTCGGGCACGTTCTGGCAGAGAATCTGCCCCGGCCTGCGATCGCCGACGTAGTAGTAGAGCGGCCGGCCCGCGTACGTCACCTGACGGCGGCCGTCGCGCCGTCGCCTCGTCCCGATCAACGCCCGCTTGACGCCGCGTCCGGCGCGGAGCGTCCCGCGCGAGAAGTACACCGGCCACGCCTTTGCGCAAGCCCCGTAGCAGGCGCTGCGCCCACGCGGATCCCGCGTGAACGCGTACAGGACGTAACCGCGTCCGTCGAAGAGGACGGTGCCGAAGCGCGAGGCGTGGGCGGTGAGGGTCGCTCCCGTGGAGCTAGAACCCGAAGGCGCGAGCGCCAGTGCCGCGAGCAAGAGGGCTGCGAGCTTCATGGCCTTCAGTCGAGGCTAGCGCCCGAAACATTACGCAGGTCTGAATTCCCGGCCCGACAGGTGCCGAAGCTTCTCGAACGAGTGATGCGCCTCGATCCGGCGGACCGTCCCGGAGCGTGAGCGCATCACGATCGAGTCGGTGACCGCTCCGTCCGGCGTGTACCGAACTCCGCGGAGCAAGGCGCCCGAAGTCACCCCGGTGGCGGCCACGAAGACGTCTTGCCCCGCAACGAGATCGTCCGTCGTGAGGACGCGGTCCACGTCGAAACCGGCGTCGACGAGCTCCTGTCGCTCCTCGTCGTTCCGCGGCCAGAGCCGTCCCTGCACCGCCCCGCCAACGCACTTGATCGCCGCCGCCGCGATCACGCCCTCGGGCGTCCCGCCGATGCCCATCAGCAGGTCGACGCCGGACTCCGGTCGCGAGGCGGCGATCGCCGGCGCCACGTCTCCGTCCGGGATCAGCAGGACTTTTGCACCGGCCTCGCGCAAGTCGGCGATCAGCTGCTCATGGCGGTCGCGGTCGAGCACGACCACCGCGATCTCGCTCGGCCGGACGCCCTTCGCGTCGGCGACCCGATTGACGTTTTCGCCCGCCGAGGCCGTGATATCGATCGCATCCACGCCCTCGGGACCCACGGCGATCTTGTCCATGTAGACCGCGGCGCCGGGGAAGAACATCGTTCCGCGCTCCGCGACCGCGATCACCGAGATCGCGTTCGGCTGCCCGATCGAGGTCAGCCGTGTGCCCTCGAGTGGATCGACGGCGACGTCGACCTCCGCGCCTTCGCCGCTGCCGACCTCCTCGCCGTTGTACAGCATCGGCGCTTCGTCTTTCTCCCCCTCCCCGATCACCACGACCCCGCGCATCGAGATCGTGTCGAGCATCAGCCGCATGCCGTCGACCGCCGCCTGGTCGGCCGAGTTCTTGTCCCCGCGCCCGATCCAGCGAGCGGCGGCCATCGCCGCCGATTCCGTCACCCGCACCATCTCCAGCGCGAGGTTGCGGTCTGGCCTGCTCGGTGCCGGCGGCTGCGCGCGTTCTTCCGCGACCTGCGCCATGGGACGATCCTACTACCAGTGATCAGGCACCCCTGGCGGACGGCGTTCCTGGTGCTCCTCGTGGCGTCCGTCATTCCCCTGATCGTGTATCGCACGTGGATCGAGGCGCAGGCCAGCGCCGTCGTCGTCCTCTCGACGACGATCGAGACCCCCGTCCTGACCTGGGCTGTGAAGGTCGCGACGGGCGACCCGCGGGTCGACGAGGTGACGATTGCAGGCCAACCGACGACGCTCGTGCGCCCCGAGCACGGCGACCGGTGGCCGGCGATCGTGTTCGTCAACGGCGCGACGCGCGAGGGGCGCCACCATCCCGACGTCCAGCGCCTCGCGCGGGGGCTCGCGCGCGCGGGTTATCTCGTCGCCGTCCCGGATCTACCGGGCCTGAGACTCGGCCGCATCACCGACCAGACCGTGCACGCGACCGTTGCCCTGGCCGATGCGATCGCGCGCCGCGATGACGTTCGCGAGCACCGGGTCGGATTCACGTCGGTCTCCGTCGGGACCACGCTCGCGCTGCTCGCCGCCGAAGATGACCGCCTCGCAGACAGGGTCACTCTCGTCGCCGGGATCGCACCCTTCACCGATCTAGACAAGATCATCGAGCTCGCGACCACCGGCGAGTACGACGGCCGTCCCTACGACCACGACGACTACGTCCAGCTCGCGGTCGCACGCTCCCTCGCAGCCGCACTGCCCGCTCGGGCGCCCGAGCGGCGTTTGCTGCGCGGGCTGGAGGCGATCGACGACGAGACCGACGATCCGCTGGCCTCGCTTCGCAGGGAACGGCCATCAGGCCTCGGACGCGCCGGGCGCGCCGTCGTCGCGCTTCTCGTCAACCGCGACCCGCGCCTGTTCGACCAGCTCTACGCGGCGCTTCCGGCGAGGATGCGCGCCACCGTGAGGCGCCTGTCGCCGCTCCTCGCGGCGCGCCGCCTCCGCGCCCCGGTTGCGATCGCCAGCGCGCCCCACGACAAGTACTTCCCCGTGGCTGAGTCGAGGGCGCTCGCCCGTGCCGCCCCGCACGTGGACGTGACCGTCACCCGGACGCTCTCACACGCGATCCCCCAGCCCTCCCCGCACGACTTCATCGACCTGTTCCGCTTCGACGGCTTCGTCGTGCGCGCCCTGCACGGCCTCGAATGAGCGCTACATCCGCTCCGGCGCCTCAACGCCCACCAGATCCAGGCAGCGCGCGATCACGGTCTGCGTGGCCGCGCACAACGCCAACCGGAAAGCCTCGGCGTCGCTCCCGATCACGCGGTGCACGTGGTAGAAGCGGTGAAATTCGTCCGCGACGCGGATCGCGTACGTGGGGACCGCGTGCGGCCCGCGCCGATCGGTCGCCTCTGCGGCGATCGCCGGGAACTCTGCGAGGCGCTTGATCAGGTCGCGCTCCTCCCGCGCGACCTCCGCCGGAGGATCTGCGGCCACCCGCGTATCCCCCGCATTGCGCCGGATTCCTGCGATCCGTGCATGCGCATACTGGACGTAGTAGACCGGGTTCTTCTCGGAGCGCTCCGACGCCAGGTCGACGTCGATCTCGATCGTCTGGTCGGGCCCGCGGTTGACGAGGTACCACCTGGCGGCGTCGACCCCGACCTCGTCCATGAACTCGTCGAGGAAGACGACGTCGCCGCGGCGCTTCGACATCTTCGCCTGCTCGCCGCCCCTGGTCAGGTGGACGAGCTGGTAGATCAAGACCTCGATCCGGTCGGGGTCGTAGCCGAGCATGCGCGCGATCGCCGCGTACCAGTTGCGCGTTCCGTGGTGGTCGGCGCCGAGGACGTAGATCGCGCGGTCAAAACCGCGCTCGAGCTTGTGGGCGAGATAGACCACGTCGGCGGCCCGATAGGTCGGCGTTCCGCCCTGCTCGGGCGAGCGGATCAGGACGCGATCGTCCTCGTCGCCGTGGGCAGACGACCGCGCCCAGATCGCCCCGTCCTTCTCATACGTGTCCAGCCGGGGAAGGAACTTGGGCAGATCCTGTTCCAGCTCGCTCTGCAGGACCCACGAGTCGAAGTGGATGCGGAAGCGCTCGAGGGTCTCCTTGATCTGCTCGAGCATCGGCACGACGGGGTCGCCTTCTCGCGCCGCGAGCTCATCGATGTAGGCGCCCCGGTACCCGTCCTCCGGTGGCTCTTCGCCACGGCGCCGCGCCTCCACCGACGCGAAGAAGCGCTCCATCTGGGCGCCCGCGTCGTTGTAGTAGTACTCGCGCTCCACCTCGTGTCCAGCCGCGTCCAGGACGTTGGCCACGGAATCGCCCAGGGCGGCGTTGCGGGCCGTCCCGACGTGCAGCGGGCCGGTCGGGTTGGCGGAGACGTATTCGACCTGGACCCGCTGTCCGCTGGGGGCCATGCGCCCGAACGATGCCCCCTCCTCCAGGATCTGTCTGAGGACGTCGTGCAGCCACGAGTGCCCCAGGAAGATGTTCACGAACCCGGGACCG
>JBIOYJ010000140.1:0-43770 GCA_044870105.1 Gaiellaceae bacterium | reverse complement strand
GACGCTCGAGCACGAATCGCTCGTCGTCGGTGTTCGTGTACAGGCACGTCTCGACCGACACCGGTTCCGGAGCCGCCAGCGGATACGTCCGATTCGCCCACTCCGCCACCGCGGCGGCGATCTCGGGGTCGGGCACACCTTCCTCGTCCGGGTCGGCGACGGGCCCTGAATGGTGATGTCCGACCTTCAGCCCGTACTCGGGATCGAAGAGCGAGTAGACGCCGTGCCCACCCTGGAAGATCGTGACGACTGCCGGTGGAGGCGGCTCGCGCTCGAGGCGAAAGAAAGCAACCGTCTCGCGCGTCGGCACGACGGGGAGCTCGATGCCCACGCCCTCGAGCAGGGACCGGGCCCAGGATCCGGCCGTGACGACGATCGTCTCCGAGTCGAGCTCGTCGAGCGAGCGAACCCTCGTCTCCTCGCGGATCCGCGCGCCGTCCCGCTCCGCCGCCGCGCGAAACGCCGCCTGCGCTCGGTCGGCGAAGACGATCCCGGCTTCCGGCTGAAGTAGCGCGACCCACGCCTCGGGCACCCGGACCTCGAACCGGTGCATGAACTCTTCGGGCTCGAGCAGCTCCCAAGCGGCGCCGCAAGCCTCGAGCGCGTCGCGCGAACTCGACGTCGGATCGTCGACGAGCTCCGCGAAGCCAGAGAGCTGCAGCAAGGTCTCGCCCGTCTCGCGCTCGAGCGCGCGCCAACCCGCCATCGCCTCCTGAGCGAGCCGCACCCAGCTCTCCTCGGGATACGCCAGGCGAACGATCCGCGAGCGCCCGTGGCTCGACCCTCGCTTGTGCCCGACGCGAAACTGCTCATACACCTCGACTTCGTGGCCCTGCCGCGCGAGCGCTCGAGCGGTCGCGAGACCCATCACACCGGCCCCGACGACCGCGACCTCGGTCACGGCCTCGAGCCGATCCGGTTTCGCAGCACGCCGATGCCCTCCACCTCGAGCTCGACCACGTCGCCGGGCTGCAACCAGCGCCCGTCGCCGTGTTCGAGGATGCAGCCCGTGCCGACCGTGCCCGAGCCGATCACATCGCCCGGCATCAGCTGCGTGTTCTCGGCGGCGCGGGCCAGGATCGCGTCCCAGGAGTGGTACATGTCTCCGAGGTTGCCACGCGAGCGCTCTTCTCCGTTCACGCGCGCGACCATCCCCAGCCGCAGGTCGCCGAGCTCGTCCGGCGTAACCACCACAGGCCCGAGACTGGTTGCGAAATCCTTGCCCTTGGCGGGGCCGAGGCCGACACGCATCTCCCGGCGCTGAAGATCGCGCGCCGACCAGTCGTTCATGATCGTGAACCCGCCGATCACCTTCCCCGTGTTTACGTCCCCCACCACCGCCGCTACCTCGAGCTCGTAGTCGAGCTCGTCACTGGCCGACGGATACGGGATCTCGTCCTCCGGCCCGTAGATGGCCGCCGGGTTGGAGAAGTAGAACACGGGCAACTCGTACCACTCCTCCGGCACACCAGGCCGACCCGTCACCTTCGCCGCATTCTTGACGTGCTGTTCGAACGCGTAGAAGTCGCGCACCGAGGGCGGGCGCGTCACCGGAGCGAGGAGACGCACGTCTTCGAGGCGGTACTCGGCGTGCTCGCGCGCGCGGCCGCCCCCCGTGAAGTAGGACTGCAGCGTCTGCGCGGCCAGATGGATGACGCGATCGCCCTCGATGCGGCCGACCCAGCCGCGGACCTCGGGCTCCTTGGGGCTGAAGAGGCAGAGGCGCACTAGGGATTCGCGCGCACTAGGGCTCCGTGTGGACGATGATCTCGGCGATGTCGGGGCGTTCGCGCCGGATGCGCTCCTCGATCTCGCTGGCTCGCGCATGGGCCTCCGCGAGCGGCGTCTGCGGGTCCAGACCCAGCGTCAGAAAGGCGACGAGGCCGTCCCCGGTATGCAGGAAGCGGAGTGCCCGCGGCGGCCGTCCGGTCGCCTCGCGTACGACGCGCAACACGGTGTCGGCGTACCGGTCGACGTCGCGTGCGGCCGGGCTGCTCCCCTCCGTCTCCTCGGCCAGCGGCTCGAGATGGGTCTGCACGGACTCGACCTCCGGCACGGCCTCCTCGATCGCCCGTTCCACTTCGCTGGCCACCGCGTGCGCCTCTTCCAGTGACAGGTCTCCGGGCAGCTTGAGATGGAGCGAGACCGCCGACGAGCCGTCGACGGTGACAACGTTCAGGTTGTGAATTTCGCGCACGCGTGGTACCCGCTGCGCAGCCGCGAGGGCGCGCTCGCTCAGCGCCGCCTCGTCACCCGTCGGCTCGACATGGACGACCACATCGCTTTCCGGCAACGCTCGTTGCACGGCGTCCTCGACCGCGTCCGCCGCCGCGTGTCCCTGTCCGATCGCCCCTCCCGGCGGAACGCCGATGACCACATCCGCGAAGTGACGGCCCGCGGCCTGGCGCATGCGGAGGCGGCGCAACTGCACGGGCGGCTCGAGTGCGGAGATCGCCTGGCGCGCGGCTTCGTGCGCTTCCGCCGGCACGCGGTCCATCAGCACGTCGACGTTGCGTCGCATCAGCCGTCCTGCCGCAAGCAGGACGAGCACGGCCACGAACAGGGCGGCGATCGAGTCGGCATTGGCATACCCCGCGCGAACGCCGAGCAGGCCGATCAGCACGGCGGTCGAGCCGGCCATGTCGCTCGCGAAGTGGACGGCGTTCGCCTGGAGGGCCGAGCTCCGATAGCGACGGGCTGCCCGAGCAGAGACCAGCGTTCGCGTGAAGTCGACGACGATGACCACGCCGATCACGACAAGCGCGTACCAGGTGGCGTCGACGCCGGTCTTCGAGAAGCCGGCCAAATGCGAGGCCGCGCGCCAGACGATCAGCACGCTGGCGACGACGAGGATTGCACCCTCCCCGAGCGCGGCCAGATGCTCGGCCTTGCCGTGACCGTACGCGTGCCCCGGATCGGCCGGCCTCGCGGCTACGCCAACGGCGACGAAGGTGAGGATCGCGGCGATCAAATCCGTGCCCGAATGCAGCGCTTCCGACAGCAGTCCGAGGCTCCCGGTGGCAAGCCCGGTCACGAGCTTGACCGCGATCAGCCCGCAGGCCGCAAGCACGGAGACGAGCGCTGTTCGCCGCTGAGGAGACACGGCAAAAGAATCGCAGCAACGGAAAGGGCCCGCCGGAGCGGGCCCTTTCCGTTGCCTACAGAGAGAGGGCTTGCGTTACTGGACGCGGTTGTCCGAGATGTCGCCCTTGAAATGCTCTTTCAGCATCGTCCCCGCGCCGCGGCCCCAGTCGCGCCAATGGTGCAGGCGCAGGCCCTGCTTCGGGGCGCTGTAGGAGAACGTGAAGCGACAGTCCGTGCTGTTCTCGGAGCACGAGAACGACGCGGCTGCCCCGAAGTGGGTCGCAATGAAGACGGCGGTCGCGCCGCAATCCACGGCGCAGGTCGCGTTGCGATCGAACGTTCCGCCGCTCACCGTCCCGACGAGCCAGCCGTGGAACTTGCCCGTCACGCCCGCGTGGACCAGCGTGCCGTGCGGCTTGCTGGTCTCGCATGCGCCCGGGCTGGCCGGGCCGGTCGTCGTGAAGGTGCCGCGGTCATACCGCCAGACGCGGAATGTGCCGTCGCCGTTGTCCTGCACGCGGAATGTCCGCTTCTCCTGCAACGTCGCCCATTGGACGCCGCACGAGCCGTTGTCCGTGTTGGCCATCAGATACGTGAGCTTGGCGGGATGCTGCCGCTTCGTCTTCTTGCCGTGAGGGCCCGGATCGGCAATGCCGCTCGCGGCGAACCCGAGGGCGCCGAGGACGAGGGCCGAGATGATGATCAAACGCTTCATGAGGAACGAATCTCTCCTTTGTTCTTGCAGCACGAAATGAAGTCTCCCTTAGCTCTATAGAAGATCCCGTGGGGCGCTACGCCTTGCGGTGCGTTAGGCGGGTTCGAGCGGCCAGATGAGGACGTCCTGGCGTGCCGAGAAATGCAGGATCGGCTGCCCGCCGGAGAGGCCGACGCCGTCGGGAGCCATCGTGTTCAGCTCGATCTCGGCCTCGGCTGGTTGCAGCGGCCACGGCGGATGGTGGATGTCGGCGCGGAAGAGCGTGTCGCCCTCGGCCGCATAAAGACAGTAGCGCTCGGTCAGGAAGTGCTCCAGAGATCCGGGCTCCGGAGAGTCGACGGCGCCCACCGGCCGGTAGCGGCCGGTGAAGACGAACGGGCGAACGGAGCCGTCCGTTCGCGTGCTCGAATACTCGATCGAGCCCGCCCTCTGCGCGACGCTCATGCGGGCCCGGTGGTACGGCAGGTGGTAGGCGAAGCGCGCGGCCTCGACCGCGAGCGGGTTCGACGTGTCGAGGCTGAAGAACCAGATGCCCGGCTTTCCGTCCACGGTCACGTACGTCCGGACATTGATCTCCGGAAAGGTCGAGAACCACGGCACGGGGAACATCCCCCGCAGCCGCAGGCCGGTGATCACGAAGGGTGTGATCCCGAGCCATGCGTCGCCGTCGAATTCGTCGACCTGGAGCGGCGCCGGCACGAGCTCGCGCACGGTCGAGGCCGGCACCGGCCAGTGCGCGAACAGCAGGTCGTCCCAAGTCTGGCCCATCACCCAGCGCGCGTTCGGCAACGGCCAGGGGCGGTGGTCGAGCTTCCCGACGACCGCCGCTTGCCGCGCCGGCGTCGAGAGCAGCTCGAGGACACTCACGCGCCAAGTCTCGCCGCGAGCGAACCTGAGGAAACAGCCTGGAGCGGGGTTACAGGTTGCCGCGCAGCGCCTGCTCGCGCTCGATCGCTTCGAACAGCGCCTTGAAGTTGCCCTCGCCGAAGCCGCGCGAGCCGTGTCGCTCGATCACCTCGAAGAAGAGCGTCGGCCGGTCCTGGGCCGTCTTCGTGAAGATCTGGAGGAGATAACCCTCCTCGTCACGGTCGGCCAGGATCCGCAGCCTCCGCAGGTCGCCCCAGTCCTCGCCGATCTCGCCGACGCGTTCCTCCACGTCCCCGTAGTACGTGTCCGGCGTCTCCAGGAAGAAGATCCCGCGCTCCTTGAGCTGCTCGACGGTGCCGACGATGTCGTCGCTCGCCATCGCCACGTGCTGCACGCCCGGGCCGCCGTAGAACTCGAGGTACTCCTCGATCTGGCTCTTGCGCTTCCCCTCGGCGGGCTCGTTGATCGGGAACTTGATCTTGCCCTCGCCGTCCATCATCACCTTCGACATCAGCGCCGAGTACTCGGTCGAGATCGCCTCGTCGGAAAAGTGGATCAGCTCGGTGAAGCCCATCGTGCGCTCGTAGAAGGAGACCCATTCATTCATGCGACCGAGCTCGACGTTGCCGACCACGTGGTCGATCGTCTTCAGGCCGAGACCGTCCACCCGTCCGTTGTCGCCGACGGAGACGTAGCCCGGCAGGTACGCGCCCTCGTACTCGTCGCGGTTGACGAAGGTGTGGAGGTTCTCGCCGTACGTGGCGATCGAAGCGAGCTCGACCCGCCCGAACTCGTCCTCGACCCAGTGCGGCTCGGCCACGCCGCGGGCGCCGCGCTGCACGGCCTGGCGGTACGCGTTCGTCGCATCGGGGACGCGCAGCGCGACGTCCTTGACGCCGTCGCCGTGCGCGCAGGCGAAGCGCGTGATCTCGCTGTCCGGCCGCAGGCCGCTCGTGACCACGAAGCGAATGTCGCCCTGCTCGAGCACATAGGAGGCTCGGTCGCGAACGCCGGTTTCGGGGCCGGCGTACGCCGCACGCGTAAAGCCGAAGGCATTCTCGTAGAAGTAGGCGGCCTGCTTCGCGTTTCCGACCCAGAGCTCGAGATGGTCCCAGCCCTGGATCGGCATGAAATCCGTCATCTCTCGGATCTTACTCCCGCGGTGGCGCGCGTTCCCGGCGGCGGCGCGACCTCCTCGCCGCTGACGACGACGTCCTCGAAGCCGCTCCGGAGGGGAACTTCCTTCACGAACAGGATCACGAGCAGGAAGACCACCGCGCAGACGCCGGCAGCCGCCAGGAAAGCGGGATGGAGAGCGTCCGCGAGGGCGCCTCGGGCCGGCCCGGGAAGTCGGTGCACCTGATCGAACGAGCCGCCTCGGTGACCCGCGGGGAGGCCCTGGTTGACGATCACGCCCATCAGGGTCACGCCGAGCGTCGCCCCGATCGAGCGCGAGAACTGCGCCATCGCCGTCGCGGCGCCCATCATCCCGCGCGAGACCGTGTTCTGGATCGAGATGACGAAGATCTGCATCATCATCCCGAGCCCGACGCCGGCGACGACCATGTTCCGAGCGGCCTCACCGTTCGTCGTGTGGACGTCCATCCGCCAGAGCAGGAGCATTCCGGCGCCGAGGACGATCGGGCCGACGAGCGCGTTGGGCCGGTAGCGGCCCGTACGCGAGACCCACTGCCCGGAGAGCGCTCCCGTCGTGACCGCGCCCAGGAACATGGGCGTGAGAACGACGCCCGAGGACGTCGCCGACGTGCCGATCACTCCCTGGACGAAGAGCGGGACGTACGCGATCGTGCCGATCATCGTCATCGCCACGAGCCCCATGCAGGCGGTGCTGCCGGCGACGACCGGATTGCGCAGGAGCTCGAACGGCAGGATCGGCTCCGGGACCCCCCGCTCGGATACGCCGAAGATGGCCAAGAGCACGGCCGCCGTCGCCAGGGCGCCCAGCACCTGGGGCGAGTCCCAGGCGTAGTCGCGGCCGCCCCAGACGAGCCCGAGCAGGAGCGCGCTCGTCCCTGCTCCGAGCAGCATCGCGCCGCGCCAGTCGATCCAGTGCTCCTCGCGCTGGGTCCGCTTTGGAATCGTCGCCAGGATCACCGCGAGCGCAAGCCCGCCGACGGGCAGGTTGACGTAGAAGATCCAGCGCCAGCTCGCGTGGTCGACGATGAGCCCGCCGAGCGCGGGACCGATGATCGAGGCGGCGCCGAAGGTCGCACCGAGCAGACCTTGGTAGCGCCCGCGATCCCGCGGCGGAACGATGTTCCCGACCGTGGCGAGCGAGAGCGGGAACAGGCCTCCGGCTCCAAGTCCCTGGATCGCCCGGAAAACGACGAGCTGGACCATGTCCTGCGCGAGCCCGCACAGCGCCGAGCCGGCGAGGAAGATCGAGATCGCCGCGATGAACAGCGGCCGCCGCCCGTAGACGTCGCCGAGCTTGCCGTACAACGGCACCGTGATCGTCGTGGCCAGCATGTAGGCCGTGAAGACCCAGGAGTACTGCGACAGGCCGCCGAGGTCGCTGACCACTCTCGGCAGCGCCGTCGCGACGATCGTCTGGTCGAGCGCCGCGAGTAGGAGCACGACCATCAGGCCCGAGTAGATGAGGAGGATGCGGCCGATCGTGAAGCGATAGCCCGGCGGCTTGCGGGCCAGTCGCTCACGCAGGCGAGCCATCACTCCAGGCTACTCCGCAGGCTCCATCGGAGGCCGGCGGCCGCGCGCAAGCACGATCCCGGCGCCGATGGCAAGCCCTCCTGCAACCTGCAGCATCGTGATCGTCTCCGAGAGCACGAGCAGCGCGATCACGGCGGCGAGAAACGGCTGCAGGTTCGCATAGAGCGCGGAGCGCGAGGGCCCCACGCGGTCGATCGCGGTAAACCAGAGTAGGTTCGTGATCACGAGCGGCCCCAGCACTGCAAACGCGAAGCTCAGCCAGACGAGCGAGCCGAAGTCGAAGCTTTGATCGTCGAGCTGCGCGCTTCCCAGCAGCGCGAGCCCGACGCACGCCGCGAGCAGCAGGACGGCGCTTAGCCGAAACGGCGAGTAGCGGCGCATCAGCGGCGCGATCGCGACCGAGTACGCGGCCCACGTCGCCGCCGCCGAGACCGCGAGCAGGTCGCCCCAGACGTCACCCGAGAGCTCGCCTCCCGACCCGACGGTGACGAGGGCGACCCCGCCGAACGAGAGGGCCGCCGCGATCCAGAAGCGCGTGCTCAGACGCTCGACGCCGACGAGCCTCGAGAAGATCGCCGTGAAGATCGGCAGCGTCCCGAACAGCAGCGCCGTGGTCGTCGCGGTCGTGAAGTCGAGCGCGTACACGAAGCTGAGCTGGTTCAGGAGCAGAAGCGCGATCGCGAACCCGACCAGGGGCAGATCGCGCCGTGCGATCCGCAGCGTCCGCTCCCACGGAAAGGTGATCGCGGTGAAGACGAGCGCCGCCGCCGCGTACCGGACGGAGGAGTACGCCAGCGGCCGAAAGCCACTCGTGAGGATGTACTTGGAGACGGCGAAGTTGGCGGCCCACAAGCTGACCGTCGCCAGCAGCATCAGGTCGGCAGCCTCGGGGCGCCGCATTCGTTCGACCCTACCCACTAGCTAGGAGGGTTTGGAGGATTCCGCTCAGCCGGTATTCGCCAAGCCCTCCTACTAAGCTTTTCCTGATGCCTGAGCCGACTCGTGACGACATCGACGCCCTTGTCGGCCCTGCCACGCCGCACTTCGCCTATCAGCTGCGCGCCCGAGTGGAGGAGCTCGTCATGGATCTCCCCGAGGAGCACCCGGTGCGCAAGTACGGCGAGGAGAAGATGGAGCTCCTCGACCGCCTGGGCTATGCGTCGTCCAAGGCGGAAGAGGGGCCGCGCGTGGCCCGCGAGCGGCCGGGGTGGGAGACGCTGCCGAGCTCCGCCCCCGCCGACCAGCCGCTGCCGCGCCGGAAATGAACTTCGATGGCGCCTCCGTTTTGATCACGGGGGGCTCGCGGGGAATCGGCAAGGCGATCGCGCTGCGGTTCGCGGAACTGGGAGCGGCCCGGGTGGCAATCGGCTACCTGCGCAACGACCGCGCCGCAGAGGAGACGTCGGAGGAGCTCCGGCGAGCCGGAGCCGAGCCCTTGGTCGTTCGCGGCAACGTCTCCTCGGCGCGCGTCGCTGGCGAGGTCGCCGCGCTGGGCCCGTTCGACGTAATCGTCCACAACGCCGCCACGGGCGTGATCCGGCCCGCACTCGAGACCGAGGACAAGCACTGGGACTGGACGATGTCCGCGAACGCGCGCGCCCTGCTCGCACTCGCGCGCGCGGCCGCGCCGGCGATGAAGCCGGGCTCCTCGTTCGTCGCCATCTCGAGCCTCGGCTCCACCCGGGTGCTCGAGAACTACACGCTCGTCGGAGCGTCGAAGGCGGCGCTCGAGGCGCTCGTGCGCTATCTCGCGGTCGAGCTCGCGCCGCGGGGAATCCGCGTCAATGCCGTTTCCGCGGGTGTGATCGAAACCGAGGCCCTCGAGCATTTCCCGAACAAGGAGAAGATGCTCGCCGAAGGACGCGAGCGCACTCCCGCCGGCCGGCTCGTGGAGGCGGGCGACGTCGCCGAGGCGGTCTGCTTCCTTTGTTCGCCCCAGGCTGAGATGGTCCGCGGGCACACCCTCGTCGTCGACGGCGGTTACTCCCTGCCTGCGTAATGGAACCCACCGACCACAACTTGCGAGCATTCGACGAGGCGCATCGTCGCCGTGCGCGGGCGGCGGGCGGCCGCGGCTTGCCCGACGAGGTTCGGACGCTGCTGCCGGACGTGAACGGCAAGCACGTCCTGCACCTCCAGTGCGGGATGGGCCACGAGACGGCCGAGCTGGCGGAGCTCGGCGCGCTCGTCACGGGCATCGACACCTCGACGGCGGCGCTCGACCTGGCGCGAGAGCGCGTGGGCACCGGCGCTTTCGTCCAGGCGGCCCCCGACGAGCTCCCGGTTCAGCTCCTGCGCAGCCGCTTCACGCTCGTGTACTCGGGCGAGGGAGGGATGGAGCTCATCCGCGACTTCGATGCCTGGGCCCGCGGCGTCCATTCGGCGCTGCGCGAGGGCGGTTCTCTGGTCGTCTTCGACGTGCACCCGGTCGCCGCCTGCGTCGACGCCTTCGGACACTGGCGCGAGAGCTATTTCGAGCGGCCGGGCCTCGGCGAGCTCGTCACGGCACTCACGGGGATCGGCATGGCTCTCGGCTCGCTCCGGGAGCTCCCGCCCGACACGGCTCGCGGTGGACACGACCGCCGCGTCCCCGAGCACTTCCTCCTCGTCTCCGAGAAGCGCGGGTAGCGAGGCGTGCCCTAGCAGTCGCGCAGGCGCTCGAGGGCCTCGTCGATCTCGTCGTCTGCGATCGTCAGCGGCGGCGTCGCCTGGATCAGACCTTCGCCCGCGGGGACGGCGATAACGCCCCGGCGAAGCGCCTCCTCGTGATCGCCCGGCCTCGCCCGCATCAAGCCGGCCCCGTGCCAGCCGGCGCGCTCGAACCGCTCGCCTGCTTCGTGGACCCGATCGAGCAGCTTCGGCACCTCCTCGAGCACGACGAGACCGGCGGCGCAGGCGAGCGGGTTGCCCACGTGCGTGTGTGTGTAGACGTCCTCGTCGCCGAGCTCCCAGGTCTCCTCGAGGCCGCCGCGGAAGAGCGCCGCAGAGAGCGGCAGGCCGCCGCCGAGCGGCTTGCCCACGAGCAGTACGTCCGCGACCTTCTCTCCCGGCCACATCTCCCCGACGCGGCCGAGCGCGGCGAAGATCGCGTCGACGACGAGGAGCGCACCGGCTTCGTCGCACCGTTGACGAAGCCGGTCGAGGAAGCCGCTGGGCGGCACCCGCGCCCCGCCGCGACCCTGCACCGGCTCGACGATCACGCAGCCCGCACTGCGCGGGAGCGCACCGGGATCCTCGCCGTAGCGGCGCCGAAACACCGGTCCCGGGAGCCATTTGCGGAACGGCAGGCGGAACGGCTCGATCGAGGTCGCGGCGAGCGCCGCGAGTCCGGTGCCGTGGTAGGCGCCGTCGAAGCAGACGATTCCTCCCTTGCCAGTCGCGAGCAGCGCCGTGCGGAGCCCGATCTCGACCGCATCCTCGCCGGTGACGCCGAGCTTGGCAGGGTGCGGGAGGGCCTCGCGTAGCCGCGTCGTGATCTCGGCCTCGGCCAGATCACCGAGCGCGTGCACGACAGGCTGATCCCGCCACGCGGCGAGGATGTTCGGATTTCGGTGGCCGAGCGCGGCGACCCCGAACCCCGCCGAGAGGTCGAGGTACTCGCGCCCTTCGCTATCCCAGACCCTCGAGCCCTCGGCGCGAGCCCACTTCACTCGCGGCCGTTGCGGCGGTGGAGCAGGCGGCCGACCGTGTCCGCGGCGATGTAGCCCGCGATCTTCGGATTCTCCTGCAGGCGCCGCAGCGAATACCCGTACCAGTGCTCGCCGAAGGGAACGTAGATCCGCAGCCGGTGGCCGTCCCGGACGAGCTCGGCGCCGAGCGCCTCCCGCACGCCGAGCAGCATCTGGAACTCGTACTGGTCGCGCTCGAGCCGGTGCTCGGCGACGAGCCGCCGGCCCTCTTCGATCAACCACTCGTCGTGGGTTGCGACCCCCACGTAAGAACCGAGCTGGAGCAGCGCTTCCAGCGCGCGAACGAAGTTGGCCCGTACCTCCTCGAACTCCTGGTACGCGAGCTCCGGCGGCTCGAGGTAGATGCCTTTGCAGAGCCTGACGTTGGGGACGAGGTCGGCGAGCGATTCGATGTCGTCGCGCGTGCGCCGCATGTACGCCTGGAAGACAATCCCGAGATTGTCGAAGCCGTCCTCTCGCAACTCGCGGTAGAGCCGCAGCGTGTCATCCGTCGTCGACGAGTCCTCCATGTCGATCCGGACGAAATTGCCTTGCCTGCGGGCGTGGGCGACAACGAGCCTGAGGTTCTCGCGACAGAGGTCGTAATCGAGCTTGAGCCCGAGGGCCGTCAGCTTGACGCTCACGTTCGAGTCGAGCTCTTCGCGCTTGATGGCCTCGAAGACGCGCTTGTACGTCTCGGTGATCTCCCACGCCGCTCCCGGCTCGGTGATCTCCTCGCCGAGGACGTCGATCGTGGCCATCTTCCCTCCGTCGTTCATGCGTTTCACGACGGCGCAGGCGTCCGCCAGCGCGGGGCCCGCGATGTACGGCTCCGAGAGAAGCCGGACGAGCGGCTTCGGAACCGCCGGCAAGAGGCGGACGATCGCGCGATCGAGGAGCGCCACGGGCGCGGCGGATTCTAGGGGCTAGCTGCGCTCGCGCATGAATCCCTGGCGCGCCGCACTCACAAGCGCGACGGCCTCGGGAAAGAGCACCCGCATGGCGTCACGCAAGGCGATCGCCTGCTCGTCGGGTCCGCCCTCGACGTTGACCTGCTGGAGCGCCGCCGCGGTCAACTCGACCGCCGTGTTCAGCGTCAGCGTCGCGAACTGCTCGCGCTGCGCCTCCTGAACGGACTCTGCCTGCTGCTCCGCAAACTCGCGCAGGCCTCGCATCAGATCCTCGGGATCGCCGCCGAACGGGAAGCTGAAGCCTTCTTCGCTCAATTCAAATCCCTCTTGTAATGGCTCTCCACGTCCCTGCGCAGGGCCTCGACCGTGGCCATCGCCTGGCGCATTGCCTCCGCGAACGGCGACCCGCCCCGATCGTCGAGCGCCTCCTCGAGCCGCCGCGTGGCGGAACCGACCGCGTCGAGCCTGTCGGGTGAGGCGAGAGTGGGCGCCGCTCCGATCGTGGTCTGCAGGACATGGGCCGCCTCTTCGGCGTCCTCCACCCCGGGCGGACTTTCGGTGAGCCGGAGCGCGACCAGCCGTGAGCGCAGCTCGTCGATGTCGCCGCCGGCCGCGAATTCCTCGGCGAGCTCGCACATCGCGGCGATCGAGACCACGTCCCGGACCATGGCCCGGTCGCGCACCGACCGCCCGTCCTCGTCGAGGACGATCCAGGTGCGCGTCTCGTCGTCGGCGCCGAACGCGCACAGGTAGGCGCGGACGCCTTCTGCCGGCTCGGTGGGCACGATTCCGACCACGTCCTCCCCCGCGTCGCAGTAGCGCGCAGCGGCATCGGCGATTCGCCGGAGATCCTCGAGCAGAGGCATCGCGCAAGCATAGACTCGACGTCGTGGTCGAGGCTCTCTCGGAGCAGCAGGATGGACAGACAGCGTCACAGTTCACCGGCGCAGACGGACGCGCGGCTAAGGCGTCGCTCGCGATGCCGATTGGAGGCGATGCCGGCTTTGCCGGCGTCGCCGTGTAAGCCCGCACGTCCTGAAGCCGGCACCGCAAGCGGTGCCTACAGCGCCCGTCGGCGCCACGCGCTCGATCTCTTCGACACGCTCGGCCCGACCTACGATCGCTACGCACGCCTGCTCTCACTCGGACAGGACCCGCAGTGGCGGAGGTTCCTCGTCTCGCGGATCGAGGCCGGCCCCGGCGACACCGTCCTCGACGTCGCGACCGGCACGGGTGCCGTCGCGCTCGAGCTCGTTCGCAGGATGCGTTGCTCGGTGGTCGGTGTCGACCAGAGCAGGGCCATGCTCGCCGAGGCGCGGCGCCGCGTCGGAAACGAGCCGATCCGGCTGCTCGAGGGTTCCGCCGAGAGCCTCCCGGTCGAGGAAGGCGCCTTCGACGGCCTCACGTTCGCGTACGTCCTGCGCTACGTCGACGACCCCGCGCAAGCGCTGCGCGAATTCGCCCGGGTGGTGCGCCCCGGCAGTGTGGTCGCAGGTCTGGAGTTCGCCGTCCCGCGCGGCCTCGCCCGCCCGCTGTGGGAGTTCTACGTGCGGGTCGGGCTGCCTGCGCTCGGGGCCCTGATCGCCCCCGGGTGGCAAGCGGTGGGCCGGTTTCTCGGCGACAGCATCCGCGATTTCTACGCCCGTTATCCAGTCGAGCGCCTCATCGGGCTGTGGCGAGACGCGGGTCTCGGAGAACCGCACGTCCGCCTCCTGAGCCTCGGCGGCGGACTCGTCATCTGGGGACGCCGCGCGTGAGCAGCGAAGCACGGCCCGCGTTCTACGCGCTCAAGCCGGGAGGCTGGCGCGACTACGTGACGCTGCTGCATCCGCCCTACACCG
Organism: Gaiellaceae bacterium; assembly: GCA_044870105.1. Classification (GTDB taxonomy): domain Bacteria; phylum Actinomycetota; class Thermoleophilia; order Gaiellales; family Gaiellaceae; genus JBKPFU01. The sequence continues at coordinate 29,993 of JBIOYJ010000140.1, read as the reverse complement.
CCTGGCACCTGAGCTACGTCGTGATCGGGTTCGGGCTCGCCCCCGCCCTGCACCCGTGGCGGCTCGCCGCAGCCCTCGCAGCGTTCTTTCTCGCTCTCGGGATCGGAGCGCACGCCCTGGACGAGCTGAACGGCCGCCCGCTACGCACGCGGATCGCAGATCGGATGTTGATCTCGCTCGCCGCCACGTCGATCGGGGGCGCGGTGGCGATCGGGATCGCGGCCGCGATCGACTTCAGCCTGCCACTGCTCGCCTTCGTCGCGGCCGGCGCCTTCCTCGTGTCCGCGTACAACCTCGAGCTCTTCGGCGGGCGTTTCCACTCCGATCTCTGGTTCGGGCTCGCCTGGGGCGCCTTTCCTGTGCTGACGGGATATTTCGCCGCGGCCGAGAAGCTCACGATCGAGGCGCTCGCGGCGGCGGCGTTCGCGACGGTTCTCAGCCTCGCGCAACGGCGCCTCTCGACTCCCGTTCGGCACCTTCGCAGGGACGTCGCCGCCGTCTCCGGAACGATCGAGCTGGTGGACGGTGGACGCGAGCCCGTGACCAAAGAGACTCTGCTGCGCGCGCCGGAGGGCGCACTCCGCGCGCTGGCCGCCGCGACCGTCGCGCTGGCCGTGGCGCTCGTCTTTCTCCACGTGTCCTACGATCTCTTTTCGTGACCGCCGAGCTCGCCTTCGAGACCGCGTTCGCGGCCGCCGCAGCCCTCGGCTTCCTGGGCCTCGTCGCCGCCGCGCTGGACCGGGTGAGATCACGCCTGCTCCTGGGTCTGGCCGGCCTCGGCGCCGCGGCCGCGACAGCCGCCTGGATCTTCGTCGTCCTCGATCCGAGTGCCGAGCTCGCGCTCGCGGCCGGAGGGCTGACCGCGGCGGCGCTCGTCGCGCTGTCCGCCGCCTTCGTCCACCGCGGCGTCGCACGCGGGCAACGGATTGAGGAGACGCTGACCGAGGCGGAGCGAAGGCTCACCGAGCTCGTCGAGCGCGAAACCACGCGCCGCGCGACCGAGCTCGAGCACACCCTCGCCCGCGCGCGGGCAGAATCGACGTCACGGCTCGCCGACGAGGAGCGGCGGATCGCCGACGAACGGCGCAAGCTCCTGTCAGAGCGCGAAAAGCGTTCTGCCTCCGAGCTTGTGGAGGCGCTCGCGCGTGTCGAGTCCCGTGTCGAGCAGCGGCTCCGTGAGTGGACCCGTGACCTGGAGCGCGCCCAGGAATCGCTCGCGAGCCAGCTCCAGGCTCTGGAGCAGCGGCAGCGGAGCACGCTCGCGGCCGCGGAGAAAAAGATGACGAGCGAGGTCGAGGAGCTGCAGACGACGACCGACGATCACCGGGCGAGCATTCTTCAACTCCGTCAGGACTTCGAGCGGGCGGCGCAGGAGACGGCAACGCGCGCCCGCGACGAGCTGGAGACGCACGAGAGCGAGCGCCGCCGCGCGCTGCACGAGGTCTCCGAGCGGCTGCGCCAGCGCGAGCGCGAGCTACGGGAGCGAATCGCCGCGGAAGAGACCGACGCCGTGCGGAGGATCCAGGCCAGCTTCGCTGATGTCGAGCGCCGCCAGCTCGACCAGCTCTCTCGGGTCGTGGAACGCACCGCCAGCAGCCTCTCGGAGGGCGCAGTGCAGCAGTTCGCGGACACCGTCCGGCAGGCGCGCGAGGACGCGGCCCGCCGCCTGTCGAGGGAGCTCGACAAGGCTGTGGCGAACTTCGCCCGCCAGGCTCAAACCGTCCTCGCTGAGCGACTGGCGCAGGTCGCCCACGCGGGCGCCCAGCGCGTCGAGCGGCGGCTCGAGCAGATCACCGGCGTCCTCGAGCGGCGGCGGGACGAGTTCCTCGCAGATCTCCAGGCTCAGATCGGCCGGACGGAGACAGAGCTGCGCTCGCAGATCCAGGCGACGGCCGCGGACGCCGAGGCGGAGCGCACCGTGCTCCACGCTCGGCTGACCGAGCTCTCACGGCGCCTCGAAGAGGCCGCAGCGAACGCCGAAAGCCGCCTGTCAGGCGTGTTTCGCGAGGAATAAAGCGCGCAAACTTACGCGTGGAGGGTTCGTCTACGAAAAGGCGAACGAAGGCGGGCCATTCGATGAGTCAGATCACCGAAACACACGACGAGCGCGGGAAAGTCGAGAGTTGGCGGCTCCACATCCTGATGGAGGCGGGCTTCCCGCTTCCGCTCGCGGAGAAAATCGCCCACAGCGACGCCGATCTCCACCGTGCCGTCGAGCTCGTCGGCGAGGGCTGCCCGCCCGAGACGGTCGCCCGAATCCTTTTGTAGCGCGGCTACGATCGTCTCGATGAAGGTCGAGGCGGTCCAACACGGCGATCGCAAGGTCTACTCCGTCTCTGCGTTCAACCGCGGGATCTCGCGCTGGCTGTCGCGCCTGCCGAGCGTCTGGGTCGAAGGCGAGGTGACCGAGCTCAAGCGTCACCTTCGCTGGCAGAGCGTCTTTTTCACGCTCAAGGACCCTTCCGACGGCGCCTGCCTCGGAGTCTCGATGCCGCGGGGCCAGTTCGACGCACTGCGACTGGAGATCCTCGACGGGGACCGCGTGCACGTGTACGGGAGGCCGGACTTCTTCGAGGCGCGCGGCGAGTTTCGCCTGCGGGCGCTTTCGCTCGAGCGCTTCGGGCTCGGGGATCATCTGGCCGCGATCGAGCGCCTGAAGCGCAAGCTCGCCGGCGAGGGGATCTTCGCGGCGGAGCGCAAGCGACCGCTGCCGGTGCTCCCGCGCCGCATCGGGCTCGTCACGGGTAACGACGCCGCAGCAAAGCGCGACGTGCTCACGGCCGTGACGACGCGGTTTCCGCCTGCGCACGTCGTGGTCGCGGAGACGTACGTGCAGGGCCCGCGCGCCGCGCCTGCGATCGTCGACGCGCTTCGGCGCCTGTGCGGGATCGAGGAAGTCGACGTGATCGTGGTCGCGCGTGGCGGGGGCAGCTTCGAGGACCTCCTCCCCTTCAGCGACGAGCGCCTCGTCCGCTCGATCGCCTCCTGCCCCGTGCCCGTCGTCTCCGCGGTCGGCCACGAGCAGGACACGCCGCTGTGCGACCTCGCGGCCGACGCCCGCGCCTCCACGCCGAGCGTGGCGGGACGCCTGGTCGTGCCGGATCTGGCGCAGCTGCTCGAACGGCTCGACCGGGCGAGGTCCGGTCTCGAACGGGGCACGCGACGCATCCTCGAGCGTCGGCGTGAGAGCCTGAACGCCGACCGAGAACGGCTCGCGCGCGCGCCCAGGCTCCTGCTGGAGCGCCGACGCGCCGCCTTGGAGCAGGCGGCCGGTCGGCTCAGGGCTCTTTCTCCGAGCGCCACGGTAAAGCGCGGCTACGCGATCGTCCGCCGGGGCGACCAGCTCGTACGCTCGAGCGCGGACGTCTCCTCCGGCGAGCAGATCGAGGTGGAGGTCGCCGACGGGAGGTTCGGCGCTCATGTCGACTGAGCAGAGCTTCGAAACAGCCCAGAAAGAGCTGGAACAGATCGTCCAGCGGCTCGAGAGCGGCGATACCCCGCTCGACGAGGCGATCGCGCTGTGGGGTCGAGGCGAACAGCTGTACCGCTTCTGCCTCTCCAAGCTGGACGCCGCCGAAGGCCGCATCGAGGAGCTTGCCCAGCGGGTCGAGGCTGCGAATCCGACAAAACCGGCATAGAATCGCCGCCATGGCCGAAGCTCCAGTCGATCTGCTCCAGCGCATTCCGCTCTTTTCCGACCTCGAGCAAAAGGAGCTCGTGCAGGTCGCCAGGTCGTTCAAGGAACGAACGTTCAGCTCCGGAGACACCATCGCCTCGGAAGGCGCCGGCGGGATCGGGTTCTTCGTGATCGCGGACGGCACCGCGAAGGTGTCCGTGCAGGGCGAGGAACGCGGCTCGCTCGGACCCGGCGACTACTTCGGCGAGATCGCGCTGATCGACGACGGCGCACGGACCGCAACCGTCACTGCCGACAGCGAGCTCCGCTGCTACGGCCTCACGTCGTGGGAATTCCGGCCCCTGGTCGAGACCGACGCGAGGATCGCCTGGAAGCTCCTCCAGGCGATGGCGAAGCGCCTCCGCGCCGCGGAGCAGCGCGAGCACTAGTCAAGGGCTGCGGCGAGATGGACGCCGCGTCAATCTCAGACGCCAAGCTCGTCGCCCGCTGCCGGGAAGGTGACCACGAGGCATGGGAGCTCCTCGTCGAGCGCTTCTCCCGCTACGTGTACGCGATCTCGGTGCAGGCCTTCCGCCTTCGCGAGCACGACGCCGAGGACGTCTTCCAAGAGGTGTTCGCGCGCGTGTACGAGCGGCTCGACTCGCTCCGCGACGACGAGGCGATCCGGCCCTGGATCGCGCAGCTGACCCGCCGCGTCTGCATCGATCGGATCCGCGGCTCGGGCCGCGAGCAGTCGATCGAGTCCGAAGATGTCCCCGACGAGGTCGACGACGTGATCGCGAACGTCGACGAGGCGTTCTCCGTCCATGAGGCGATGGCCACGCTTACGGAGAACTGCCAGGAGATTCTCGACCGCTTCTTCGCCCGCGACGAGAGCTACCGCACCATCGGCGAAGCGCTCGATCTTCCACCCGGGACGATCGCAAGCCGCATTTCGCGATGCTTGACGAAGCTTCGGGACTCCTATGAGGGAAGAAATCCGGTCGTCGCTCCGTCAGGTGGACAGGTGACGTGATGAACGCCTTTGACGAAGAACGGCTCGCGGAATTGATCCGTCGACTTCCACCCGCACCCGAGGGGTGGGTACGTGCCGCCCAGGAGCTTCCGCTCGCGCGCCGCGGTCTCGACGAAATCATTGCTCTCGCCGAGGCCGACGCCGCCTTCAGAAAGGCGCTCATCGCTGACCTCGAGGCGGCGCTTGCGCAGGAGGGCTACGAGCCTGACTCACCTCTCGTCGAGGAGCTTCGCAGGCGCTTCTCGGCGTCGTAGCGCCGCCTCGCACCTTCTTTCTCGGACCCCGGACTAGGATCGCCCTGTGGCCGAACCGCAGCCCGAGCGCGAAACCGGCGAGCCGCTCCCCGCCTGGAGCCTGCCCGCCGGCGCGGCCGGGCAGATCGCGATCGGCGTCGAATGGCCGGACCGGGTCACGCGCGAGTGGGCATTCGGCGGCGCGACCGGAAAGGGCGTCCGCGCCTGCATCCTGGACAGCGGCGTCGAGGCAGGCCACGAGCTGGTCGGCGAGCTCGAGGGCGCGGTCGCGGTGTCGTTGGACGAGAACGACGAGCCCGTCGTCGAGGAGGACACCGAGGGCGACCTCTGCGGCCACGGAACCGGATGCGCCGGCATCGTCCGCTCGCTCGCGCCCGAGTGCACCCTGTTCAGCGTCCGGGTGCTGGGGGCCGGGTTCACCGGCTCCGGCGGCATTCTGCTCGGCGGGCTCAAGTGGGCCGTGGAGCAGGGCTTCGACGTGATCAACATGAGCCTCTCGACGACGAAGCAGCGCTTCGCCGCGATGCTGCACGAGCTCGCGGACAGCGCGTATTTCCGGCGCACCGTGCTGGTCGCGTCCGCGCACAACATGCCGGTCGAGAGCTATCCGTGGCGCTTCTCGTCGGTGATCTCGGTCGGAAGCCACGAAGAGGAAGACCCGCTGGCGTACTTCTACAACCCGTCGCCGCCGGTCGAGTTCTTCGCCCGCGGGGTCGGCGTCGAGATTGCGTGGGTGGGCGGGGGTCGCATCGTCTCGACCGGAAACAGCTTCGCCACGCCGCACATGAGCGGGATCTGCGCGCTGATCCTCTCGAAGCACCCCGAGCTGACGCCGTTCCAGCTCAAGAGCGTCCTGTACCTGACCGCAGCGAATGTTGGAGGCCGCGAATGAACCAGGATCTCCGCGCGGTCGTCTCCGCCGGCGTGCTCCCGTCGGAAGAGGCCCATGCCGCGCTCCTGCAATCCATCGTCGATGTCGCGCGATCGATCTTCAAGGCGAAGGCCTCGTCGATCTTCCTGCACGACGAGGGCACCGACGAGCTCGTCTTCGAAGCGGTGGCGGGCGAGGGCGCCGAAGAGCTGCTCGGCAAGCGCTTTCCGTCCAGCACCGGAATCGCCGGCTGGGTGCTCGTCACGCGCCAGCCGCTCGTAATCGAGGACGTGACCCAGGATCCCCGCTTCGGGCGAGAGGTTGCCGAGAGCACGGGCTACGTGCCCAAAGGCCTGATGGCCGTGCCGCTGCTCTACGAGGAACGCTCGCTCGGAGTCCTGGAGGTGCTCGACCGCCCGCAGGACGCACGCTTCTCGCTCGCGGAGATGGAGCTGCTCGGGCTGTTCGCGAACCAGGCGGCGATCGCGCTCGACCTACTCCAGCGGGCGCGACGCGCGCACAGCGTGCTCGACGCCGAGAGCGGCGACGCCGGCGCGCTGGCAAAGATCGCCTCCGCGCTCGAGGAGCTCGAGCCGGAGGAGCGACGGCCGGCGCTCCAGCTCCTCGAGGCGCTCGAGAAGATCCTTAGGCAATAGAGGCGGGCAAGCAAAGAGCCCGGGCGATGGCCCGGGCTCTTTCGTGCGACCTTGTAGTCGACTTAAGGCTTCGTCGGGGCTGGCTTGGTCGGGGCCTTCAGCATGTGCCCCTCGACGTCCGGCTCCTCGTCGGACTCTGCGCCCGACTGCGCCTTGTAAGCATGGCCCTCGACATCCGGCTCCCTGAGCATGTCCGCCTCGGGATCGCCCTTGAGAGCCTCAGCCTCGTCCGTCTCCTGCTTGAGCTTGTGGCCCTCGACGTCCGGCTCTGGCTTGGTAGGCATTCGATCCTCCTTTCCCGCGTCCCAAATCTTTGGAGTCATTGACCCCTAGACGTCAGTTGGTGGCTGAATCTTCCCTCCCCAGGTTCAAAAACACAACCGAAGCTGGAATGCTTGGTCGGTGGCGGCCCTGCGCAAGCGTCTTTCCGAGTCGTTTTCGGCCTTCGGCCGCGTGTTCTCGAACCGCGATCTTCGGCGGGTCGAGCTCGCTTTCGCGGGCTCGATCATCGGCTACTGGGCCTACGGCGTGGCGATCGCAGTCTTCGCGTACCGGGCGGGCGGCGCTTCTGCCGTCGGCGTGATCACGATGTTGCGGATGGTGCCGTCCGGGATCGCGGCGCCGTTTGCCGCGATCCTGGGCGATCGCTTCCCTCGTCGCCGCGTCATGTTCCTGTCGGACGTGCTCCGAGCGGCAGCGCTCGGAGTAATGGCCGCGGCCGCGCTGACGCACATGTCCGCGGCGATCGTCTACGTGCTTGCCGTCTTCGTCGCGCTCGTCAGCACGGTGTTCGGTCCCGCGCAGGCGGCCCTCCTTCCCTCGCTCGTCCGGACGCCGGACGAGCTCGCGGCCGCGAACGCGACCTCGAGCACCGTGGAGAGCGTCGGCATGTTCGGCGGGCCCGCGCTCGCGGGTCTCCTGCTCGGGGTCACGACGCCGGGCGTCGTGTTCATCGTCACGGCGGCAACCTTTCTGTGGTCGGCGTACAACGTCGCCCGGATCTCGAAGGAGGGGATCCCCGAGAAGGAGGAGGGAGAAAGCGCTGCGGGGGTCGCGCACGAGCTCTCGGCGGGCTTCCGCGCCATCCTCGCCGACGGCCGCCTGCGGTTGCTCGTCGGGCTGCTGAGCCTCCAGACCCTGGTCGCCGGCGCCCTCGGCGTCCTGATCGTCGTCACCGCGCTTCAACTGCTCGACCTCGGCACGGCGGGGGTCGGCTATCTCAACTCGGCGATCGGCGTCGGCGGACTCGCAGGCGGCCTGGCGGCGATCTCGCTGCTCGGCCAGCGGAAGCTCGCGACGAGGTTCGCGTTCGGGATTCTGCTCTGGGGGCTTCCGCTCGCGTTGATCGGCGTGCTGCCGGATGCGGCTTTCGCGCTCGTCCTGCTCGCGGTGGTGGGGATCGGGAATACGCTCGTCGACGTGGCCGCGATCACGCTGTTGCAGCGCGGAGTCGCGGACGAGGTACTGTCGCGCGTATTCGGCGTACTGGAGGGAATCATCGTCGGCACGATCGGGATCGGCGCCCTGCTGGCACCCCTGCTCATCGACGCGCTCGGCGTCCGCGGCGCCTTGATCGTCACCGGCGCTTCCCTGCCGGCCGCGGCGCTCCTCACGTGGCGCCAGCTGACGCAGATCGACGCCGAGACCCCCGTCCCGGTTCGGCCGCTCGAGCTGCTCGGGTCGATTCCGATGTTCGCGCCGCTACCGGTTCCGGTCCTGGAGCAACTCGCCCTCGCGGCCGCACCGGTCGAGACGAGGGCCGGCGAAGACGTCATCCGGCAGGGCGAGGTCGGTGACCGCTTCTACGTGATCTCGGAGGGGCGCGTCGCGGTGATCGCCGATGAAGGCCGGCATACGGCCGAGCTCGAGCCCGGCGGCTACTTCGGCGAGATCGCGCTGCTGCGCGACGTACCGCGGACGGCGACCGTGACCGCGTTGACGGACGTGCAGCTATACGCAATCGAGCGCGACGACTTCCTCGGCGCCGTGACCGGCCATGCGGCGAGCACGCGCGCGGCCGACGCCGTGATCGGGACGCGGCTCGCCTCGCTGCGGCCGGGCGTCGCTTCGGTCTAGGACTAGGCAAGGGCGCGGCCGAGTGCAACCAGGTCCTCGCGCGCCCGCTCGGGCGAGCCGCTCAGCTCGGCCATCTCCGCTCCCTCGAGCTCGACCTCTACGCGCCCCCCGAAGACGACGCACCGAGCGCCTTCCTCGCGGCACACGCGCAGCACCTCTCCGGGTGCCTTTCTCCGGCGCGTGCTCTCGTCGACCTTGCCCTCGCCGGTGACGACGAGATCGACCGAGCGCGCGCGCTCGCGAAAGCGAATCGACTCGAGGACGTAGGCCCCGCCCGGCACGAGCTCGGCGCCAAGCGAGGCGAGGGCGGCTCCGAGTCCCCCGGCCGCTCCCGCGCCGGCGAGATCGGCAAACGGCGCAAGCTCGTCCATCGCAGCGAGCCGACGCTCGAGCAGACGAACGTCGTCCGGTCGCGCGCCTTTCTGGGGGCCGAACAACCGCGGCGCCTCGAGCAGGCGCGCGTCGACGTCGCAGAGCGCAACGGTACGAACGGGAAGCTTGTGTTGCGTTTCACAAAACCCCTTACCCCCATCCATGTTGGCCGTGCCTCCCAGACACACAATCAGCCGCTTGCAGGGCCTTAGCGCCGCGATGAGCTCACCGAGGCCGCGGCTGGAGGCCGTGAGGGGGTCGAGTCGTGCCGGATCGAGCGGGATCACCTCCGCTGACTCGACCACAGCGCTTCCGTCGTGCAAATAGCGGATGGGCGCCTCGCGAGGCCGTCCGAAAGCGTCGTGCACGGGTGATGCAACACAAAGTTCGAGGCCGAGGGCGGAGGCGAGCACTTCCGCCGTGCCTTCGCCGCCGTCGGCCACGGGGAGCTCGTCCGCCTCGGCTCCGCTCTCCCGCAGACCCTCGGCCAGCGCGGCCGCGGCCGCTGGCGCGCCGAGAACGCCCTTGAGGCTAGCCGGGCACGCGAGCGCGCGCACGGGCTCCGGCTTCGTCGGCCGCGGGCTGCTCCACGCCCGCCGGCGCTTCCGTGGCCGGCGGCATGCGCCGCAACATCGCGAACGAGAGTCCCTCGCGCGCGAGGAACAGCAACCCGACACCCACGCCGACAGAAGCCTCGATCGCCTGCAGCCCGAAGCCGAAGGCGATGCCCTTCGCCTTCGAGACCCCGTAGCTCAGCAGCGGGAGCGCGATCGCCGCCTGCACGAGACCCACGTTTCCGGGCCACAACGGGAAGATCGTCGCCAGGTTCATCAGCACGAGCACGAGCGCCGCCGCGGGCAGGCCCTCGTGGATGTCGAACGCGCGCATCGCGGTGAAGACGGCCAGCAGCTGGCAAAGCCAACCGAGGCACTGGCAAACGGCAGCGAGCGTCGCCGGGACTGGAGAGTGGAGGACGCCCAGACCGTGCCGCGCCATCGTGACGACTCGCCGCACGGGACTGAGCTCGTCGAGGACCGAGCGATGGTGGCGTCGCGCACTCACCATCCCGATCGCCAACAGCGCGAAGCCGATCACGACCACGACGGCGAGGCTCGTCACCGCCCAGTGCGGCAGCTTCGCGGTGAGCAGCACGTACAGGATCAGCGCGAGCGACGGAACGAGGTCGAACAGGCGATGCGCGAACACGCTGCCGAGCACCGCCGCCCAGGTTCCGTCCCTACCGTCGAGCTTCCTGGTCAGAACCGCCACGCGCGCCAGCTCCCCGATCCGGCCCGGAAGCACGGCATTGGCGAACAGCCCGATCGAAAAGGCCGAGAAGACCAGCGGAAAGCGTGGATGCGGCGCCGGCATCGCCTGGTTGATCACGATCTGCCAGGCGACTGCGCGCACGACGACGGAGCAGAGGTTGAGCGCGATCGCCGCCAGGACCCACCACCACGCCACGACTGTGAAGGCGTCCCCGACGAGGTGCCATTCCGGACCCCGCCACCAGACGAGCGCGCCGAGCCCGGCGGCCGCCGGCACGAGCAGCGCCACCCGCAACCAGCGCTGCCGCGGTGCGCGCAGTTTCATCCCGCGGCGGTGAGAGGCTCGCGGCTGCGGCCGCTGACGCCGTCGTAGATCTCCACGAGCCGGCGCGCAATGTCGCGCCAGTCGTAGTGCCGCTGCGCATACTCGCGCGCCGCGGCTCCCAACGCTTGACGGCGCGGCTCATCCTCGAGCATGGAGACGAGCGCATCGGTGAGCGCGCTCGGATCGCCCGGCTTGACTAGCGTCCCCGTCTCGGCCCGCATCACGTCGCGGTACCCGGGAATCGCCGACGCGACCACGGGCGTCGCGCAGGCGAAGGCGCGGGTCAGCACCATGCCGAAGCTCTCGCCGCCGAGCGAGGGCGCAACCAGCACCTTCGCCGCGAGCAACTCCTCCGTCAGCGCCTCGTCGGGAATCGATCCCAGCATCTCGATTCCGTCGTCGGGGAGCTGGTGGCGCGCGAGCTGGAGCCGCACGGCCAGCGGATCCGCTCCGATCACGCGCAGCTCCGCGCCGGTACGGCGATGGGCCTCGGGCCAGGCGCGCAGCAGCACGGGCATTCCCTTGCGGGGATCGTGGCGGCCGACGAAGACGACACGGTTCGCCCGCCTCGCCGGATCGGCGTCGGGCGGAATCAGGACCCCGTTCGGCAGGATCTCGTACTGACCCGGGAACCAGCGCGCCGTCGAGGCGCGGGCCTGCTCGGAGACCGCGATCCGGTGGTCGATCCGGTTCATCAGGAAGCCCCACACCGGCCGGCCCATCTTGTTCCACCCGAGCTCTCCGGCGGCATGGAATGTGGCGACGATCGGGCAGCGCGCCGAAGCGAGCGCCGCGACGCAGACCACAGGCGTCATCGGCTCGTGCAGGTGGAGCACGTCGAAGCGCTCGCGCTCGAGCGCCTGGCGGACGCGCAGGACCGCGCGTGGGCTGAGGATGATGTTCGGCAGGGCGCCGTTTGCCGGCACGATCACCGACCGGCCGACCGGGATCACGTCGGGCGGAGGTTCGCCGTGGCGCCCGTGACGGGGGTGCAGCAGGCGCGTGAACGTGCCCGGCGGATCGTTGCCGATGATCGTCGACGTCTGGACGCCCAGCTCCGCGAGCGAGCGCGCCTGATGCTCGGCGTGCTCCGGGACGCCGCCCCAGAACGACCAGGAGTACGGGACGACGATCCCGACCTTCATCGCGCGCAGCCTAACGACCACGGCGTTAAACCCGACCCATCCCGCTCGACCGGTCATTTCAGACGGACGCACCGGCGGGGCCGGGCGTCCTGAAGGCGGCACCGCAAGCGGCGCCTCAGCCTCCGTCCCTCGTTCGAGTGATGCCGCGCTGCGCGCGCCGGTGCCGATCCAGCCTTCGTGCGCCGAATTCTTCTCCTCGCCGCCGTCGCGGCCCTCGTTGCGGCCGAGTCCGCGACACCGCTTCCGGCTGTGAAGTGGCATTCGGGACGGCTCGTCGTGCACGTCAAGCAGCGCGGAATTGCGCTACGCGCCCGGCCGGGCGGCAAGGTCGTCGGCTGGGTCGGGCCGCAAACCCTCTACGGCTCGCCGCTGACGATGCCTGTCGTCAGGACGCGCAAGGGCCGCTGGCTTGGCGTGGTGACCCCGGCGGTGCCGAACGGCCGGCTCGCCTGGATCGACGGCCAAGCGGGCGGGCTCCGCTTCACGCGCACGCGGATCGTGCTCCGTATCGACCTCTCGCAGCGCACGATCGCAGTGCGAAACGGCGGCCACACGATCCGACGAATCCGCGTCGCCGTCGGGCGCCCCGGCACGCCCACTCCGACCGGCCGCTTCGCCGTCACCGACAAGCTTCCCGGCCGGCAGTACGGTTCGTACTACGGCTGTTGCATCCTCGCGCTGTCGGGCTGGCAGACGCGTCTGCCCGGCGGTTGGCGCGGCCCGGGCCGGCTCGCCATCCACGGATCGCCCCGCCGGGACGCGGGCGGAGCAACCTCGCTCGGCTGTTTGCACGCCGGGCCGCGCGACCTGCGCTTTCTGATGCGCCTCGTGCCGGTCGGCGCGCAGGTGATCATCCGGCGCTAGCCGGGCCTACGCCGGCCGCACGCGCGGGTCGAGCCAGGCGTACAGCACGTCGACGAGCGCGTTCGCCAGCGTGATGAAGAACGCCGCGTAGATCACGGTCGCCATGATCACCGGCAGGTCGAGCGTCGTCAGCGACTGGTACGTGAGCTGGCCCACACCCGGCAGGCCGAACACGACCTCGGTCAGCAGCGCGCCGCCGCCCACGAGGAAGCCGAAGTCGAGCCCGAAGAGCGAGACGAACGTGATCATCGACGTGCGCAGCTGGTGCTTGAGCAGCACGTTGCGCGGCGACAGCCCCTTCGCCTTCGCCGTCCGCACGTAGTCCTCGCTCTCGACCTCGATGATGTTCGCCCGCAGCACGCGCGCGTAGAAGCCCACGTAGAGCACCGACAGCACGAACCACGGGATGACCATGTGCTTGAACCACATGAACGGGTTCTCGGTCAGAGGCGTGTAGCCGAGCGGCGGCACCCAGGAGAAGAGGAAGAAGCCGTGCAGCCTGTCCTGCGTGATGAGGTTGGCGACCTCGCCGAGCCAGAAGACAGGCATCGAGATCCCGATCAGGGCCAGGATCATTAAGAGCGGGTCGAAGATCGTCCCACGCAAGATCGCCGCGGCCAGGCCGGCCGCGATGCTGAACACGACCCAGATCAACGCCGCGCCGAACACCAGCGAGAACGTCACGGGCGCCGAGCTCGTGATCTCCGGGATCACCTTGATCCGACTCGAGTAGGAGACGAGGTCGCGGCTGATGAAGAGGTGCTTCATCATCAGCGCGTAGCGCACCGGCAGCGCTCGGTCGAGCCCGAACTCGTGCTTGATCGTCTCGACGGTCTGCGGGTCGGCGTGGCGTCCGGCCATCTGGCGCGCCGGGTTCACGCCGGGCGTGTTGAAGAAGATCAGGAAGACGAGCACGGTGATCGCAAAGAGGACGACGAGCAGCCAGATCACGCGCCGGACGACGAACGCGGCCATCAGCGGTACCCGCCCGAGCAATTCGCGCGCTCGGCTCGCGAAAAGCGAGCGAGGCAAGGACGGAGGGAGCGGGCGTATCCGTAGGTTACGTCCGCGACTGAGGACGACGCCTCGCGACGCATTGCAGCGAGTCCGAGCCGCCGAAGTGTGAAGGCGGGGGCCGCCGTCACTGCTTGAGCCTCAGCTTCGCCCGCGGGTCGAGCGCGTCGCGCAGGCCGTCCCCGAACACGTTCAGCGACAGCACGGTCAGCACGATCATGATCCCCGGCGCGATCGCGACCATCGGCCGCGTGTACAGGAGGCCCTGCCCGTCCTGGATCACGGTGCCCCAGCTCGCCTTCGGCGCCTGGACGCCGATCGACAGATAGGAGAGCGCAGCCTCGGTGAGGATCGTCGTCGCGATGATCAGCGGCAGCAGCACGATCACCGTCGAGGCGACGTTCGGGAGGATCTCGCTGAACATCAGCCGCAGGTTTGAAGCGCCCTGCGAGATGGCGGCCTCGACGAACTCCTTCTCCCGGATCGACAACACCTGGCCCCGCACGGGGCGGAACACATACGGGACGTAGACCAGCCCGATGATCAGCGTCGGGATCCAGAGCGAGTCGGACGAGAGGTGGATGAACCAGAGCTTCAGCCCCTCCGTGAGCAGCACGGTCGCCAACGAGATCGCGAGCAGGTAGACGGGGAAGGCCCAGATCAGGTCCATCAGGCGGGACAGGAAGGCGTCGACGATCCCGCCGAAGAAGCCCGCCGTCAGACCGATCAGCAGCGCGAGCAGACAGGCGATTAGCGCCGAGCCGATCCCGATCTCGAGCGACGACCGCCCGCCGTAGAGAACCCTGGAGGCGACATCCCGGCCTTGATCGTCGGCGCCGAGCAAGTAGTGCCGCTCCCAGGTTGGCCCGATGGGGACCTCACCGAGGCCGAGCTCGCCGCCCCCGGAGGTCATCACGGGCACCGTCTTCCCATTGACTGTGGTCGTACCGGTCAGGTTCGAGCCGAAGGCCTCCGTCTTCGCGATGTGCTTCGAGTAGATCGGCGCCCCGAAGCTGACGACCACGACCAGGACGAAGAGGACGAGCGCGCCGAGCGCGAGCTTGTTCCGCAGGAGCCGCCGCCCCGCCAGCGCCCAGGGGCTTCGGCCGACGATCTCGCCGGCCTGTTCCCCTGTCGGTAGCGGAGTTTCTTCGGGCTCGTAGGCAAACTCGGCCACGGGGCCCCTTTACCCGGCCTCTACTTCACTGACGCCTGCCCGAGCAGGAAGTACCACTGCGGGCTGAACGTGTAGCCCTTCACACGGTCCGAGAGGAAGTCGATGTACTTCGGGTTGAACATCGGCACCCACGGCGCCTGGTCGACGATCTCCTTGTCGATCTGCGCCCACTGGTCGTTGGCAGCGTTCGCGTCCGTGATCCCGGTCTTCAAGGCCTGCTGGATCTTGTCCTCGATCGGCTTGACGCAGAACTCCGCGATGTTCGGGCTCGCGTCCGAGCCGGGGTTGTAGGACTTGCAGCCGAGCAGGATGTTGATGAAGTCCGAGGCCGCCGGGTAGTCCTGGTACCAGCTCGACAGGCAGAACTGGATCTTGTTGTTCGAGTTCTGGCAGTACGGATACTGGATGTCCGGCGAGAGCGCCTGCAGCTTCGCCTTGTAGCCGAGCTTGTTCAGCAGGCTGACGAAGTAGAGCGCGAGCGACTTGTTCACGGCCGTCGTGTCCGTCGTGACGTTGACCTTCGCGCCCTTCGTGCCAGACGCGGCGATCAGCTGTTGCGCCTTCGCCAGATCGGGTGCCGACCACTTCTCGCCCGGGTTCTTCGTGTAGGGGCAGTACGGCTTGTAGCCGGGGAAGTTCGGCGGCAGGATCTGGCAGGTCGGCTGCGCCAGCTTCGGCCCGCCGTAGATCCTCACCAGCGCGTCGTGGTCGGTGGCGAAGTTGACTCCCTGCCGCGCCTTCAGGTTGTTGAACGGCGGCTGGTTGACGTTGAAGGCGAAGTACCACACCGCGGTGAGCGCGTTGACGTGCACGCGGTCGGCGTACTTCGAAGAAGAGAGCTCCGGCAGCCGGTCGGCCGGTGGGTTGTCGAACACCCAGTCCGCCTGGTTGTTCTCGACCTGGGTCACCTCGCCCTCGACCGAGACCCCGAACTTCTGGATGATCTCGTCCGGCTTTCCGTCCGGCTGCGCGTCCTTCGACCACTCCTTGAAATTCGGGTTGCGCACGAGCTGGATCTGCTTGCGCGGCGCATACTGCTTGAAGTAGTACGGCCCGGTCCCTGGCGGCGGGATGTTCACTTCCTTGTTCGGCGTCCCGGTCGGGAGGATGAACCCGAACGGAACGGCGAGCTTGTCGAGGAACTCCGGGTCGCCCTGGGTCAGGTGGAAGGTGACCGTTCCCTTGGCGTCGTCGACGACGATGCCCTGCGAGAGGTCACAGGTCGCCGGTGTCTTCAGGCACTTGTCTGCCCCGACGATCACGTTGTACCAAGTGCTTGCGTTCGGACTTTGCTTGATCTTGAACAGGCGTTCGAAGGTGTACTTGACGTCGCTCGCCTTCAGCTCCTTGCCGTTCGAGAACTTGATCCCCTTGCGAAGCGTGAAGGTGTAGGTCTTGCCGCCGTTCTGGGGCTGCGGGATCGAATCGGCGAGGTCCGGGACCTTCTTCGTCCCCTCCGTTCCCGACGCGCGCTTGAACCCGACGAGCCCGTCGTGCGTGAGGATCAGGAGCTGCCACTCCTGCAGCGTGTAGTTGATCTGCGGATCGGGGGAACCCGACGGCGCAGCTTGCGCAAGGGTCAGCAGCGTCCCGCCCTTGCCGCCTGCCTCCGTGCCTTTCTCGCTCTTTTTGCCTCCGCCGCCGCCTCCCCCGCAGCCGGCGGCTGCCGTGACGAGGAGCGCAGCAAGGCCTACCGAAAACAGGAGCTTCCACCGATCGGGCATTCCGGACCTCCCGCAGGCTCTAGATGTATGCGTCTCTACTGACGCTGGGACGGATCGCGATGTTAGCTCTAGAGTTGCGCGCGTGAACCTTTTACAGACGCTCGGCTCCGAGATCGGAGTGCGCATGGCCGGCTCACCCGAGGCGCGACGCGCGGCCGAGGCGATTGCCGGCTCGCTCCGCGAGCTCGGCCTCGAGCCCCGCTTTCAGGAGTTCCATCTCGTCGGCTACGAGCCGGATGAGCCCGAGTTGGAGATCGACGGCGAGCGCTGGACCGCCGGCCCGTGCGTGTATTCCCCATCCACGAACGGCGGCGCCGAGGGGCGCGTCCGCTATCTCGGCGACTACCCCGCGCTGCCCGACGTCTTCGAGATCCCCACGTTCGCAATCGAGAGCGAAGAAGGCGCGGAGCTCGCGCGCCTGTATGCGATCCCGATCGAGGGCGGCGGCGCCTGTCCGTTCCCGGCGGGTTATTCGGCGACGCTGACCGGGCCGGCGGCGCTGATCTCCAAGGCTGACGCCGAGCGGCTGCGCGGCATGGAGGAAGCTCGTGCGCGACTCGTGGCCGGCGGTCGCCTCCTCTCCGGCCTGCGCGACTGCAACGTGATCGCCGAGCTCGAGGGCGACTTGAACGAGGCCGTCGTCGTCTCCGCACACTTCGACTCCGTCTGGCGAGGGAACGGCACGATCGACAACGCGAGCGGCGTGGAGGGCGTCCGCCGCATCGCCGAGCGCCTGGTCGGCGGGAAGCACCCGCGCACGCTGATCTTCATCGCCTTCGGCGCCGAGGAGTATGGCCTCCTCGGCTCGCGCTACTACGTCGACGAGGCCAAGCTGCATGGAGAGCTCGACCGCGTCGTCGGCGTCGTCAACCTCGACTGCATTGCCCACGGCTCGAGCCTCGAGATCATGGTCGGCCCGGACGAGCTTCGAGGCCGGGCACTTGCGGAAGCGGAGCGGCTCGAGCTCACCGGCCGGTACGAAGTGAAGCTGACGGCTCCGTCGATGGGCACCGATCACTACTTCTTCGCGCAGGAGAAGATCCCCGCGGTCAGCGTGCTCCACTTCCCCTATCCGGAGTACCACCTGCCCACCGAGAGCCTCGAGCTCGTCGACGAGCAGAAGATGGCCGACGCGGTCGACCTGGCCACGCGCCTCGTCGAGAGCCAGCTCGAACGACCGGTGCCACGCAGTTTGGTCTGAGCGCCGAGCGGCAAAACGCCCTTTATGAGCACCACCGCGATCATCGTCATCGTCATCGCCGCGATCGTCTTGCTCGCGATCGGCGCGTACGTCGCCCGCCAGGCGCAGACGAAACGGCTGGAGAAGCGCCGCAGCGAAGCCGGCCAGCTACGCAGCGAGGCTCAACGGCTCTCGCAGCAGGCGCAGCAGCGCGAGCAGCAGGCGCGCGAGCGCGACCCCGACGTCAACGACTGAGCGAAGGCGACGCGAAAGCGACGAAGGCGAGCGGCGGCACGGTGAGCAGCAGGCAGCCCGCGTAGATCGCCGCGAGCACGAGCAGCCGCCGGAGCCTCGACTCCCGACGGGGTGGCGCAAACCCCCCCGATCGGCCGAAGGACCCCGGCTCCGGTAGCAACTCGCGAGCCACCTGCGAGACCTCAGGGGGAGAGATGAGGATCAGTTCGGGACTGAGCGGTTCCGCGGGCGGCACGCGCCCGATCATCGCGCACCGCGCCGCCACGGGCATCCCTCGTTCGAGTGATGGTTAGATTCGCCTCGCCGTCAGTAAACCAGGAGGGAGAGGTCAGATGAGTACCCCCGAGCAACGCGAGGGCCTCTGGTCCATCGTCGCCACCGACCTGCGTGACATCCTGATCATCCTCGCGTCCCTCGCAGCGATCGCCGTCCTCGCCGTCTTCATCGTGCAGCACTACAACTCGTCGAAGGACGCAACGAGCGTGCTCGGCCTCGTGGTTCCGGCGATCTCGACGATCGCGGCTGCCGCGTTCGGCGTCTCGGCGGGCGTGAAGGCCGGCGCCGCAGCAGGAACATCCGCGGCGCGCGTCGCGGAAGCGGAGAAGCAGGCCGTGCAGAGCAAGACCCAGGACGCGCTCGACCGACTCGAAGATCTGCGGCCGAGGCTCGAGCCGGTGATGGACGCGGCGGCGACGAAGACGTCGCTGCCGGCGGAGCAGATCGCGACCGCGAAGTCCGAGATCGCGTCGGTCGAGAGGTCGCTGCGCTCGGCGCTCTAAGCGAAATCCGCTTTATCCTGCGGGCCTCGTGGTGCGCGCAGCAGTCGTGCTCGTGCTTGCGGTGGCCGCGCTCGGCGTGGCACCCGGCGCCGCCGCGGACGTCTTCGGCGCGGCGCAGGTGCGGACGGGCGACGGGGCGCTGCTCGCGACCGCCCAGAAGGGCTCGTTCTCATATCCGGGTGACGGCTCGCTGATCGCGATCGGCTCGATCGCGACGACCGACACGCGCGTGGTCCTGAACCACGTTTCGCTGCTGAACGGACGCGTCCAGGCCGACCGGGTCGTCTTGACCGGCGCCCGGACGCTGGTGGACGGGCTGGTCGTGGCCGGGCTCGCCGCCGAGGCGAAGCAGAACTCCATCTTCTCGGTCGACGGCTCGAGCTATCTGGTCACGCGCCAGACGGCCGTGATCGGGAAGCAGACCGGCTTCGTCGCACTGCGGCTCGTCGTCCCGGCCGGCTTCCCGGGCTTCAAGCACGGGGCCCAGGTGCTCGTCGGCTTACGCCAGCGCGGTCACCGCCGAGCGGCGCAGACGGCGGCGAACACCGTCGGCCCCGAGCCGTGGGCGACGCTCGGCTTTGCGGACAGCCCGAGCGCGCCGGCGCTCTGGACCGTTCCCGAGCCAATGGCGGGTACGCCACTTGTGAGCCTCCCGCCGCTCGCGGACAACGGCGTCGGCGGCAGAGCGGTGCAGATCGCCGCGCAGTTCCTCGGCGTGCCCTACCGCTGGGGAGGCGCGCGACCCGACACGGGCTTCGACTGCTCGGGACTCATGATGTTCGTCTACGCGAAGCTCGGGATCAGCCTGACGCATTACACCGGGACCCAGTTCCACGAGGGAGCCCCGGTGCCGCCGTCTCAACTCGCGCCCGGAGACCTCGTCTTCTTCGACGCGAGCTTCTCCGGCCCCGACCACGTGGGGATGTACGTCGGCGGCGGCCTCTTCATTCACGCGCCGCACACGGGCGACGTCGTGCGGATCACATCGCTCGCTGCGTACGCGTCGCGCTTCGTCGGCGCGATTCGTCCCTTCGCGTAGAGCCGTTCGAGCTCCAACGCGCGATCTTGAGCAGCGTCTCGACGCAGGCCGCGTCGAACTGCGAGCCGGCATTCCGGATGAGCTCGATCAGCGCAGCCGAACGAGAGATGGCGCGCCGGTAGGGCCGGTTGTGAGTCATCGCGTAAAAAGCGTCGGCAGCGGCGACGATGCGCGCGGGAAGAGGAATCTCCTCGCCGGCGAGTCCGCTCGGATAGCCGTCGCCGTCCCACCGCTCGTGGTGCGAACGGACGACGGCGAGGGCGGAGGGGGAGTTGATCATCCGCGTCAGCAGGCGCTCGCCCTCGGCCGGATGCGTGCGCATGACCTCCCACTCCGACTCGGTCAGCGGGCCCGGCTTTCCGAGCAGCGAAGGCGACAGCACGAGCTTGCCGACGTCGTGCAGGGTCGCCCCGACCTCGATCGCCGCCAAGGCCGCGGCGTCCAGCTCGAGTTGCCTCCCCATCTCGACCGCCAGCGCGGCTACACCCCGCCCATGGGCGATCGCGCCCGGGTCGACCGACTCCAGCCGCTGCGCGAGTGTCGCGAGAGACGCGCCGTTCGATTCCGCGGCGCGCCCGTTGCCGCCATGCGTTGCACCGCCCACGAAGAACGACCCTTCGCGCGCGCGGGCGCGATTCCTTCGCCGGGAGGATCAGCCCGAGCCGCTGGTTAGACTCGTTGCGAAGCGGAGGGACGCTAGCGCGCTGCGGAAGATGCTTCTTAACAAAAGGTCGCGAGACCGGTCGTGACCGACCGAGCCACCCTGATTGTCCTTGCTTCGCTCGCGACCCTGGCGACGATTCTCCTGCTCGTCTCGACGTTGCGGGCGCTGGCGCGACAGAGGCAGCCGGCGCCCTTTCGCCGAGACCGGCGACGGCCGCACACCGGTAAGCGCGATCCTCGGGAGGCGCTTGCCCTGGTCGGAAACGCCCTGGCCGCGACGCACGATCCTCAGGCGCTGCTGCCGGTGATCCTCGAAGTTCTCACCGAAGCGACCGGTGCCCGCGGCGGGCGGCTCCTTCAAGAGGGCGAAGAGGCGGCGTGGATCGGCGACGTCAACAACAGAGCCCGGATGTCGACGTTCGCGCTCGACGCGGCCGTGCCCAGCGAGACCACGACGCTCGAGCTCTACGCGCCGCCCTCGGGGTTCGACGCCGAGACGCTGAAGCTCGCCGAGTGGCTCGCGTCGCAGGCTGCGATCGCGCTCGAGAACGCGCGACTGCACCACATCATCCAGCGCCAGGCGATCACCGACGAGCTGACGGGCCTCGTCAACCGGCGCCGCTTCATGGAAGCCCTGGCGACCGAGATCACACGGGCCGCGACGCTCGACGCGCCTCTCGCCGCCGTGCTCGCCGACCTCGACGACTTCAAGCTCGTGAACGACCGCTTCGGCCACCACATGGGCGACGAGGTCCTGAAGGCGTTCGCCGAGCTGGCCCGCGGGCATCTCCGGGACATCGACGTGCTCGGACGACTCGGCGGCGAGGAATTCGCGATCCTGCTGCCCGAGACGGATATCCACGGGGCCGGCAGCGTCGCCGATCGGATCCGCCGCTCTGTCAGCGAGTCGCCGCTGACCACGCTCGGACGAGAGAAGGTGTCGATGACCGCCAGCTTCGGCGTCTCGGAGCTCGAACCGGGCCAGGCGGGAGACGATCTGCTGCGAGGCGCGGACACCGCCCTCTACCGTGCGAAGGACGCGGGCAAGAACCGCGTCGCGCTCGCGGAGAGCGTCCGCTACCAGTAGTCCGTCAGACCGCCTCTGGATACTGAGCGTGTGCTCGCTCGTTGGGACGTGCTTCGCATCGTCTCGCTCGTCTCCGCGGGCGTAGCGTCGGGCTACCTCTGGCGCGCGGCACTGGAGAAGCCGGGTCTCGATGCGGTGCCGCCGCTCCGCTTTACCGCCGAGCCGGTGCCGGACTGGATTCCTCCGGTAGCCACCCGCACGTTCGAGCGGGTCGTGACCGAGCACCGCCACGTCTTCCGGCACAAGCAACGTGCGCCTGCGCGGAAGCCGACCGGACCCGCAACGGAGCGGACCGATCTCGCCGCCGGTGACTCCGGTGTCACGGCCGCCGCACCGCCGACGGCGGCACCGCTCCCGCCCGCGCCCGCGAAGCCGTCGCCGCGGAAACCTCCGCGGAAGGCCAAGCCGCCGAAGACCGAACGTCCCACGCCGCCGGCTCCGCCGGCGCCGCCTTCACCTCCGCCGCCCGCGTCCCCGCCGGCTCCCCCCGCCGCGCCCACGTCCCCGCTTCCGGCTCCCATCGGTGAGGCGTCGGCGGGCCGTCCCGACCGGCCCGGCTGGGGCAAGGGCGACAAGAACCACGATCACACCGGCCCGCCCGGCCGCGGCAAGCGCTGAGTGCGGACGACTACCTGGCTGCCGCTGCGGCCAGGATGCGCTCGCGGAACGTCAGCGGCTCTGGCTCGTCCTCCGCAACCGTCCGCTCGAGCTCAGCCGCCAGCTCGCGAATCCACGCGTCCGCTCTCCGGAGCTGAAACGAAAGCGTCTCGATCCTCGCGGCCTGCAGCTCCACGGTCTCGGCGAGGTCGGCGACGATCGCTTCGTCCGCGTCCGGCGCGAGGCGCTCGTAGACCTGGCGCACTTGAAGATCCATGCGGCGTCTCCCTTCCTGTTCGACGGCGTGCGATCAGTAAGAGCGCCCCGGCGCCGAAAACCTGCGGCTTCGCCCGAATCCTCGGGGGCAAAAAACTCCCCCTCGGCCACCCGGCCCTCTAGACTCAGAAGATGGTGGTCGACGGAGGCCTCGCCGAGCTGCACACGCACCTCGGCGCCTCGGTTGCCACCGAGATCCTCTGGAGCCTCGCGCACGAGCAGGGCATCGCGCTCCCGGTCAAGGACTACTGGGAGTTCGACAGGCTCGTCACCATCGCCGACCCCCGCCGCGTCGACTCGCTCGACGCGCTCGACCAGATCTACCACTGGACCGAGCTGATCCAATCGAGCCCGCTCGCGGTCGAGCGCTCCGTGCACGCGGCGATCGGCGGCGCCTACCGATCGCAGGGGATCACGACGCTCGAGCTCCGCTTCAATCCGATGAAGCGGAACCGTGGCGGCGAACGTGATCTAGATCACATCATCCTCGCCGCGATCCGCGGCCTCGACCGGGCGCAGATCGAGTACCCGCAGGTCCGGGCCGGGCTGATCCTGATGATGGACCGCACGTTCAGCTACGAGCTGAACTCGATCATCGTCGAGAAGGCGATCCGCTGGGCACCGCGCGGGATCGTCGGCATCGACATCGCCGGCCCGCGCCCCGGCGGCGAGCGCTACTCCTACCGCGAGCTGGCGCCGCTGATCGACGAGGCGCGCGGGGCCGGGCTCGGGATCACGATCCACGTGGGCGAAGAGGGTGAGGAGCACGGAGTCGCCGAGATCGGCGAGGTGATCGAGACGCTCCGTCCGGATCGAATCGGCCACGGGATTTTGGCCGTCCGGGACGAAAGCCTGATGGCCGCGCTTCGCGAGCAGGAGATCGTCCTCGAGATCTGTCCGACGTCGAACCTGCTGACGAAGGCGTTGCCCGACGAGGCAGCGGTGCGCGACACCTTTCGCGCCTTTGTCGACCACGGCGTTCCGTTCACGATCGCCACCGACGGTCCCGAGATGATGCGGACGCACCTCCGCGACGAGTTGGAGCTGTTGAGGCGGATCGAGGCAGCCGACGACGTGGTGTTGCGAGAGTCGAACGCCCGCGGGCACGACGCGAGCTTCGTCCGGGGTGCGGTACTCCCAACGGCGTAGATCGCGAAATACGCCTTTCGGCCAATATTCAGCGTGAGACAACGCTGCTAGCGTCGGTGCCATGTCAGCGACGATTCCCGAGGACCCGCCGACATTGACCAAGCGGCAGCGCGAAGTCGTCGAACTAATCGCGGCCGGCTGCTCGAATGAGGAGGTCGGCCAGCGGCTCGGCATCTCCGCCCGCACGGCGAAGGCTCATGCAGATGTCTTGCGGCAGAAGCTCGGTTGTGCGCGTCGACGGCAGATTCCGATCGCGTTTCGCTCGCTCACCGGCGAGGACCCTCTCTCCCAAGGCCTCGCGGCGCCTACCGAGGACCGCGGGGACTAACGGCGCCCCGCCTGCCGCTTCGGCCGCAGGCGGGGCTCGTCCCCTCAGGACAGGTCTGGCATTCTTGCGCAGACCGCGCTAGTTTTTCGGCCGCGGGCAACTGCGGCGCCCCGCGGGGAGATGGAGGACAAGAGCGGCTTCAACATCGAAGTCGGGCGCCGCCACATCATCGAGCGTCCGCGCCTGACGCGCCTTTTGGATCAGGCGACGGCTCGCGTGCTCATGCTCGTCGCGCCGGCCGGCTACGGGAAGACGACGCTGGCGCAGCAGTGGCTGGCGAACAGGCGACACGGTTGGTATCGGGCGACTGCTGCTTCGGCGGATGTCGCCGCTCTCGCTGTCGGGCTCGCCGAGGCTGCGTCGGCGATCGTGCCTGGGGCGGCGAAACGACTTCGGGAAAGGCTGCGCGTGACCCAGGAGCCTGAGCGCGAAGTCGACGTGCTGGCGGAGTTGCTGGCCGAAGACCTCAGCGACTGGCCCGCCGACGCCTGGCTCGCGATCGACGATTACCAGCTCGCGTCCTCCCCTCCGTCCGAAGAATTTGTCGACACGCTCGTCGGTCTCACACCTGTTCGGCTGCTGCTGACGAGCCGACGACGGCCTCCGTGGGTTACGGCTCGGCGCATTTTGTACGGCGAAATCCACGAGATCGAACGGTCAGCGCTCGCGATGACCCCAGACGAGGCTGCGATCGTTCTTGGCGTTAGGGAGGAAATTCCCGCTCCAGGCCTAGTCGCGCTTGCCCATGGTTGGCCTGCGGTGATTGGTTTGGCCGCGCTGACCCCTGGCGCGATTCCCGAGGGAGAGGTGCCGATCGCCCTCTACGACTTCTTCGCCGAAGAGTTGTACGGCGCTGCAAGTCCGCGCCTCAAGGAAGGCCTTCGACAGATGCTCCTCGCACCGAAGCTCGACGAGCAGCTTGCGATGCATCTCTTCGGCAGCGACGCAGAGGACTTGCTCGACGAGGCAACGCGGTTCGGGTTTTTGACTCCGACACCGCCCAGCGAGGCCTTCGAATTCCACCCGCTCCTTCGGAGGTTCTTGGAAGCAAAGCTCGCGCCTTCCTCTAAATCAGCGTGGCGCGTGACCGATGCGATGGTCGATTTCTTCGCCCAGCATTGCCAGTGGGATTCGGCATTCTCAACCATCGAGCAGGCATCGCGGTTCGACTTGATCGAGCGGCTCGTGCGCAGTTCGCTTGACGAATTGGTCAGCCTCGGCAGACTCAGCACTCTTTCGTCCTGGACAGAAGCGGCGAACGCGCATGGAGTCTCAGGTCCCGTGATCGATCTCGCCGCAGCAGAACTGTCGCTACGAAGAGGACAGTACGAAGCAGCAGAAGTTGCTGCGCTGCGTGCTGCTTCGACCCTTGATACGGCGGATCCGTTGCGACCGCGGTGCTTCCTGATCGCTGGCCAAAGTGCCCATTTCTCGGATCGTGGAGCCGATGCGCTCGCCCACTTTACGCACGGTCGCTCCATGACGCGCTCGAAGGCAGACGAGGCACAGGCCACGTGGGGACAGTTCGTTTCTGCAATAGACCTCGAGCGCGATGAGGCATTGACCTATCTGAGCGATTACGAACGCACCGCGCCGAACGAGATCGACACTGCCGTTCGCTCTGCGAATGGGCAGCTTCTAGTAGGAATTCGACTTCGCGGCGTCCGCGCGGCGCTCCCAATCGCTCGACGACAGGTCGATCTCGTAGCGCAGGTTACGGACCCGATGGCGCGCTCGGCGTTCCTCAGCATGCTTGCCGTAGCTTTTGTCCTAGCCGGCGAATACGACGAGGCACTCAAAGCCGCCGACCGCGCTGCAGACGAGAGTGAGCGCTATCGGCTTGATTTCGTTTTGCCGCACATCCTCGTTCTTAAGGCCGCGGCGGAGCTTGGACGCCGTGATTTCAATCGTGCTCGGCAAATTCTTAGGCAAGCGACCACCAAAGCGCAATTTAATGCCGACCTCCACGTGGCTATGAACGCAGCCACTGTTGAGGCGCGGCTTCTTCTCGCCCTTGGGTCATACGACGAGGCGTTGGATGCGACAAGCCGCGTCTGGGATCGCGTCCCATCGAAGACAATGTATGGAGAGTACGTTGGATGCCGCGCTCTTGTCCTCGCGTGTTCTGGCCGCGCGAATGAGGCTCTCGACGCAGCGAAAGAGGCCGATGCCATCAGCGTTCAGCTTGACGCGCGCGTCCTCACCTCTTGGGCGCGAGCAGTGGTAGCCGTTAGGACAAATGACGCAGCACAACCTCCGAAAGCATTATTGACGGCCGTCCGACTTCTTGAGACAACCGGGCACGTAGACGGTTTCGTCGCCGCGTACCGCGGTTATCCACCGCTCCTCGCGAACGCCCGGCCTTTAATCAATGGCCTCGATTTCCGCGCGATGCTCGCTCGAGCACATGACCAGAAGTTCTTGAAAACGGTCGCCATTGGCACGACCACTGGCGGGTTCAGCGAACTAACTGAGAGAGAGCGCGAGGTGTATGCGCTTCTAGCCAAGGGACAGTCGAACCGCGAGATCGGAGCGACGCTCTACATCAGCGAAGCGACTGTCAAGGTGCACGTCCGGCATATCCTTGAGAAGCTCGGCGTTCGCAGCAGGACAGCTGCTGTCGCCAAAAACTTAGCCCACGGCGGCGGCGAGAGTCTTCGCGCGCACACCTGATGCTCGCGGCTTCATGCGGTGTCCGACCCTGTACTTTTCGCTGGCCCCAGCGAGGATCGCCTCGAACGCAGCTACTACGCCCGTATCAAACTGAGAATCAGCGGCTTGTGCGAGGCGGAGCCGAGCAACTCGACTTGAAAGCGCCTCGCGGTATGGGCGGTCCGATGTCATCGCATTGTATGCGTCGGCTACGGCAATGATCCGAGAAATGAGGGGAATCGCGTCGCCGGTCAACCCATCGGGGTAGCCCTGGCCATCAACTCGCTCATGATGGTGGCGGACGATCCTTGCGATTTCGGAGTAGTCGTCGACGTTGTTTAGGATCCGCTCGCCAATTGCGGGGTGACTCTCCATCTGCCTCCGCTCTTCCAGCGTGAGCGGACCGGGTTTTTCTAGGAGCCCCGGTGGAAGGCCAACTTTCCCAATATCGTGCACGAGCCCGCACAGATGCGCGAGCTGCTGTTTATCGTCGTCTAGACCTATACGAGCTGCGATATCGCGCGCGTAAATCGCGACCGCTGTTGAATGACCTGCCGTGTACTGGTCTCGCGCGTCAAGCGTCGCCACCAACGCAGTTGCAAAGGACAAGTTTGCTCGTTCGAGTTGCGTGTTCGCGGCACGCAGGTCCGCCGCAAGCTCACGTTGCTCGCGGTAGAGGCTAAACAGTCGCTGCGCGGCCAGCGCCGGGCCAAAGAACAGCGGGAGCGTCCACGGCGACACCTGGTCGTAGGCAAGCGCCAAGACAGCTACGACTGGGGCATAGAGCGGGACGCACGCAATTGAAAGCGGTCCAACGAGGCGCACGACATCAGCCGCTGGGCCGATCCGTCGAATCCGGTACATCAACGCCGCGAATGTCAGGTCGAGCGATTCAGCTACGGCCGTCCCGGCCAACGTAGCTGCCCCAATCCTTGCAGCGGGACTGGCGACGAACGAGGCAGCAGACAGCGCCGCAAATCCTGTAAGGGCACCGGTGATTGAGCGGCTGCAGGTGTGAACCCCCCACTTCATGTAGGGCGATTTGAAATCGGTGATCAGCGAGGCCGTTGCCACAAGCATCGCGGCCGCTGGCCCAAACAAGACGGCCGCGAAAACTACTGGCAGAAGTGCGATTGAACTCTCCGCTCGTCCACTCAGCCGCACGCTGCTGGTCTCGAAGACAGCGGCTACAAGCGCAAGAGCGCCGATTGCCCACAAGTTCGCAAACGGTGCTTCGAGTGCGAAAAGTGCAACCATCCAGAGCCCGCCTGTGATGCAGACCAGGCTCGTCAGATACGCCGATAGCCGCGGTGTCTGCGACACTTCGGCCGCAGAAGCCACGATTTTGCCGAAAACAGCCCACGGAACCCTTGCAAACCTCCCCCAAACGGGGTATAAGCTCAAGTTGCCGTTAGTTCCCTCGGAGGAGGTCATGTTGGCCAAGGCAGCTCTCCGGTTTGTTGGACGCGCCTATCTCGCTGGCGCAACCAAGATTTGGTAGCCGGCGTAGCTTTCGTTATCCACAGAATGTGGACATCCCCCTGTTGAGGGATTTCCACAGGTTTGTGGAGAAAGTCTGTCGGAAGCTACACCGCTAGGCGATCAGGCCGCGCCTGAAGCCAACGGCGACCGCGTGTGCGCGTGAGCGTGCCTGCAGCTTGGCCAGCAGGTGGCGGACGTGCGACTTGACCGTCTCTTCGGAGAGGAAGAGGCGGTTTCCGATCTCCCTGTTCACGAGGCCGTCGGAGATCAGCTGCAAGACCTCGATCTCCCGGCCGGTCGGCTCCTGCTCCAGCTCCTGGAGCGGGCCCGAGAACGGAATGACCTCAGCGTTGCCGCTACCCGACCGGCGGGCGGCGACAGCGTCGAACCGCTTGGCGTGATCGCGGTAGCGGTTCATGATCTCCCTGCGCTCAGCAGCGTCCACGGGGCGAGTATCGGCCTCGCTAATGCAGGGCTTTAGCGGATTAGCTACCCCGTTTCAGGGATGGGAGCTACGCCAAACCGTTAGGTCTTCGGGATCGGCTTCGAGACCTCTTTGCCGGGCTCGGTCGGCAGCGCCCGCTCGTCGGCCGCCTCCGGGGTGTGCTTCGGCGACGCGGTCACACGCGCAAGGGTCTCTTTGTCGACGTTCAGCGGGTGGTGGCAGGCGGCGAGGTGGCCGTTGCCGTAGTTGACGAGCGGTGGCTCCACCTGCTTGCAGATGTCGGTCGCGTACTTACACCGCGGGTGGAAGCGGCAGGCGGGCGGCGGGTCGATCGGGCTCGGCACGTCGCCCTCGAGCACGATCCGATCGCGCTGGTCGGAGAGGTCGGGGTCGGGAATGGGGACGGCCGATAGGAGCGCTTCGGTGTAGGGCATGATCGGGCGCTCGTAGAGCTCCTCGGCCGGCGAGACCTCGACCAGCTTGCCGAGGTACATGACCGCGATCCGGTCGGAGACGTGGCGGACGACGCCGAGGTCGTGCGCGATGAAGATGTAGGTGAGCCTGAACTCCTCCTGGAGATCCTCGAGCAGGTTGATCATCTGCGCCTGGATCGAGACGTCGAGCGCCGAGACCGGCTCGTCGGCCACGACCAGCTTCGGGCGCAGCGCGAGCGCGCGCGCGACCCCGATCCGCTGGCGCTGACCGCCCGAGAACTCGTGCGGGAAGCGGTTGTAGTGCTCTGGCGAGAGCCCGACCGCCTCGAGCAGCTCCTGCACCTTCTGCTTGCGCTCCTTGCGGTCGCCGATCCGGTGGATCCGGAGCGGGTCGCCCACGATCGTGCCGACGCGCTTGCGCGGGTTCAGGCTCGCGTACGGATCCTGGAAGACCATCTGCATCTCCCGGCGCAGCGGCCGCAGGGCGCGCGGGCGCAGCTTGCCGATCGAGTCGCCCTGGAAGAGGACGTCGCCGTCGGTCGGCTCGAGCAACCGGACGATGCAGCGGCCAAGAGTCGACTTGCCGCAGCCCGACTCTCCGACGAGGCCGATCGTCTCCCCCTCGCGCACGCTGAAGGTGACGTCGTCGACAGCGTGCACGCGCGCGACCTCGCGCTGGAGCACGCCCTTCCGGATCGGGAAGTACTTCTTGAGGCTCTTGACCTCGACGAGCGGAGCAGCGCCGTTCGTGCTCACGCTGCCGCCACCTCGCCCTTGATCGTCGCCTCCCGCAGCTCACGCTTCTCCTGCACCGAGAGCCAGCAGCGGTCGAGGTGGCCCGGCTCCTCGACGCGGTTGAGGAGATCCGGCTCCTCGAGGCACTTGTCGAACGCGTGCGGGCAACGTGGGCGGAACTTGCAGCCGCGCGGCAGGTGGATGAGCGAGGGCGGTAAGCCCCTGATCGAGTGCAGCTGCTCGGGCTTCGGGCGGTCGAGCCGGGGAATCGAGCCGAGCAGGCCCCAGGTGTAGGGCATCTGGGGGTCGTAGAAGACCTGGCGCTTGGCGCCGTACTCGACGATCCGGCCCGCGTACATGACCGCGATGTCGTCCGCGATGTCCGCGACGACGCCGAGGTCGTGGGTGATCAGGATCACCGACGAGTTGAAGTCGTCCTTGAGCCGGTCGATCAGCTCGAGGATCTGGGCCTGGATGGTCACGTCGAGGGCGGT
>JBIOYJ010000139.1:0-10492 GCA_044870105.1 Gaiellaceae bacterium | reverse complement strand
GCGAACTCCGCGCTCGACGAGCAGCCGGGCGGCCTCGCCGTCCAGCCGGGCGAAGTCCTCCGCGAACTCACCCCGAGCCCACAGGTCCGAGTTCGGCGTCTTGAACAACACCCGCTCGGCGCCTTCGGGCGCGCCCGCGACCGACTCGCGCGACAGATCCACGGCCTCGACCACCTCGCACGGCCCGACGAGCGCCTCGAGCGGGATCGACTCGACTCCCGACCCCCCGTCGATGAAGTGGAGGGGCGCATCGACATGCGTACCTGAGTGCAGGCCGAAGTCGATGCGTGTCAGGTTGACGACGTCGCCTCCGGCGATCGACGCGGCGCGCTCGACGTGAACCTCCGGGTCCCCGGGGTAGGTGACCATCCCTTCCCTGATCGGGACGCTGATGTCGATCAGCTCCATGTCGCTCAGTCCGGACGGCCGCGGGTTCCTTACACCGGACGCGCGATCCACGCAAATTGCGCGAAAGACGGGCTCTCCCCCGTTAGCTCGGTGCACGATCGGGAAGCCCGAGGATCGACTGCAAAAGGAGGTGATCTCGGATGGCGACCGAGATCTGGACGTACCCCGATCAGAGGATCGCGGAGCTCGACCTCACCGGGTTCGAAGTCGAGACGCGCGACGGGCCGCTCGGCCGCGTCGACCGGGCGACGGAGGACATCGGCGGAAGCTACCTCGTGATCGACCCCGGTCCGTCGATGCCACTCGGACGACGCGTCGTCGTTCCCGCGGGCGTCGTGGAGTCGGTCCACCGCGACCGCCGGCGCATCCGGGTCCGATCGAGCCGGGAGGAGATCCTGAGTGCTCCGGAGTTCGACGTCGAGCGGCCGCTCGACGAGATGCTCCGCGATCGGATCGGAACGCACTTCGCACCGCGCGGCCGGCAGCGGCAGCGGCGGCCGCAGCAAAGGCAAAGACAGCAGGCGCAGCGGCCACGACAGCAGCAGCAGCAGCAGCAGCAACGCCGGCAGCGATCGTCCTCGACGAAGGCGACGACCCGTGGCCGATCGTCATCCGCGAGACGCAGGACGCGCTCGACGAGACCGCGCTCGACGAGGAGCGACGAGCCCACCAAGGAGCAGCTCTACAACCAGGCAAAGCGCCTCGGCATCGCGGGCCGATCGAAGATGAACAAGGCCCAGCTGAAGCGCGCGGTCCAGCGTCGCAAGTAATTCCCGCCGCCATCACGTCGACCGGAGCCCGCCCTGCCGCGGGCTTCGGTCGTCTTCGGTGTAACGCGAGACCGTGTCTTCGAGACAATCAGGCCATGGAAAAGCAACGGTTCGATTTGATCGTGATCGGGGGCGGCTCCGCCGCCCGGGACGGCGCCAAGAAGGCCAAGGACGAATATGGAGCGAGCGTGGCCCTGGTCGAGCGGGAGCGCTGGGGCGGCAGCTGCCCCAACGTAGCGTGCACGCCGACGAAGGCCTATCTGGTCGCCGCCGAGCTCGTACATAACACCAACACGCTTGCGGGCAAGCTGGGGATCGAGGTGGGGCGCGCCACCGCCAATCTGGAGAAGATCCGCGCCCGCAAGGAAACCCTGAAGAAGGCGCAGGACAAGTGGGTCGAGGATCTCGAGGCGGCCGGCTTCGCGACCTTCACCGGCACCGCGACGTTCGTGGATCCGCACACGATTCGCGTCGGCGACGCCGAGCTCAGCGCCGAGCGCATCCTGGTCGCGACCGGCTCGCGCACCGACGTGCCGCCGATCGAAGGCATCGGCGAGATCGACTGGATCGACCACATCTCGGCCCTCGAGCTGACCGAGCTGCCCAAGTCGCTGCTCGTCGTCGGCGCCGGAGCCGTCGGCCTCGAACTGGGGCAGGCGTTCTCGCGCTTTGGGTCCGAGGTGACGATCGTCGACGCGCTCGACCAGATCGCCCCGCGCTCCGATCTGCAGTCCGCGAACGAGCTCCAGGCAGCGCTCGAGGCCGAAGGGATCCCGATCGTCCTCGGCAGCTTCGTCAAGCGGGTCGTCCGCGAGAACGGCGAGATTCGCGCGACAATCGCTCCTCGCGACGGCGGCGACGAACGCGAGCTCCGGACGGAGCGGGTATTGCTCGCCTCCGGCCGCGTCCCGAACATCGAGGAGCTGGAGCTCGAATCCGTGGGCGTGGAGACCCACAAGCTCGGCATAGTGGTCGACGAGCACCTGCGCACGAGCGTGCCCGGGATCTGGGCCGCCGGCGACGTGAACGGCATGACGCAATTCACGCCGGTCGCGCAGTACGAGGCACGCATCGCGATCGACGATATGTTCGGGAGCGGCAACGGCAGGGTCACCGACTACTCGATCCTCCCGAACGCGATCTTCACCGACCCCGAGCTCGCCGGTGTCGGCCTCACCGAGGAAGACGCCCGAGAGCAGGGGCTCGATTTCGAGACCGTCGTCCATCCGGCGAAGTACGTGCGCCGGTCGAGCTACATCGACCAGGAGCACGGCCTCTACAAGATCGTCTTCGAGCGCTCGAGCCGGCGCGTGCTCGGGTTGCACGTGGTCACCCGCGGCGCGAGCGACATCGTCCAGGGCCTCTCGATCTCGCTGCGCATGGGTGTGACGGTGGACGAGCTTGCGGCGGCCCACCACGTCTTCCCGACGTTCGGCGAAGGAGTGAAGGCGGCGGCGGAACAGGGGAAAGTGAAGGTCCCCGCCTAGGACGGTTCGATGAGGCCGGTCCCGCACGATGCGAACGGCGCGCACGATCGCCGGCACAACAAGCGCCGCCGCAAAGACGGCAGCGGCGACCCACATCCGCACAACGAGGAAAAGCAAGGACTAGAGCCGCGAGACAAACGAAGAACAGCCGTCGCGGCAGCCGGACAAGCATCGTAGATCCCTGATTCGCCGCGAAAAATGCGCAGCATTTTTCGCGGAGTAATAGAAGGAGGCCCGGGGCAGGCATCCGAGCCTCCTTCTTCTCCGCTCCCGGCGGCCGCGCTGGCTTACGGCCTGTCCGGGAGTTGGGCCCCAGGGGTTAGGGGCCGGACTGGACGGTCAGCCTTGGGGAGAGGATCGCTGCCGTCCAAGCTTGACGTCGACGTTCATCTTCTTGTCTCCGCGATAAATCTCGAGCGAGACGGTGTCTCCTGGTTTCTTCGAGGTGACGACGTCCCGAAGGTTGTCGATCGTCGAGAGCGACCGCCCGTCGGCTTCCACGATCAGGTCGCCCCCGAGGGTGTAGGTCTCGCCCCCGACGACCACCTGCTGGTCGCCCGCCCGGAGCCCGGCAGCTGCTGCTCCGCTGCCGGGCTCGACCTGTGCGACCAGTAGGCCGTGCGAAGAGGGGAGTCGGAACAGCTTCGCGATCTCGGGCGTGATCTCGCGTGCCTGAATTCCGAGTTGCGCATGCTCGACCTTGCCGTTCTTGATCAGCTCCGCCACGACGCTCTTGACCGTGTCGATCGGGATCGCGAAGCCGATTCCGACGTTGCCCTCGGAGGTCCCGCCCGTCTCGATCTGCGCGTTGACCCCGATTACCTGACCGCGTGCGTTCAGCAGCGGCCCGCCCGAGTTGCCCTTGTTGATCTGCGCGTCGGTCTGGATCACGTGGTCGATGGGATAGTCGTTCGGAGCAGTGATCGAACGCTGGAGCGCGCTGACGATGCCGGCGGTGATCGAGCGGTCGAGGCCGAACGGGTTTCCGATCGCGACGACGGAGTCGCCCACGCGCACGACGTCGGAGTTGCCGAGCGGAAGCGGGGTCAGGGCGCGCGAGCGCGCATCGACCTGAAGCACCGCGATGTCTGTCGAGGGATCGACGCCGATCACGCGCGCCTTCATGCTGTCCCGGTTCGAGAAGCTGACCTGCACGTTCTGCGAGTTCCGAACGACGTGGTAGTTCGTGACGATGTGGCCGCTCTTGTCGATCACGAAGCCGGAGCCAAGCGCCTTCTCCGTCTGCCGCTCGGGCAGTCCGAAACCGAACGGGTCAACCTGCTCGACGACGGTCGTGGACGTGATCTGGACGACGCCGGGCGAGCTGCGGCGATAGATCTCGTTGATCGAAAGCGCCTTGCCGCGCTGGAACGCCGCGGCGACAGGCGTGGGCGCCGCCTGCTCGATGCGCTGGATCGTGGTCGACTTGTCGAAGGCGCCGAAGACAGCGGCGCCGCCAAGCGCGACAGCGGCGCCGAGCACGGCGGCGAGCAGAAGACCAGCGGCGGGAATGGCCAGACGCGAACCAGGACGCACGCCACTCTTATATCGCCGTAGTCTTAAGGCGCCGTTTTGGCGGATTAAGCCTCGCTTGCGCCTTCGTTAAGGATTGTTGAGCGGAGGGATCGAGCGGTCCACGCGGATCACCGAGCGCGCGGGATGCGCGCGACCTTGCGCGTGCGCTAAAAGATCCTCATGAAGAGCGTCGTGAAGGTCGCCTGCGTCCAGGCCGAGCCGGTCATCCTCGACCGCGAGGCCACGATCGACCGCATGGCGGAGCTCGCCGCCGAAGTCGCGTCCAACGGCGCACGGCTCGCCGTCTTCCCGGAGGCGTTCGTACCCGCGTATCCGTCCTCGACGTGGGCGAAGGCGCTCGCGGGCTGGGCCGAAGAGGGCGCCAAGGAGGCGTTCGGGCTGCTGGCGCGCGAATCGGTCGAGGTTCCGGGCCCGGCCGAGGAGCGCATCGGCTCGATCGCCCGGGAGCACGAGCTCTGGTTCGTCACCGGTGTGACCGAGCGCGATCCGGAGCGGCCCGGGACGCTCTACAACTCGCTCCTCTACCACGCGCCGGACGGCAAGCTCGCGCTGAAGCACCGCAAGCTCGTTCCGACCAACCACGAACGCCTCGTCTGGGGTCAGGGCGACGGCGGCGGGTTGCGGGCGTTCGAGACCGAGCTCGGCCGGCTCGGCGGCCTGATCTGCTGGGAGAACTACATGCCGCTGGCGCGGTTCGCGCTGTACGAGTCGGGAGTCGAGATGTACATCGCCTCCACGGCCGACGACGGCGCGGCGTGGCAGTCGACGCTCGTCCACATCGCGCGCGAGTCGCGGGCGTTCGTGATCAGCCCCTCCCACTACCAGCGCGCCGCGAGCTACCCGAACGACTTTCCCCTGCGCAAGCTGATCGAGGGGCTCGACACGCTCGGCCGCGGCGGCAGTGCGATCCTGGCGCCGGACGGCTCCTACCTCGCCGGCCCGCTGTACGACGAAGAGGGGATCCTGTACGCCGAGCTCGAACCGGCGCGCCTCGACGAGGAACGCCAGCGCTTCGATCCCTCCGGGCACTACCACCGGCCCGACATACTCTCGCTGCGCGTGCGGAGCAGGTCCCGCTAACCGATCGCACTCCGATGCAGTTTCCTTCCCGCCGAGTTGGGAAGGAGAACGCTCGATGGCGCAGCTCGTCGCCGATTTCGTGCTCGCGCGCCTCACCGAGTGGGGCGTCACGCGCGTCTACGGCTACCCGGGGGACGGCATCAACGGCTTTCTCGGCGCCTTCGACCGCGCTGACGGTCACCCGGAGTTCATCCAGGCCCGCCACGAGGAGATGGCGGCTTTCATGGCGTGCGGTGACGCGAAGTACTCGGGCGAGGTGGGCGTCTGCATCGCCACCTCGGGTCCTGGCGCGATCCACCTGCTGAACGGGCTGTACGACGCGAAGCTCGACCACGCCCCGGTGGTCGCCGTCGTCGGCCAGCAGAAGCGGATGTCGCTCGGCGGCAACTACCAGCAGGAGGTCGACCTCCAGACGCTGTTCAAGGACGTGGCCGAGTACGTGCACACGTGCATGGACCCGGCGCAGGCCCGTCACCTGATCGATCGCGCAGTGCGCATCGCCCTCGCCGAGCGCACGGTGACAGCGGTCGTCTTCCCGAACGACGTGCAGGAGGAGAAGGCCGTCGAGTCGCCGCCGCGCGAGCACGGCGCCGTCTACTCGAGCGTCGGCTTCACGCCGCCGAAGGTCGTGCCTCCCGACGCCGAGCTCGATCGCGCCGCCGAGCTCCTGAACGCGGGCGAGCGCGTCGCGATGCTCGTCGGCCAGGGCGCGGCCGATGCCCAGGACGACGTGATCGAGACCGCCGAGCTGCTGGGCGCCGGCGTCGCCAAGGCGTTGCTCGGCAAGGCCGCCGTTCCCGACGACCTGCCCTTCGTGACGGGATCGATCGGGCTACTCGGCACGCGGCCGAGCTACGACCTGATGAAAGGGTGCGACACGCTACTCGTCGTCGGCTCGAGCTTCCCCTACTCGGAATGGCTTCCGAAGGAAGGCCAGGCGAAGGGGATTCAGATCGACATCGACCCGGGCATGCTCGGGATCCGCTACCCGATGGACGTCCACCTCGCCGGCGACGCGAGGGAGACGCTGCGGCTGCTGAACCCTCGCCTGAACCGCAAGGAAGATCGTTCGTGGCGGGAGGAGATCGAGGAGTGGGTCGAAGAGTGGTGGCGGCTGCTCGACGAGTGGGCGCACGAGGACGCCGATCCCGTCAACCCCCAGCTCGTCGCACACGAGCTCTCGCAGCGCCTGCCGGACGGCTGCATCCTCGCGGCCGATTCCGGCTCGTCGACGAACTGGTGGGCGCGGCATCTCAAACTTCGGCGCGGCATGATGGCCTCGCTTTCGGGGACGCTGGCCACGATGGGCCCGGGCGTTCCGTACGCGATCGCGGCCAAGTTCGCGCACCCCGACCGTCCGGTGATCGCCTTCGTCGGCGACGGCTCGATGCAGATGAACGGCCTCAACGAGCTGATCACGATCGCCAAATACCACGAGCGCTGGTCGAACCAGACGCTCGTCGTCTGCGTCTTCAACAACCAGGACCTGAACCAGGTCACCTGGGAGCAGCGGGTGCTCGCCGGCGATCCGAAGTACGTCGGCTCCCAGCAGATTCCGGACTTTCCGTACGCTCGCTACGCGGAGATGATCGGGCTGCACGGGCTCCGGGTCGACACGCCCGACGACGTCGGGACGGGCTGGGACGAGGTGCTGTCGGTCGAGCGGCCTTCGGTGCTCGAGGTCGTGGTCGATCCGGAGATCCCTCCGCTGCCGCCGCACATCACCGCAGAGCAGACGAAGAAGATGGCGCGCGCGATGGTGAAGGGCGATCCCGATGCGGCCGGCGTGATGACGAAGTCGCTGCGGGCGAAGCTCGAAGAGTTCCTGCCGGGCCGCTAGATACATGGCAAGCACCGCGGTCGACGTCTCGATCGAGCGGCTCGACGTCTCTGCCTACGAGATCCCCACCGACGAGCCGGAGTCGGACGGGACCCTCGAGTGGGACTCGACCACGATCGTCGTTGTCGAGGCACACGGCGGGGGAGCGAAAGGCCTCGGCTATACCTACGGACATCCTGCGACGGGTGTACTGATCGCCGAGCTGCTGTCCGAGATCGCCGAGGGCCGCGACGCGCTGGAT
This sequence comes from Gaiellaceae bacterium, assembly GCA_044870105.1. Classification (GTDB taxonomy): domain Bacteria; phylum Actinomycetota; class Thermoleophilia; order Gaiellales; family Gaiellaceae; genus JBKPFU01. Next base: position 3,130 of record JBIOYJ010000139.1, on the reverse strand, counting down.
CCCGAGGGCACATGGCACGAGGCGGCGCGCCGCCTGCGCAATACCGGCCGGCCGGGGATCGGCTTCATGGCCTTGGCCGCCCTGGATACGGCGCTCTGGGATCTCCGCGCGCGGCTGGAGGATCGACCGCTGGTCTCGCTGCTCGGACGGGAGCACGAGACGGTTCCGATCTACGGCAGCGGCGGCTTCACCTCCTATTCCAATGAGCGGCTCGCGGAGCAGCTCGGCGGCTGGATCGAGCAGGGCATCCCTCGAGTGAAGATGAAGCTGGGGCGCGAGCCGGAGCGAGATCCCGAACGGCTCGACACGGCGCGCGCCGCGATCGGCGGCGCCGACCTCTACGTGGACGCGAACGGGGCTTTCACCATCGATGAGGCGATCGACTGGGCCGGCCGGTACGCCGAGTGGGACGTACGCTGGTTTGAGGAGCCCGTCTCCTCGGCGGACGTCGCCGGGCTGCGCCGCGTGCGCGAGCGCGCCGAGATGGAGATCGCCGCGGGCGAGTATGGCTATGTCCTTGCCGACTTCCGCAACCTGCTCGACGCGGAGGCGATCGACTGCCTCCAGGCCGATCTGACCCGCTGCGGCGGGATCACCGGGCTTCGGCAGGTCAGCGCCCTTGCCGAGGAGCGCCGCATCGACCTGTCGGCGCACTGCGCTCCCGCGCTCTCCGTCCACGCGTTCGCCGCCGTCCCGCGCCTGCGGCACCTCGAGTACTTCCACGACCACGTGCGGCTGGAGGCGATGCTGTTCGACGGCGTACCGCAACCGTACGAGGGCGCGCTGCGTCCCGATCTCTCGCGTCCGGGCAACGGGCTCGAGCTCCGCCGTGCCGATGCCGAGCGCTTCGCCGTCTGACATCGACGCCCGCTCGCTCGCGCACGAGCTCGAGCGAAGCATCGAGGGCGAGGTCCGCTTCTCGCCCGCGGATCGCGCCCTCTACTCCGCCACCGGGGCGAACTACCGCCAGCTGCCGCTGGGCGTCGTGATCCCGCGGACGACCGGCGACGTCGTCGAGACGGTGCGCGCCTGTCGTGAGCACGGGGCACCGCTGCTATCGCGTGGCGGCGGGACCGGGCTCGCCGGCCAGACGACGAACGTCGCCGTCGTGATCGACTTCTCCAAGTACCTGAGCAAGATCATCGAGATCGACCCCGAACGGCGCGCCGCGCGTGTGGAGCCGGGCCTGATCCTCGACCACCTCCGCAACAAGACCGAGCAGGAGCACGGCCTGACGTTCGGCCCCGACCCGTCGACGCACGAGTCGTGCACGTTCGGCGGGATGATCGCGACCAACTCATGCGGCGTTCGCTCCGTGATGGCGCAGTTCTACGGACCGGGGCCGCGCACCTCCGACAACGTGCTCGAGCTCGAGGTGCTCACCTACCGCGGCGAGCGCTTCCGCGTCGGCCCGCAACAGAACGGTCTCCCGGCTGAGCACGAACGCAAGCTGCGCGACCTGGCCAACCGCTTCGCCCCGCTGATCCGCGAGCGTTATCCCGACATCCCTCGCCGCGTTTCCGGCTACAACCTCGACGATCTCCTACCGGAGAAGGGCTTCAACGTCGCCCACGCGCTCGCGGGGACAGAGAGCACGTGCGTGACGATCCTCGAAGCGACGGTGGAGCTCCTGCACAGCCCGGCCGTGCGCTCGCTCGTCGTCGTGGGCTACCAAAGCGCCGAAGACGCCGGGCACGCGGTCGTCCACGCCCTCGAGCACAAGCCGCTCGGGCTCGAGGGGGTCGACGAGACGCTGATCACCGACATGACCATGCTCGGAAAGCACTACGAGGATCTCTCGCTGCTTCCGGACGGGCGCGGCTGGCTGCTGATCGAGTTCGGCGGCGAGACGAAGGCCGAGGCGGATGCCAAGGCACACGACCTGATGGCGGCACTGAAGAAGGCGAAGCCGAGGCCTTCCGGGATGAAGCTCTACGACGACGTGCGTCAGGAGCAGCACGTCTGGGCCGTCAGGGAGGCCGGGCTCGGCGCGACGGCCTTCGTCCCGGGCAAGGCCGACACCTACGAGGGCTGGGAGGACTCGGCCGTCCCGCCCGAGCGCGTCGGCGACTACCTGCGCGAACTCGGCGCGCTCGCCCGGAAATACGGCTACGAGAGCGCGCTCTACGGCCACTACGGGCAGGGCTGCATCCACGCTCGCTGGAACTTCGATCTCTCGAGCGTCGGCGGGATCCGCAAGTACCGCAGCTTCGTGGACGAGGGAGCCGACCTCGTCCTGTCGATGGGAGGCTCAATCTCCGGCGAGCACGGCGACGGCCAGTCCCGCGCCGAGCTGCTGCCGAAGATGTTCGGGCCCGAGCTGGTCGGCGCCTTCCGGGAGTTCAAGTCGATCTGGGACACTGACGGGAAGATGAACCCGGGCAAGGTCGTCGACCCCTACGCGATCACGGACAACCTGCGCCTCGGCCCCGACTTCCGGCCGCCACGGGTGAAGACGCACTTCGCCTTCGCCGCGGACAGGGCGAGCTTCGCGCACGCGGCCACCCGCTGCGTGGGGATCGGCAAGTGCCGGCGGACGGAGGGCGGGGTCATGTGTCCGAGCTACATGGTCACGCGCGAGGAGAAGCACACGACGCGCGGCCGCGCGCACCTGCTTTGGGAGTTGCTGAACGGCGAGGACCTCGGCGGCTGGCGCTCGAAGGAGGTCTACGACGCGCTCGACCTCTGCCTCTCCTGCAAGGGCTGCACGAACGACTGCCCCGTCAACGTCGACATGCCGACGCTGAAGGCCGAGTTCCTGTCCAAGCACTACGCGCGCCGGCTTCGACCGCGCGCCGCCTACGCCTTCGGGCTGATCGACCAGGCGGCGCGAGTGGGCGCGAAGCTGCCCGGCCTGACGAATCGGCTCACGAGGACGCCGCTGTTCAAGGCCGCGGTCGGCATCCATTCGAAGCGCCACGTCCCGCCGTTCGCGCCGGTGACCCTGAAGGACTGGTTCGGGCAGCGCCCGTCACGGAACGGCGGCGGCCCGCGCGTCATCCTTTGGGCCGACACCTTCACGAACCACTTCGAGCCCGAAATCGGCGTCGCAGCCGTCGAGGCGCTCGAGGAGGCGGGGTTCAACGTGACCATCCCCGCGGGCCATCTCTGCTGCGGCCGGCCGCTGTAC
>JBIOYJ010000138.1:0-3536 GCA_044870105.1 Gaiellaceae bacterium | reverse complement strand
GAGAGCGAGGGCCGCGTCCGGATCATGACCCCGTGCGAGATTCGCGAGATCCACGGCGACGGCTCGATCCAGGCGGTGACGATCGAGAACACCGACACCGGCGAGAGCGAGCAGGTTCCGTGCCAGGCGCTGATCACGCTGCTCGGCTTCCACTCGCACCTGGGCGCAATCGCCGACTGGGGGCTCGAGCTCGAGGGCAAGCGCCAGATCAGGATCGACCCGATGACGTGCGAGACCAGCCTCCCGCGCATCTACGCGGCCGGCGACGTGGCGGGCTACCCCGGCAAGATCACTCTCATCACGGTCGGCATGGGCGAGGCCGCGATCGCCGCGAACAACGCGATCGCGCAGATTCGCGGCGAGAAGGTGCAGCCGAAGTACTCGACCGACTGACCTCCCTCGAACGAGGGTGCTCAGGGCCGCGGAGCGGCCGATGCCGACAGCATGTCGCTGCTCAGGATCGAGTGCCTGCATTGCGGTGAGGTCCGGACGCTCAGGCCCGCGCCCGGCGAGCGGCTCGAAGAGGGCGAATGCTCGCGCTGCCGGTACGTCGGCTGGGCGCCGTCCGCCGTGCTCGACGAGCGGCTCCGACGGCTGCTTCGCGTCCGGCCGCCCGAGCGCCGGCGCCTGATGATCGCCTAGATAGACTCGGCCCCGTGGCCGGGACCGAGACGCGCCGGGAGCTCTGGGGCGCGGAGACGCGTAAGGCGATCGAGAACTTCCCCGTGTCCGGCGAGCCGATCCCCCCTCCCGTCGCGCGCTGGCTCGGGCGGATCAAGGCCGCTGCCGCACGCGTAAACGCGGAGCTCGGGCTGCTCGATCCCGACAAGGCCGAGCGGATCGCCGCTGCCGCCGACCGGGTCGCGGCCGGCGAGCTCGACGGCCAGTTCCCGATCGACGTCTTCCAGACCGGCTCGGGCACCTCGTCGAACATGAACGCGAACGAGGTGATCGCCGCCCTCGCCGGCGGGGACGTCCACCCCAACGACGACGTGAACATGGGTCAGTCCTCGAACGACGTCTTCCCTTCCGCGGTACACCTGGCCGCGCTCGGCGAGATCACCGCCGACCTCCTGCCGGCGCTCGAGCGCCTCGCGGACGCGCTGGGGGCGAAGGCGGAGGAGTTCGACGACGTGGTGAAGTCGGGTCGAACGCACTGGATGGACGCGGTCCCGGTCACGCTCGGCCAGGAGTTCGGCGGCTACGCGGCGCAGGTGCGAGAGGGGGTCGCCCGTGTCCGCGACGTGTTGCCTCGCCTGGGGCAGATCCCGCTCGGCGGCACCGCCACCGGCACCGGCCTGAACACGCATCCGGAGTTCGCCTCGCGCGTGCGCACGCGGCTACAGGAGGAGACCGGGCTCGAGATTGCGTCGCCGGCCGACCCGTTCGAGTCCCAGGCCGCACGGGACGCGCTGGTCGAGACCTCGGGCGCGCTCAAGACGGTGGCCGTCTCGTTGACGAAGATCGCGAACGACATCCGCTTCATGGGCTCCGGCCCCCGCGCGGGACTCGCCGAGCTCGTCCTGCCGGAGCTCCAGAAGGGAAGCTCGATCATGCCCGGCAAGGTCAATCCGGTGATCCCGGAGGTGGTGACGCAGGTCGCCGCCCAGGTGATCGGCAACGACCAGGCGATCGCGGTCGGCGGGATGCAGGGGCACTTCGAGCTGAACGTCTTCGTGCCGCTGCTCGCCCGGAACCTGCTCGACTCCGTCAAGCTCCTCGCGAGCGCGTCGCGCCTCTTCGCCGGGAGGTGCATCGAGGGAATCGAGGCCAACCGGGAGGTCTGCGAGCGCTATGCCGAGCTGACGCTGTCGGCGGCGACGGCGCTGAACCCGTACATCGGCTACGACAAGGCGACCGAGATCGTCCGGGAGGCCGTCAGGACCGGGAAGTCGCTGCGAGAGGTCGCCCGCGAGGCCGGCGTCGACGAGGCGACCCTGGAAGAGGCGCTCGACTACCGCAAGATGGCCAAACCGAACGGCTGAAGGGCAGGCCTCGGCGCCGCCGGACGTTCGCTGTCTCTGCAAAACCGAGTCTGAGCAGGCAGTATCTCCCGCTGCACGCCACGTGAGGATCATAGGAAAGGGGAGGCAGAGCTATGAAGAGAGCCATGGGGGTTGCGCTTGCGCTCGCCGCGCTTGCGACGCTCCTGCTCGCAATCGGCGGTGCCGCATCCGGTGGAGATGAGCCGATCCTCATTCTCCGGGATGCCGCGAGCGGGAAGTTGAAGCCGGCGAAGCTGAGCTTCCGGGTCACGCGCAACGGCGCTACGAGGACGGTGACGAGGACGCTGCCGTTCATCTCGCCCGGCACCATCAACGCTGCCGAGGAGCGGCTCGAAGGTGCCGATTCGACCGCCGCGCTCGATGTCGAGCCGCCGGTCGGCGCCGCGCCGGACTCGGCCGCTGGATGCGGCGGCCGCAACAGCGCCGCGATCAACGTTCGGGTGAACCAGGATTGCACCTTCCGTCGGCAGGCCGAGGAGGAGAACTCCTTCAACCCCACGGACGTGAGCAACCTGATCGCCGGCCAGAACGACAGCCGCGTCGGCTTCAACCAGTGTGGCATCGACTGGTCGACGGACAGTGGGGCGAACTGGGGTGACCTGCTGCCGCCGTTCCGCCAGCACCTGAACTCGCCCCAATTCGACAGCTTCCACACGATCTTCGGCCAGCCGGGGACGCTGCACACGTACGACGCCGGCAGCGATCCGACGACCGCCTTCGACGCGGCCGGCAATGGGTACTTCAGCTGCGTCATCTTCGACGTCGCGTCCAACGCGACCGGGCTGTACGTGACGCAGTCGCCCGCTGTCGCCAAGGGATCGTTCTTCTTCAACATCCCGCAGACGGGCCCGACGTGGATCGTGGCCGAGGACAACAGCGGCCCCGGGTTCACGACGAGTGCCTTCCACGACAAGCAGTTCATCGTTGCCGACAGCTACCCGAACACTGGGCGTGTAGCTGGCGCGCAGAACAACGTCTACGTCACGTGGACGGTGTTCTTCTTCGACAATCGGTGCGGCGGAGGCCACCCCGGAGGCGGTTACTGCCAGTCGCCGATCTACGGCTCGATGTCGACCAACGGCGCCCGGACGTGGTCGCCGCCGGAGGAGATCAGCGGCAACTCACCGACCCTCTGCTTCTTCGGGAGGTTCTTCGACCCGCGGCAGGATGAGCACGACTGCAACTTCAACCAGGGCTCGGATCCGGTCGTGCTGCCGAACGGGAAGCTCGTCGTGCCGTTCAACAACGGCAATACCCCGGCAGGGAACCCGAACGGACAGCAGCTGGCAGTCGTCTGCAGCCCGAGCGGCTCGACCGCCACGCCAGCCGCCGCTGCGGCCGCGCGCCTGAACTGCGGTGCGCCGGCCAAGGTCGGCGACGACATCATCGTGAACGAGCCCCTGTGCGACTTCGGGCGTGGCCCGGAGGAGTGCATCCCAGGCGCGTTCATCCGCACGAACGACTTCCCGCGGAGCGCCGTCAACACGTCGACCGGCGCGGCCTACGTCGCCTGGCAGGACTACCGCAACG
>JBIOYJ010000137.1:0-17038 GCA_044870105.1 Gaiellaceae bacterium | reverse complement strand
CAGGATCCGCCAGCCCTTCGGCACGCGCTTGAGCGGGCGCTGGAGCGATGCGAGCAACTTCGGTTTCGTGTCCTCGGGCCCCGCGCGCAGCCGGTGGGCCCGGTCGAACAGGTAGAAGGCCGACGGCTCGCCCCTCTTGGCCCGGTTCTGGACGTCGATCAGCAGCTGGTAGAGGTTCGGCTGCTGGCGCACGCCCCCGTTCGGGCCCGCCGACGGGTCGGTGACCGAGGTCTCGAGGTCGTAGAGCTCGAGCTGCGCCGTCTTGCCGATGATCTCGAAGGCGCGCTTCTGGTCGTGCACCCCGGCGAGCTCGATCACGATCTGATCCGAGCCCTGCTTGCGGATCTCCGGCTCGGACACGCCGAGCTTGTCGATCCGGTTCCGCATGATGTTGACCGAGCGGTCGAGATCCTCGGAGGTCAGCTTGTGACCTTTGGGCGGAACGGCTCTGAGCACGACCTCGAGGCCACCCTGGAGATCGAGGCCGAGCGTGACCTTCTTGTGCGCCGGCGAGCCGGGAACGCCAAGCGCGGCCACCCCCGCGAGCGCGAGCGCGATGAGGCCGACCAGGATGAGGTGGGGACGCCGGTTTGTCACGCCAGGATGCCGCCCAGCTTAGCTTTCACCTGCGGAAATTTGTTGCGGCTCTTCGGCCTCCTCCAGCTCTTCAGCAGGCTCCTGTTCGGGCTCTTCTTCGGGGATCACGGCGGCCACGGCGCGCTTGTCGAGCCGGACGCTGGTCCCGGGCGCGATCTGCACCTGGAGCTCGTCGTCGCCCACCGTCTCGACCGTCGCATAGACACCGCCGACCGTGAGGATCTCGTCGCCGACCTCGATCCGGTTCAGCATCGCTTCCTGCGCGACCTGCCGGCGGCGCTGCGGCCGGATCAGCAGGATCCAGATGAAGGCGAGCAGCAGGACGAGCGGTATCAGGTAGCCCACGAAGCCTCCGGTCATACTAGGAGCGATAGCTGGGCGAGCGCCTCGGCCTTGAACTCGGCCAGCTCCCCCCGCTCGATCGCCGCGCGCGCACGCGCGGTCAGGTCGAGCACATAGCGCAAATTATGCAGGCTCAGGAGCCGTAGGCCCAGTAGCTCCTGCTGGTTGACGAGGTGCCGGATGTAGCCGCGAGAGAAGCCTCGTGCGCAGGCCGGGCATTCGCAGGCCTCGTCGATGGGCCGCGGATCGCGTGCCAAGCCGGCGTTCTTCAGGTTCAGGCGTCCGTGGCGGGTGATCGCCGTTCCGGTGCGACCGAGGCGCGTCGGCAGCACACAGTCGAACATATCGACGCCGCGCTCGATCGTCTCCAGGATCCCCTGGGGATCGCCGATGCCCATGAAGTAGCGGGGCCTGTCGTCGGGCAGGAGCTGCGTCGCCCAGGCCGTCGTGTCGAACATCAGCTCCCGGTCCTCCCCCACGCTCAGCCCGCCGAGCGCGTAGCCGTCGAAGTCGAGCGCCGTGATCTCCTCGATCGAGCGCCGCCGGAGCTCTGGATCCGTGGCGCCCTGGGCAATCCCGAACACGAGCTGTCCGGACGCCCGTGGGGCCTCGCGCTGGCGTGCCGCCCACGTCGTCGTCATGCGCGCCGCGCGCTCGAGCTCGGGACGTGGCGCCGTCGCCGGCGGGCAAACGTCCAGGCACATGGCGATGTCGGAGCCGAGTTTGGCCTGGATCTCCGCAGCGAGCTCGGGGGTCAGGCGCGCGACCTCGCCGTCGTAGACGGAGCGAAACGCGACGCCGTCCTCGTCCACACGGAGCAGCGTGTGCCTGAGCGAGAAGACCTGGAAGCCGCCGGAATCGGTCAGGATCGGCCCCTCCCAGACCATGAACTCGTGCAGCCCGCCGAGGTCGGCGATCGCGTCGGGCGTCGGCCGAAAGAACAGGTGGTACGTGTTGCAGAGCACGATCTCGGCTCCCAGCTCGTGCAGCTCCTGCGGGTCGACCGCCTTGACCGTCGCCTTCGTGCCGACGGGCATGAACGCCGGCGTCTTCACCTCCCCGTGAGCCGTTCGGAGAACGCCGGCGCGGGCGGCGCCGTCGGTGGCGGTGACGCGAAAGCTCATCTGATCAGCATCGCGTCGCCGAACGAGTAGAACCGGTACCGCTCCTCGATGGCCAGGCGGTACAGGCGGCGGATCTCGTCCACGCCGGCAAAGGCCATCACGAGCGCGAGCAGCGTCGAGCGCGGAAGGTGGAAGTTCGTCAACAGCGAGTTGACGCGCCGGAACTCAAAGCCCGGCGTGACGAAGAGCTCGGTGCGCCCTGCAAGCGGGGCGCCGCGGGCGAGCGACTCCAACACACGCACGGTGGTCGTCCCGACCGCGAGGACGTCCCTTGCAACAGAGATCCGCGCCCACGCCTCCGCCGAAACCTCGTACCGCTCGCTGTGAATCTCGTGGTCGGCAAGGTCGTCGGTGGAGATCGGGCGGAAGGTATCGAGGCCGACATGCAAGGTCACACGCTCGAGGTCGAGCCGTTCGAGTAGCTCAGGTGTGAAGTGGAGCCCCGCCGTCGGAGCGGCGGCCGAACCCTCCCGCTCCGCGTAGACCGTCTGGTAGCGCTCGGGATCGTTGAGCCGCTCGGTGATGTACGGCGGTAGCGGTGGCTCGCCGGCGGGTTCGCCCTCCAGCCGCAACAGCCAGCGGCCTTCGCCGAGATGCTCGACCAGCTCGACGGCGCCGTAGCGCCGGCCGGCCCGCAGCCGGCGGGTCGGCCTCGCGAGCCCCTCCCACAGCCCGTTCTCTCCCGCCCGCTCCAACAGCAGCACCTCGCCGCGGGGACGTTCGATCGGGATCCGCGCAGGAAGCACACGCGTGTCGTTCACGACTGCGAGCGTCTCGGGGCCGACCTCGTCAGGGAGCTCGGAGAAACGCCGATGGCGCACCTCCCCGGTCCCCCGCTCGTACACGAGCAGCCGCGACTCGTCGCGCCGCTCGAGCGGGCGTTGCGCGATCAGCTCCTGCGGGAGCTCATAGTCGAGCTCGGAGACCTTCATACGTCCGGTGGACACGGTACCGTCGCCTTCGATGGATTACGCGGCGATCGAGCGGGCGACGGAGCGGCTCCGCGCCGTCGCCGAAGGGCGCCCCGAGCCGGCGGCCGTCGAGGCCACGCTCGAGCGCACGCGCTCCGAGCTCGAGTCGCTCGCGCAGACGGCGGCCGAGCTCGAGTCGACGCTCCCGGGGCGTGTCGAGGGCGCCGTCGAGGACGGCGTGCGCGAGCAGGTCCTCCCGGTCGGACGCCACGTCGCCGAGATCCACGGCTTGATGAACCAGGCGATCCGGCGGCTCGAGCGGGTCGAAGGCGACCTCGCCGCCGAACGCCACGCCCGGGTCGACGATCTCGCCCTGCTGATCGACCTCATCACCTCCGGCTGGAAGTCGGTCGACGAGCGGCTCTCGCGCTTCGAGGACAACCTCGGGCGCGGGGAAGGCGCGATCGTCTACCGGATCGAAGAGCGCCGGACTGGGTAGCGGCTTAGCCGCTCCTCCACCGCCAGTCCGACCAGCCCGAGCGCGACCGCGAACCAGAGCGTCGCGAGGCGGATCAGCACCGTCGCCGCGGCCGCGGCCACCTTGGGCACCTCCGCGAGGGTCTGCAGCAGGGCGGTCATGCTCGTCTCGGCCACGCCAAGGCCGCCCGGGAGGAACGACAACGCGCCGGCCAGGCTCCCGAGCGAGAAGACCGCCACCGTCTCGCCCAGAGAGACGTCGAGATCGAGCCCGCGCACGCAGACGTAGGCCGCCAGGCACTCGCAGAACCAGGAAACCGCCGAGAGAATCGTCATCCCCACGAGCAACCGGAAGCCGAGCAGCTCGGTCGCTGCCGAGCGGGCCTCCGCCAGCAGCGGCCACCGCTCCAACAACGGGGAGCGCACCAACGCCGCGATCGCGACCGCCCCCGCGAGCGCCAGCAGCAGCAGCGGCCAGCTCTCGAGCGCCCCTGCCCCTCCCACGGCGGCGAGCACGACCACACCCGTCGCGTCGGTCACGCGCTCGGCGAGGACGATCGGCGCCGAACGGCGGACTGGGACCTCGAACGACCGCCGCAGGAGAGCCGACTTCAAGACCTCACCGAGCTTCGCCGGGGAGATCGTCATCGTCAGCCCGGCAACAAAGATCGACGCGCTGCGCCCGCGCGGAACCGCGATGCCGAGCCGCCGCCGGTAGAGCTCCCAGCGCGCGAACCGGATCGCGTAGTTCGCAGCCGTCAGTCCGAGCGCGGCGGGAAACAGCTCCCAGCGAAAGGCGCCGAGCTCGTCGCCGAGTTTTCCGAAGTCGGCATACAGACCGAGGCCGAGGACGACCGCGGCGGCCAGCGCGGCCGCGAGAAGGAGCCCGCGCTTCAGGTGAGGACGAGAATCGTCGCCGCCGTCACGATCCAGCCCGCCACCGCCAGCAGGATCGGCGCGTCCTTCAAGAGCACCTGCTCCGGCTCTTCGCCGAGGTCACGGCGATGGATCAGGAGCAGGTACCGGAAGACGCCGAAGAGGACGAATGGGATCGTCGCCATCAGCGCCTTCGAGTCACGCGCCGTGAACGTGTACAGCGAGTAGGCGATCACCGTCGAGGCGGCGACTACGGATACCAGCTGGTCGACCAGCTCGAGCGAGTAGCCCTCGAGCACCGGGCGGCCGGGAGTCCGGTCGGCGCCGACGAGCACGAGCTCGCCACGGCGCTTCGCGAAGGCGAGGAAGAGAGCCAGCAGCGCGGTGCAGAGCAGCAGCCACGGCGAGATGCGAACGTCGACCGCCTCCGCACCGGCCGCGGCCCGCAACACGAAGAGGCCGCCGATCGCCATCACGTCGATCAGAACGACGTGCTTGAGCCCCAGTGAATACGCGGCCTGGAGCGCCGCGAAGGCGAGCAGGAAGACGATCGACCAGACCCCCAGCGGGATGACAAGCGCGAGCGAGACGACCGCCAGGGCTCCTGCCAGCACGAGCGCGGCGGCCGGTGAGAGCTCGCCCCGCGCGATCGGCCGCTCGCGCTTGACGGGGTGGCTGCGGTCCTCGTCGGCGTCGCGCACGTCGTTGACCAGGTAGGCGGCGCTCGAAAGGGCGCAGTAGGCGGCAAAAGCGGATACCGCCTCGGCCCAGCGGCCGGCATCTCCGAGCTTGGCTGCGAAGACGATGCCGGCGAAGAGCAGCAGGTTCTTCGTCCACTGCCGGGGCCGGAGGGCCGAAAGAGCCGCACGGCCGAGCCCGCGCCGCGACTCGGTCGGCAGCGCGACGACCTCGGTTCGTTCGGGCAGGGAGCTCACAGCCGTCCTTCCGTTATTCCACCGTGTCGACCGGTCAATGCAGACGGCCGCGCGAGCAGAGCCCGCACGGCCTGAAAGAGACATCGCAAGCGACGTCTCAACGGGGCTCGGTCGGCAATACCAGCTCGAACCGGCTTCCCCTGCCCGGCGCGGTCTGGAGCTCGATGCGGCCGCCGAGCGCGAGCGCGAGCTCGCGGGCGATCGCGAGCCCGAGTCCGGTGCCTCCACCGTCGCGCGACCAGAACGGCCGGAAGATCCGCTCACGCTCCTGTGAGCCGATGCCCGGCCCGTTGTCGTCCACGGCCACGCGGATCGTGCCGTCGACCTGGACGAGCTCGAGCTCGACCCTGCCGCCGTCCGGCGTCCAGCGGAAAGCGTTCGCGAGCAGGTTCGAAATCACCTGGAGCACTCGATCGCCGTCTGAGGTGATGATGGGCTTCGCCTTCACCGTTCTCCGATAGTCGATCTCGCGGCGCCTCGCCTCTCCGGCGAACGTGGAGTACGCGCGGTCGATCAGCCGCTCCATGTCGACCTCTTCGCGGACGAGCGTGAAGCGGTGCGCGTCGAGCTTCGCCAGGTCTAGCACGTCCCCGACGAGCCGCTCGAGCCGCCCGCTCTCGGCGGCGATTACGTCGAGGGACTCGGCGCGCGCGACCTCGTCCTCGACGACACCTTCACGGAGCGCCTCGACGTGCCCGCGGATTGCAGTCAGCGGCGTGCGCAGCTCGTGCGAGACAGTCATCAGGAAGTTCCGCTCGACCTCGTCGGCCTCGCGCAGCCGCGTCGTCATCTGCTGGAACCGATCGGCCAGGTGGCCGACCTCGCCGCCGCCCGGCACCTCGGGGACATCGACCTCGTAGTGGCCCCGCGCCACCGCGTCGGTCGCGCGAGAGAGTGCGAGCACCGGTCGCGTGATCCGGCGCGAGAGGTACCAGGCCAGCAGGCCGGCCACTGCGAGACCGCCGACGAAGGCGATCGCCAGGCGCTCGACCAGGCGCAACCATTGCGCGCGCAGCTCTCCTTTCGGCGTCGCGACCACGAGCGCACCGAAGGTGTGGCCGCGGAATCCGAGCGGCCGAGCGACCGCGAGGAACGTGCGATCTTCGCGCGGCGGCGTGAACTCGAACGTGATTTGCCTGCGCCCCTCGAGCTTGTCGAAATCGACGTACCGCGTCGGCAACGGCCGCCAGCCCGGATTCTGCCCGGGGAAGGGGTTGATCCCGGGCGCCACCTCCGCGTAGTAGATCTGGTCGCCGGTGGCGCGCTCGAGCCGTTTCGGAACGAAGAAGCGCGCCTCGACTTTCTTCCCCGCCTCTTGCTCGTACAGCTGGGCCAGCCCGGAGGCCTCGCGCTTCAGGTCGGAAAGGGACTCGTTTCGCGCGTAGTTCTGAAATAGGCGTACGGCGATCGCCGTGGCCGTCAGCCCCGCAACGACGACGCCGACGAGAAAGAACGCCGGGAGTCGGAAGCGGAGCGACCGAAACATGGCCTGCCCGAAGTTAGGCGTTCACAGTGTCGCGCGAGGGCGCGACCTTGTAGCCGACCCCCCAGACTGTGACGATCGGCGAGGCCTCGCCGAGCTTGCGCCGGAGTTGGCGAACGTGGACATCGACCGTCCGGGTGTCGCCGGCGAACGTGTAGCCCCAGACCCGCTCCAGCAGCTGGTCCCGCGTCAGCACCAGACCCCGGTGGTCGAGCAGCTCCCAGAGCAGATCGAACTCCTTCGGTGCCAGCTGGATCTCCTGCTCGCCGACCTTCGCCTCGCGGCGGCCGGCGTCGATCGTCAGCTCGCCGTGGCGGATCTGCCTCGTCTGCGGTTGGCGTCGTTCCGGCGCGGCGCGACGGAGGATCGACTTCACGCGCGCAATCAGCTCCCGCGGGTTGAAGGGCTTCGTCAGGTAGTCGTCCGCGCCGACCTCGAGCCCGATGATCTTGTCGACGTCTTCGTCCCGGGCTGTCAGCATCAGGATCGGGACCTCGTGCTTCTGGCGGATTCGGCGGCACACGTCGATGCCGTCGATGTCGGGCAGCATCAGATCCAGCACGATCAGCGCGGGTTCCGAGCGCTCGACCTCGTCCAGGGCCGCCTGACCCGTGCCCACCGCGCGCACGCCGTAGCCGGCGTTCTTCAGATAGAGCGAGACGAACGAGGCGATCGAGCTCTCATCCTCGACCACGAGCACCGTCTGTGCCTGGGTCGCCACGGTCTCAGGATGCCAGAGGCGCCCGTCAGCCCTCGACCGGCGGAGCAAGCGCGAAGGTGTCCGCCACGTCGGGGAGCGACTTGTAGGGATCGCCGTTCAACGAGTAGACGCCGTCACGGAAGATGCCTGCCTCGGGATCGCCCCTTCCGTCGAGCAGAATCTGTCCGCGGCCCACGGCAGACAGGAAGATGCCGCCTCCGCTCACGGTCAGCCGGTACCGATCGCCGATCGCGCGGAAGCGGATGTAGGTGCCGCTGCAGACAGTGGTGTTCTCGTCGATCGGCTTCGTTCGCTCGCAGCCCCAGAAGTCGATCCGCGTATTGTCGGTTTCGACGAAATCGTCGGCGGTCACATTCCCCCTGCCGAGCCGCCCGATCACGGCACCGCGGGCAAGGCGGAGCACGATCTTTCCCTTGCCCGACCGCACCGAAAGCGTGCCGTCGTCGCTGGCGGTGTCGCCGGCAAGGGCGACCGCCGGGACGGCCAAGCCCAGGGTGACCAAAACGATGACGAGCGCGCGCCGCATCAGGCGCTAAGTATCGGGACCGCAGGTGTGTCCGGAATGAGCGCATTGTAAGGGATGCGTAAGCATCGATATTCCTGCCGAAAGCTCACCGCTCAGAGGCCGCGAGAGCGCGAAGAAACGCGTCTTCTGTCTCGTAGTCGAAGTCGTCCTTCATGTACTCGGCCGAGCGCGGCAATACCTCACGCCAGTCGCGGCCGTGCGTAGCCTCGACGAGCCATCGAGCCGTTTCCGGAACGGCCTTCGCGTAGCTCGTGATCGGCTGGTAGCCGACCTCGAACTCGGCCTCGGTCATATCCATCACGAACGGGTGCGGGAGCGACCATGGTGTCTCGCCCACGCCCGGCGTTCCCGCGACGAGCACCTCGGTCCAGTCGTGCTCGAGCACGGCCGCGATCGCCCGTGAGATCTCGAGCACCGTCGGCGGCTCCGGATCGCCGGCGTTGAGAACCCGCCGGCCCGGCCGCTCGGCGGACAGCCAGATCAGCTCGGCGAGCGTGTGCACCGATACCGGGTGGAAGCGGCTACGGCCACGATCTGCGAGGACGATCGCGGGCCGGCCGTCGAGCGCCCGCTTGACGAAGTACCACTCCCGGGAAAAGTGGGTGCCCGGACCGTAGATCGTCCCCGCCCGGAAAATCGTCGCCGGGAGCTCGCTCTGCCCGAGCAGCCTGCGCTCGATCTCGGCCTTCTTCGTCGCGTAGGTCGTGGGCTCGGCGGTCGCCGTCGGCTGCCGCTCGGTGACCGGCACCGGCAGCTTCGGCAGCTCCGGCGGCTCGAAGCCGCGGCCCTCCGAATCAACGTATACGGCTGCGCTCGACATGACGATGACCGAGCGCACGGCGTCGCGCAGCGCGAGCAGCTGATCTGCATGCTCTGGCTCGAGGGCGACGAAGTCGACGAGCACGTCGAAGCCGCCGGCGACAGCTGCGCGAAGCGCCTGATCGTCGTCGCGATCCACTCGTGCATGCCGCACGCCGGCGGGCAGGTCGTCGCGTTCGCCGCGACTGCCGACCACCACTTCCCAGCCGCGCTCGAGCAGCCGCGGGACGAGCGCGCGGCCGGTCTGGCCGCTTCCTCCGAGCAGGAACGCTTTTCTCGCCACGCGGCGACGATATCATCCGAATATCGCGATATCAGATGACACCTCGGCGCTGTTCGTGCGCCTGCCCCGAGCCGCCGCGGAGAAGCTCGACCGCGCCTCGTTCGAGCTCAAGACGCCAAAGCGCGAGCTCGTGACCGAGCTCGTCGAGCGTCATCTGGGCGGCGACATCGTCGTCGGGCGCGCAGTGCCGTCCAGCCAGCCCGACGTCCTCACCGCGGAGCAACTTGCCGAGCTGCTCCAGGTGGACGTCAAGACCGTCCGTGCGCTGGCCGGGCGTGGAGAGCTTCCCGGCCGGCAGATTGGGCGCCACTGGCGCTTCTCGCGCGAGGCCGTGCTCGAATGGCTTGCCACGCCCGAGCGAAAGCGCGCCGCCGGGTTCGGCGGCTAGTAGCTGAAGAAACCCTGCCCCGTTTTGCGGCCGAGACGTCCGTCGTTCAGCATCTGCACCAGGCGCTCGGGCGGCGCCATCCGCTCCTCGCCGAGCTTCGCGTGCAGCGCCTCCGAGGCGTGGACGTGGATGTCGATCCCGATCAGGTCGACCAGCTCGCAGGGCCCCATCGGCCAGCCGGCGCCGTTCTTCATCGCCTTGTCCATGTCCTCGGCCTCCACGCCGGCCTCGTCCAGCACCCGGACGCAGTCGTTCAGCAACGGGATCAGGATGCGGTTGACGATGAAGCCGGGAGTGTCATTGCACCTCACGGGCTGCTTCCCGGCCTGCTCAGCCCAGTCGTACGCGGCCTGCACGGCCTCGTCCGAGCTCTGGTCCGCGCGCACGATCTCCACCAGCGGCAGCACCGGCGCCGGGTTGAAGAAGTGCATGCCGACCACGCGCGCGGGATTCCTCGTCGCCTCGGCGATCTCGGATACCGAGAGCGCCGACGTGTTCGTCGCGAGCACCGCCTCGGGCCGCGTGATCCGGTCGAGCTCCGCGAAGACCTCACGCTTGAGATCGAGCTCCTCGAGCACGGCCTCGATGACGAGGTCGGAGTCGGCGAGGTCGGCGAGCTCGGTTGTGAGCGTGAGCCGCCCGATCGCGGCGTCTTTGTCCGCCTGCGACATGCGCTCCTTCGCGACCGCCCGCGTGAGGTAGTGGTCGATCGTGGAGCGGCCTCGTTCGGCGAGCTCAGCGCTGACCTCGCGCCCGACGGTCTCGAACCCAGCCTGGACGCTCACCTGCGCGATTCCGGCCCCCATCGTTCCGAGCCCCACGACTCCAACCCGCCGTACCGTCATCGGCGCGCGATCCTACTCGGGCTTCTGGGCGAGCACCCACAGGAAGGGAACCTCCCTGCCGTGCTCGATCTGCGGGACGATCTCGGCCTCCAGCAGCTCGAAGCCCGCCTCCGCGAGCCAGCGCCGGCCCGTCGGCTCGCTCAGTCGGGCGAAGTAGATGGGTGCGCCAAGCCATTCCTCCACGCGCGGCTCGCCGTCCTCGGCTCGAGCGCCAAGGGTGGCGAGGAACAACCCTCCCGGCCGAAGCCACGTCGCGATGCGGCCGACGAGCTCACCTGCCTCAGGTCGCGGAATGTGCCAGAGCATGAAGAGCGCCACGGCTGCGTCGATGCTCTCGGGCTGCAGCACGAGCTCGGTCGCGTCGGCGACCTCGAACTCCGCTGCGGGAACATTCCGCCTGGCGAGCGCGATTTGCGCCGCCGAGATGTCGACCCCACGGACGCGGTGCCTGCGCGCAAGCTCAGCGGCCGCCGGACGGCCGTTCCCACAACCGAGATCGAGCACTTCTGCGTTCGGGGACAGGCGGCGATCCAGCGCGTGCACCCACTGGATCGCAGGCCACGTGCCCGCCTCGGGCTCGCGCTGCCAGGCGGCGTAGCGCTCGGAGATTGCGTCGTAGCCGCGCCGCACGATGTCCTTCGGATCCTCAGGCATCGAGCTGTTCGGCCTCGACTACGATCGCGGTCAGGCCGCCGTGCGTGCGGCTCTCGTGTTCCTCGCCCGCGGTCCAGAGCACCGCGGTTCCGGCCGCGATCGGCTGCTCCGAGCCGTCGCCGCCGCTCGCCCATCCCTCGCCCTGCACGACCACGAAGAGCTGATCCGAGGCCGCCGGGTGCCGAGGGAGGACGCCGCCCGGGCCGAGTCGGATGCAGACGACATGCGCCGAATCGCCCGCCGCGAGTGGAGTGACGTGCGCTGCAGGGCCGATCGGCTTGGCCGGCGCCGAGTCGAAGTCGAAGACCTTCAGGCTGTCGATCCTGTCAAGGTCGCCGCCTCGATGAGCCGCTGCGCGGCGGAGAACTGCTCCTCCGTGAGACGGATGTGGGAGTGTCGCCATAGGCTCTGCGGGAAGATCCCGGCTTCCTCGACCGCCGGCGCGTCGTGCAGGTCGCCGACGACGACGAGCGGCCGGATCGGGAATCGCCACGACCACCGGGTTCGCGAGGGGTCGTTCTCCGGCTCGCCGACGACCTCGACGACGCCGAAGACCGCCTGCCAGACGGCCGCGTAGAGGATGGCGCGGTCGCCACGCTGCACTGACGGGCGTCTCGTCGACGAATGGGCCGAGATCCCGGCGGGATCGACGCGCGCGTCGAGCGGCCGCTCGCCGCGGCCGCGAATAAGGAGCCAGTTCAAACGCGCTCGATGACCGCCGCGATCGCCTGACCGAACCCGACGCACATGGTCGCGATCCCGTACCGGGCCTCGCGGCGCTCGAGCTCGCTGACGAGCGTGGCCGTGATCCTGGCGCCGGTCGCGCCGAGCGGATGGCCGAGCGAGATCCCGCCGCCGTTCGGGTTGATGTCGTCGAAACGGTCCTCGAGCCCCGCGTCCTTCGCGAACTGAAGAACGACCGAAGCGAATGCCTCGTTGACCTCGATCACGGCGATGTCGTCCCAGGCGAGACCCGCCTTGGCAAGGGCTTTCTCGCATGACTGCGGGTTGCCGTGCAGCATCCGGTGCGGGTCGACACCCGACACGCCGAACGAGACGAAGCGGGCCCGCGGCTCAAGCCCGAGGCGCGCGGCGGTGCGTTCGCTTGCCACGAGCACGGCTGCGGCGCCGTCGCAGATCTGGCTCGAGTTCCCGGCCGTGATCTTGCCTTCGGGAAGGAAGGCCGGGCGCAGCTGCGCGATCTGATCCGGCGAGCTGTCGCGGCGCGGGGTCTCGTCGACGGCGAACAGCGTGCCCACGTGCGGGTTGATGAGCTCGACCGGCACGATCTCACGCTCGAAGCGGCCGCCGTCGATGGCCGCCACAGCGCGGCGGTGAGACTCGAGCGAGTACTCGTCCAGCTGCTCGCGCGTCAAGCCCCACTCCTCGGCGATCACCTCGGCCGCGACCCCCTGCGGGACGATCTCCCATCGGTCGAGCAAGGACTCCGAGAGGTCGCCGCCGCTCGAGCCCATCGGGACGCGAGACATCATCTCGACGCCTGCCGAGACGACGAGGTCGAGCTGACCCGACCAGATCGCCGCCGCCGCGTTGAAGTTCGTCTGCATTGACGAGCCGCACTGACGGTCGACGGTCGTCCCGCCCACGGTCTCCGGCCAGCCTGCGACGAGGGGGACCATGCGACCGATGTTCCAGCCCTGCTCCCCGATCTGGGTCACGCAGCCCATCTGCACGTCCTCGACCTCGGCCGGGTCGAGCTCGGCTCGAGCGACAAGTCCGTTGAGCACCTGGGCGCAAAGCTCGTCGCCGCGGACCTTGGCAAGCGTCCCGTCCCGCTTTCCGATCGGCGAGCGGACGGCGTCGACGATCAGCGCGTCGGAGCTCAAAGCAGCTCGACGGGATCGCCGACCCGGACGGCGCCCGGCTCCTCGACCTCTCCATAAACCCCGAAGTCGATCGCCTCGCCGTCGCGGACACCCCGGTAGTTCTTGATCAGGCGGAGCGTGTCGAGGTCGCGAGCCCCGGTATCCGGATCACGTGTCGTGGCGGCGCAGCGCGGCACTGGGCCGCCGACCCGGATCGTGGCGCCGCCGATCCGGAGGAGACGCCCCTCCCACTCGTCCTCCTCGTGGGAACCGCAACCGGCCAGCGTGAACAGAAGCCGGAACCGCCGCCCGTCGACGTCACCCTTGGCCTCGTGGCCGAGCCGCCCGAGCGACGCTTCCGACATCAGCGTGACCGGCGCCTCGAAGCACATCCCGGGCTCGGGCGGCCGCGCCACGCGCACCGGGTGACCGGCCAATTCGGCAAGCGGCTCTTCCCACGGCCCCTCGACGATCCGTGCCGTAACGGCCCGCCCGTTGAAATCGCACGTCAGCTCCTCGCCGTTCGCTTCGGCCCGAGCCTCCACCGTTCCGTGCGGGAACGTCATCCGCAGCAACTCCCGCTCGGGGTCGTACTCGCCGGAGACGACGACCGGCCAGGCTGTCAGCGAGCTTCGCAGCCGGCGCCCCTCGCCGTCGACGAGGAAGAACCGGCGGTTCTCGACGACCCCACGCGGCGTCAGCTGGACCTCGGTCGGGTGCAGCAGCCGGAACCCTTTGACCGGCGCGGTCGAGATCAGCGAGACGGTTCGCATCCCGCCTCAAGCGTAGCCCCTCGGCCCGCGGCGATTCCGGGAGGAAGAAGGGCCGCCCGGGGGGCGGCCCTTCCCTGCTCGGGTCCTTGGTCGCGGTTAGGCCGGGCGGCCGTACACCTCGATCTCGGACATGTCCATGAATGTGCAGCCACTGAAGTTGCCGGGGCTCGGCGCGCTCGGGCCGCACCGCGTCGGGACGCCGTTGTCGCCGCAGTTCGACGCGTCGGTGCAGGCGTTGCCGATCTCCGGCACCTGGGGGTTCACCATCGTGAAGCGCACGTAGCGAACGTTCGAGACCGCGTCCGGAGCGAGCGGCGTCACCGAGTTCAGGTGCGCGCGGTTCGCGGCGTAGAAGACGCCCTGGTTGACGAGCTTGAACGTCTGCCCGTCGACCGAGGTCTCGATCGTGTACCGGTGCGTGGACGCGCTGCCGGCGTCGCCGCACGTGTTCGACGGATCGACGGCGATCTCGGCGATGTTCACCGCGACCGGGAGCTTGATCGTGACGAACTTCGGCGTCACCCGGCCGGTCGCGGTCGCGTTCTCGTCGGTGTCGCTGCCCCAACCGGTCCCGAGCGACTGGTCGATCGCACCGGACGGCCCGCACCCGAAGTCGGTGTAGTCGGGCCCGTTGAAGTCGATGACCGATCCGCCACCTCCGAGCGCTGCCCAGTCGCGGCGCAGCGACCAGCTCTGGATCGTCGTCGGCTTGTTGATCGTCAGGCTCGAGAGGACGACCGTGTCGTAGCCGGGGCCGGCGGCGAACACCTTCGGGTACGTCCCGAAGAAGATGCCGTTCACTGAGTAGCGTCCGTTCGCGTCGGTCAGCGCGGCCAGGTCGCCTGGGAAGCCGGAGTTGTGGCCGCCGAACGCCACGGTCGCCCCGCCGATCGCCTTGCCGGTGTCCTGGTCGGAGACGGCGCCGATCAGCTTGCCCTGGGATGTGCCGGCAGCAGGCGGCAGGCTGAAGTTCTCGACCGGCTTGGTGTCGTCGCCGCTGATCGTTCCCGCGAAGTAGCCCATGCCCCGGTGCGCGAAGACGGACCAGATCGTGTTGTGGTTCGCGCCTCCCGCGACGGCGTCGGCCTGGAGGATCGAGTTCCTCATGTCCAGGAACGACGGGTTCGCGGGCGACAGCTCCATCGCCCGGGTCACGAGGCTCTCCGCCGTGTTGGAGCCGACCGCGGCGCGAAGATCCCAGAGCGTCTCGGCCCAGATCTCGCCGTCCGCGTGTACTTCGGTGACGCCGGCGACCTTGCCGTAATCACCGTAGGTGTAACCGCCGGGACCTGTTGCGAAGCCGCCTTGGCAGGCTCCGCCACCGCCGCCGACCGGGCAGTCCAAGGGCTGGCTGCGAATGAGGTCGTTGCCCCAGCCGACGTAGTTGCCGATCCGAACCTCTCCAGCAGCGGCCGAGTCGGCCTGGAACCCCTGCTTGACGAGGAAGTCCATCGCATACCAGTCGCTCCAGGCCTCGCCCATCGCGCCGGCCTGGCCGCCGCCGAGGGTCGAGTTGCCGTTCGCGTCGATGACGAGCCGGTTCGAGAGCCCGTGTGTGTTCTCGTGGTAGACGATGTCGGCCTCGTCGGAGCCGTTCGCCGCGATGAACGGATCCTTGCTCGGGAACTTGGCCCCAGGCTGGTGCCAGAGGAACATCTGCATCCGCGGCGGGATCCCGTCCGGCGGTGTCGCGAAGTTCGCGTTGTCGATGTGGTTCGCGTCGGGGAGCCCGCCGGCGGTGTTCGCGCCGTCGAGGTTCTCCCCCTGAACCGGGTCGTTGCCCTCGAAGTTCCCAGCAGCCGGCGTGAACCCGATCGGAGCCGCCGCCAGGTGGTCGTGGAACGTGTTGATCAGGAAGAAGAGCTGGGTGGCGCTCTCGTTCCGGTTGGTGTTCCACGAGAACTTCTGGTTGGGGTTCCATGTGCAGGGCACGAACTTGACGCACGCGCTCCCGTTGAAGGTCGAGAACGCGAAGTTGAAGTTGCCCGTCGCATCCTTGACCGTCTCCTCGGCGGCGGACGCTGCATCCGAGTCGTCGATGTCGGAGTAGGCGTGGACGTTGGGGCCATTCAGCGTGTTCGCGCCGGCCGGAAGCCAAGCGTCGAGCGAGGCCGAACGGCGCGTCCCGCCCGCGGGTGCCGCGGGGTAGTAGTCGAACACCTGCGCACTCGCGTAGTCGACGAGGCTGTTCCGGTACAGGATCGCGCCGCTCGTCGCGTCGACGATGCTCAGGTACTGCTGGGAGCCCGAGCCCACGATCGTGCGGTACGCGAGCCGCGTGCCCCGAACCGTGCGGAAGTAGACCTGCTTCGCCGATTGGCCCTTGAGAGGAACGGCGGCCAGACCGGCGTCCAGCGTCGCAACCGCGACGGCCCGGCTGCTCGTGATGCGAGGCGATGACGTCGCCGCGGCCAGGCTGCCGAGCGGCGAGCCGAGCACGTTGATCAGTCGGCCGTCCTTTGTCACGTTGGCCTTCAGGCCGTTGCCGAAGACCGGCACGCCACCGATCGTCTGGACGTAGAACAAGTGGTGCGTCCCGTCGATCGAGACGTAGTCGCGAACGAGCTTGAACGACGCGAGCGCCTCCCGGCTCAGCCCGATCGCCGCGGCATTCCGCGTCACGTACGCGAGCGCGACCGCCGACGGCGCTGCGCGGCTCGAGCCGGTCAGGAACCCGTCCGTGCGCCCGACCAGGCGGGCCGTCGACGTGAGCGGGTCGAGGGATAGCACCCCCTCCACGCCCAGCGAGCGCTTGAGTGCCGCCGCGGCCGCCGGGGGCTCCGAGCGGAGCCTCGCCGCGCGAGCGCGCAGCTCCGTCTGGGCCGCCGGCGTCTGGCGAGCGTCGAAGAAAGCTTTCTTGTCGCGGGCCCCGCTTTCGTCGCGCGCTCCGCCCCCGAACGCATAAGGCGCCACGAGCAACGCGAATGCGGCGACCGCGAGCACGGCGTGCGTCGGCCGCCGAAGAAATCCGTTCCTCATCACTCACTCTCCCCTCGAAACGACGTCGCGAACGCGCAGAGGATCGCTTCTCCCGGCACTCAGGTCAATTTTCATCCGCGAGATCGGGAGTCTGGGCCCGGCAACTAGACTCATGCCGTGGCGGTTACCGTGTCGGAGAAACGCCTGTTCATCGGCGGCGAGTGGATCGACACCGGGGACTGGATCGACGTTCACTCGCCGTATTCCGGCGAGACGGTCGGCCGGGTCGCCAAGGCGGGCTCGGCGGAGACGACGCGCGCGATCGATGCGGCGGAACAGGCGATGCGCGAGCCGCTGCCCGCGCACAAGCGCGCCGAGGTGCTCGTCAAGGTCGCCGGCTACCTCGGTCGGAGGCAGGACGAGGTCGCGAGGCTGATCTCGGACGAGGCCGGCAAGCCGATGAAGGCGGCGCGCGTCGAGGCGGCCCGGGCAATGTCGACCTACACGTTCGCCGCCGTCGAGGCGCGCAAGCTCGCTGG
>JBIOYJ010000136.1:0-20408 GCA_044870105.1 Gaiellaceae bacterium | reverse complement strand
GGTCGCCGACGGTGAACGGCGTCTCCCACCAGCCCTCGCTCCAGGCACGGACGCCGCGCGTCTTCCACTCGTCGACGTACTGGAGCAGACGCTCCTCGGCCGCGGCGGGCATCGCGCCGAGCGAGTGATTGATCAGGTAGGTCGTCTCGGCGAGGATGGGGAAGCGGTCGCGGTAGTTGGCGAGCTCGCTCACGTCGGCGAGTTTACGGGCGTGCGACCGCGACCAGCCGATGCTCGTGCGAGAGAGGCTTGCGCTCGACCAGGCCGCCGAAGAACTCGACCGCACCGAACCCGGCCTCCTTCAGCATTGCCTCGATCTCGGTCGCCGTGTAGACCCGCAGCGCGTAATCGAATTCGGCGTGGCTCCCGTCCATCCGAATGAGCCTGTGCTTCGTTTGGTTCACGCTGGCGACCGGGTCGAAGGACCGCTCCTCCAGGAGGATGTCGCCGTCCGGGAGCTCCTCCCAGTCGCGTTCGCGAAAGATGTTCATCAAGCGGTCGCGGTGCATGGTCTCGAACACGAGCGTTCCGTCCGGCCGCAGCACGCGTCTGAACTCGGAGAGCACAACCCGAGTCTCGTCCTCGCCCCGGTACCCAAGCGAGGAGAAAAGGTTGAGCACGGTGTCGAAGCTCGCCTCCTCGAACGGCAGCTCGCGGTAATCGGCCTCGAGAAAGCGCGGCCACTCGCGCTCGCCGGCCCGCCGCTTCGCTTCGGCGAGCTGCGTCGATGAGCGGTCGATCCCGGTGACCCGGTAGCCGGCATCGGCGAGCGGAATCGAATGGCGCCCGAAGCCGCACGGGCTGTCGAGGATCTCGGCCCCCGGCGCGGAGCCGGCGAGCTCGACCGCGGCCGTCGCTTCCGCCACGGAGTCCCACTTCTCGATCCGCGGCAGGTACGTCTCGAGGTAGAGCTCGTCGAAGAAGGTGTCCCAATCGGTCATGCGGCGAGTTTAGGACGTCCCCTCGATCCCTCGAACGGGGGAATTTCGGTCTTCCTCCCCCGAACGGGTGACGAACCGGGCGGGGCGTTCACCTACTTTCCGGCAGGTTCGTAACTGCGGCCCCGCGCCGAGCGCGGGCGTAGGGAGGAAGAGAGACGGGATGGCGAGACACGAAGGCACCACTCGAGGCAACGGTCGGCCGAACGCCGTTTGGGGTTCAGGCAAGATCGCTGCCGTCGCAGCTGCCTTGGTCGCCGCGATCGCGCTCGTAGCTCCCGGAACGGCCGGTGCGACTACCGGCAACGGTCTGAAGGCCTACAGCACGTCCGGGGGCTCGGCTGTGATCGTGTCGTTCAACTCCTCGATGGTCGTCGACCTCTACGGGTCGGCCGGCGCTACCGGCGGGACGGTCTCTTGGAGTGACGTGTCCTGGAGCGACTCGCTCTAGGCGCGACGACGGCGGATCAGTAACTGCGGTACCGCGCCGGAGCCGGCGCGGAGAGGAGGGGTATGTCCAGGCAGGACTGCAGTTTCTGTGCGACGGTGCGGTCGAGCGCCCTTTGGGGCACCGGCAACGAAGACGGACGTGGCGCTCCGACCGGGCGCCACGTCTAGCTAAGCCTTTTCAGTAGGCTCAGGGCGCGCTGGTTCCAGGCGACTCGGTGCGTCACGCCCTCGGCGCCCGCGAGCCGCTCTCGGTTCTCCAGATACCAGTCGTACGTTCCCTTCAGGGCCTCCTCGTTCGAGAGCCGCGGCGCGAAGCCGAGCAGGCGCTCCGCCTTCGAGACGTCCACGAAAGAATCCCGGTGAGCTGTCTTGTAATGCCACTCGGCGAGCGGCGACAAGCGCAGCAACTCGAGCAGCCGCAGCACCGCCTCGGCCGGCCGCACGGGCACGGGTCGAAGTCGCGAGCCCGAACCCGCATGGTCGATCAGCGCTTGCAGGTCGCAGCGCACGGTGCCGAACTCCTTCGCGCCCACGTTGAACGTCTCCCCCGCGACATCCGAGCCGGCCGCGCGCACGATCGCGTCGACCAGATCATCGACCGCGAGCAGCTGGTAACGGTTGTGACCCTTGCCGAGGATGTAGATGCGGCGGCCCTCGCGGATCCAGTCGAACAGGATCTCGAACACGCCGAGCCGCTCCGGGCCGATAAACGTCTTCGGGCGGAGGATCACGGTCTCGAGACCGCGTCGGGCAAAATCCTGCGCGACCCGCTCGGCCTCGATCTTGGACTCTCCGTAATGGCCCACCCCGACGAGCGGGTCCTTCTCTTCGATCGGGTGCTTTTCCGGGACGCCGTAGACCGCGGTCGAGGAGATGAGGATCGCCCGAGCGCCCGTCTCGAGCGCTCCCGCGAGCACGTTCGCGGTGCCCTCGACGTTGACCGCCCAGATGCTCTCGCGCGAGGCCTGGATCGGCAGGGCGGCCGCGGCGTGCACGACCACGTCGGCGCCCGCGGTGAGCTCCGCGGCCTTGCCCGCATCGCGGACGTCGCCGCGCAGCTCCTCGACCGCTCGTTCCAGCTCCGGGTCGTCGAGCGGCGCCACGTCGAGCGTGCGCACTTCGTGCCCGTCGGCGAGCAGGCGCCGCGCGAGATGCAGGCCCAGAAAACCGGCCCCGCCGGAGATCGCCCAAAGCATTAGCGCTGGACGCTAACGGCCTGTGGGGGCTGCGGCGCCGGCTTGGCGGGGGGTGCGGAGTTGACCAGGATCGCCGCGGCCAGCAGCACCGCCATCCCGACCGCGCTCTCGCCGACCAGGCTGCGGGACAGCCGCGTCAGCATCCCGTCGTTGCCGAGCTCGAGCGCGGGGCGGGCGACGAAATGGTGGAGCGCGCCCCAGCCGAGCGCGAGCGCGACCAGGCCGAGCTTGACCATCAGGACTTGCCCGTAACCCTCGGTCCAGAGATCGGAAACCTCGGGCAGGCGCACGATGCTCAGGTAGAGGCCCGCTGAGAGCACGACTGCGATCAAGACAGTCGCAAGGCGAGAGAAGCGGAGAAACGCCGTCCGCCGGAGCTCGGGCGCTGCAGGCCAGACTACGAGCGCGAGCTGCACGAGACCCCCGACCCAGAGCGAGGCGGCGCCGAGATGCACCCAGTCCGCCAGCTCGGTCTTCCAGGACGAGCCCGCATCTGTGGCCGAGTGGCCCGAGAGCGAGAGGCCGGCGGCGAATCCCAGGGCGAGCAGAAAGGCCGGCCACAGCAACAGCTCGCGGTCGGTCAGCCAGGCGAGAAAGAGCAGCGCCGCGACGAGGGCATAGCCGAGCGTCATCACGATGAAGGCCGTGCCGAACCGCGTTCCGCCCGCGATCGGCGAGAGATCGCCGTAGAGCAGCCGGCCGAACGGAAGCTGCAGGGCGCCTTCGGCGCGCAGGAGGAAAGCAACGATGCCGACCTCGATCGTCGCGACGACTCCGGCTCCGACGACCCAGTAGAAACGTCGCGCCGCGCGCGCGCAGAGGGGGCCGCGCAACACGAGCAGGCGGAAACCGAGCCCGCCGAGGAGCAGCGCAAGGGCGAGGAAATACGCCCAGCGCACCAGGTCTTCCGCACGGGTGGGGCCCTTGGCGCCGAACGCCTCGGTCGGCGGCGGCGCGTCGACGCGCACCCCGAACGTGAACACGCCCGAGACCACGTGGCCGTCACCCGAGAGCGCCTGCCACCGCACCGTGTAGGCGCCCCGTGCAAGCTGCCGCACGGGCACGCGGAGGCGGTGGCCGCGGTCGGTCGTCCGCGCCGAGCCTGAGACCAGCCCGCCTTTCGCCGTTCGCACCTGGATCGAGCGCGGCATCGGGCTCACGGGCTGGTCGAAGCTCAGCACCACCTCTCGCGGCGAGACCGCGAGCCGTTGGCGGAACTCGGGCGAACTGTCCCGGAGCGAGGCATGGGCGAGCGCCGAGGAAGGCACCGTGAGCGCGACGAGGGCTACGACGCCCAGTCGCTTCATCGGTGCTGCGCTCCAGCCTCGGGCGAGAGGTGCCCGAAGATCGGCGCGACGTCGCGGTCGGAGTAGAGCATCACGGCGATCGCGACGAAAAGAAGCGCGAAACCCGTCCGGAAGGCGCCGGAGTGAGGTCGCAATGCCCGACCGAGCGGGAACACGAGCCCCAGCAGGACGGTCCAGCCGATCGCGTGATGCAGAAACGCCGCGCGCGAGAACAGCCAGCCGTTCTGCTCGTGCACGAGAATCGCCGTTCCGGAGATGGCGAAGGCGAGCGCGGAGGTCAGTTTCCAGTACTGGCTCCGAAACTTGCCCCGAGCAAGGCCGAGCTCGGCAGCGCCGGCGAGCATCATCGTCTGGGCCCAGGCGCCGTGCGCCAGCATGTGGATGGTCGAGTTGGTGTAGAAGACCATCACCGGCCACATCAGCACGCCCATCAGGAAGGCGAACGAGGGCCACAGGTAGGGCCGCCACGCGCGCCGGCGCCAGGCCTCCTCGCCCACGATCGCCTCGGCGAGCAGGAGCAGGCCGAGGATCAGGAAGCCCGTCGCGAAAAGCCAGTGGACGAACTCAGCGGCCGGTTGCACGCTCCTCCTCCTCCTCCTCCTCGAGATCCTCGACGAGGCCCGGCGCGATCACGATCGCGAACAGGACGCCCACGAGCATGACCAGGAGCGGCGCCTCCACCACCAGCCACCAGAACCCCTGGCCGCGTGGGCTCAGGAGCGTGATCCGATAGGGCTGCAGCAGCGCCCAGACGACGCCGCCAAGGACAGTCAGTGGACCCAGCGCGAGCACGCAAGCGGCGCGTGCCGAACGACGGGCTCGTTCCCTCGGTAGTTCGGTTGCAACATGGCTTTCCATCCCACCTCCAGCAGGTCGGCGCTCGATTCCGCGCCCGCGGCGCCTCTATGGAGGAACGAGCCGCGGGTCAGGCGAATGCCGGAGGCGGGCGGCTGTCGAGCGCGAGGCCGAACAGGCGCCGCGGTGCCAGTCCGTCCTCGCAAGAGCCCGCGAGGACAGGCGGGTCGACGCCGTCGGTCAGCAGGCGCGCATGCAGGATCGTCTCTTCCGCGTACTCCTCGTACTCGGCGAGCCAACGCGCCACCGCGCCCCAGGCGAGCGCCGCCAGCACGGCCAGCACGGCGAAGACGGGCAGCGCCGTCCCGTGCAACCACGGCGCGAACAGCGGCCACTCGCCCGTCGAGACCTGTTCCGCGTCCGTCTGGACGAGATAGAAGAGCGAGGTGACCACGAACATCGTCAGCCAGAGCCGGGGCGAGAGGGTCAGCCGCGGCCGCGGAACGCTTCGCTGCGGAGCTGCGCCGACGGCGGTCAACAAGCGCCGGCCGGCACGCGCGGCCGACCGGGCCTTCGCGAACCGCCAGGCGAGCCTGGCCAGGAGCAGCGCGACGCCGACCTTCACGCCCGCGAGCAGGAACGGGTAGTACTCCGCGCTCGCGTAGCTGGGGGTGGCGACGTGCCGGCCGACGTCGAGCCGATGGATCAGGCTGCGGCCGACGAGCTCGGCGACGAGCGCGAGCAAGCCGAAGGCGAGCACCGAAAGCAGGCGCTGGTGTCGCCTGGCGCTCTTCACGACAGTAAGTCTGCCGCGCTAGCGGCGGCGGTTCAACCGACGACGGTCAGCGTCCAGCCGCTCGGCGAGCCGCCGGCGAAGCCGACCAGGAAGATCCGCTGGTAGTAGCCGAGGCTGAGCTGGCCGTCGCTGAAGGGAATCTGCTCCGTGCGCGGCCCGAGCAGGAGCGAAAGCATCTGTTCGCGCTCGCCCATGTCGAGCGGGACGAGTCGTTCCAGCATCGCCTCGAGGTCGCAGAACAGGCCGCTTTCGCGCTCCTGCACGCGGATGATCGACGGATCGCCGTTCGGCGAGACGAACGCGATCCCGTCGCCGCCGTCGCGCCCGACCTCATGCGCGACGTCGTTCGTGATGTCGAGCACCGTCAAGTTCGGCAGCGCGGCCGCGATCGAGACGGGAATCTCGACGCTCGTCATGAGGCCACTTCGCGGGGAAGGCGGAACTGAACGTCTTCCCGAGCGACTTCGACCTCCTCGACGCCCTCGTAGCCGTGGACGTTGAGCTGGCCGATCACACGCTGGACGAGCTCATCCGGTGTCGAGGCGCCGGCGGTGAGGCCGACGACCTCGTGTCCGGCGAGCAGGTCCGAGGGAAGCGCGCTCTCGCCGTCGACGAGCGTGGCCGCGGATCCGGCGCGCTCGGCGACCTCGACGAGACGCCGGGCGTTCGAGCTCGTCTCCGAGCCGATCACCAGCACCAGCGTGGCGCCGCGCAGGGCCATTTCCTTGACCGCGTCTTGGCGGTTCTGCGTCGCGTAGCAGATGTCGTCGGCGGCAGGCCGCTTGAGGTCGCCGAAGCGCTGCTCCAGCGCGTCGACGGTCTCCGCGACGTCGTCGAGCGACAGGGTCGTCTGCGTGATCACCGCGATCGGCTTGCCGTTCGAGTCGAGGCGCTCGGCGTCCTCGGGCGACTCGATCACGACGGTGGACTCCGGCCGCTCGCCGCGCGTCCCGATCACCTCGACGTGGTCGGCGTGGCCGACGAGGGCGACGAGGTGGCCGGTGTCCGCGTAGCGCCGAGCCTCGGCGTGCACCTTCGACACCAGCGGGCAGACGGCGTCGACCACCTGCAGGCCGCGCCGCTCGCAGTTCTCGCGCACTGCCGGAGCGACACCGTGCGCGGAAAGGACGCAGATCGCGCCCGACGGGACGTCGTCCTCGGAGTCGACGAACACCGCTCCCAGCTTCTCGAGCCGGCGCACGACGTGCTCGTTGTGGACGATCTGGTGGCGCACGTAGACGGGCGGGCCGTGCTGCTCGAGCAGCCGCTCGACGATCTCGATCGCCCGGTCGACGCCCGCGCAGAAGGACCTGGGCGCAGCGAGGAGGACGCGCTTGCTCATGGACCAAGCTCCGGTGCGCGGGCGAGGGAAAGGGCCTCGGGAGAAACCGTGAGGTTTCCCCATGCTTTCTCCTCAGTCCATGCGGCGATCGCAGCGCCGCGGGGACTGAGGCGTGACCCAAAGAAGGGGGCTCGCGGGGGAAACATGGTTTCACCCGCGGGAGCGAGCCGAAGGCGAGCGACGCCCGCGCAGAACGAGCGCGGAGCCGCGAGCAGGATTCTCCCGCTCACGCTGCGGCCTCCAGGCTCTTCAGCGCCCGCCGGGCGTCCAGTGCGGCGCGCGCCGTCCCCCGCGGAGCGTGCAGAAAGGCGCGCAGCAGCCCGGGGAGGTTCGGATCGCCGTTCGGCTTCACGCCCTCGACGAGGCCGCCCAGCCGCCGCTCCGGCGTGTCGCTGACCGCACGGATGCAGCCCGCGAGCCGGCCGCTGCGCGCGAGCGGCCCGGATTCCATGTCGACCGCGTCGGCGCCCGTCTCGCTGTGCAGCCGCGCCCGCTCGGAGGGGTGGTCGACGATCCGTGAGGCGCCGAGGATCGTCCCGGTGCGCGCGGGAACGAGTCCCAGCGGCCCGCCTTCCCAGAGCACGGTTCCCGACTCGTCGACGACGCGCGTCGCGTCGATGATCGTGCCGATCTCGAGGTCGCGCGAGAGCGCTCCCGCGATCCCGAACGAGACGAGGCGGCCTTCGGCCGGGATCCCGTTCGCAGCGCCGAGGCCGAGGCGCACGGTCGGACCGAGCCGCCGCGCGACGCGCTCCTCCACGCCCATCGCGCAGGCGAAGGTCAGCTCTACCCGCTCAGGGTCCATGCGGCGCTTCGGACGCTGTCCTTGAAGCTCGAGGTGGCGGCGAAGGTGGCGGCCGGCTCGAAGCCGGAGTGGATTGCGCAGTGCTCGCAGCGCGGGTCGTTGCCGGGTCCGTACTCCTCCCATTCGATCCCCTCGAGCAGGGCGTCGTACGTCGGGAAGATCCCGTCGGTGAGCAGGTAGCACGGACCCTTCCAGCCGTACGGGTTGCGCGTGACCGAGCCCCAGGGCGCGCACGGCAGCTTCCGCTCGCCGGTGAGGAATTCCTGGTAGAGCGGGCTCGCCAGCCACCGGTAGCCGTTCTGCTTCGCCGCCGACCGGATCACGCGGAACTTCTGCTCGTGCTCGGCGCGGGTCATGGTCAGGTTCGGGTCGATCTGCGAGTACTGGTAGCCGGGGGCCACGAGCATCCCGTCGATCCCGATCTTGTGCGTGAGGAAAGCCATCATCTCGACGACGTCCTCGACCTCGGTCTCCTTGAAGATGGTGGTGTTCGTGGTCACGCGGAAGCCCGCGTCGCGCGCGTTCTGGATCGCGCCGACGGCGATCTCCCACAGGCCCGGGTAGTCGCAGATGTAGTCGTGAATCTCCTTCATCCCGTCCAGGTGAACGACGAACGTCAGGCGCGTGCTCGGCTCGAAGACGTCCAGGAACTGCTCCAGCCGCAACGCGTTCGTGCACAGCTCGATGTTCTTCTTCAGCTCGAGCATGCCGTGCACGACGTCCTCGATCCCCTTGTAGACGAGCGGCTCGCCGCCGCAGATGGAGACGACGGGGGCCGGGCACTGGACACCGGCGTCGATGCACTCCTCCACCGACAGGCGGGCCTTGTTCGATTCGTACTCCCGGATCTTCCCGCAGCCGATGCAGGCGATGTTGCAGGCCAGCGTCGGCTCCAACATCAGCACCAGGGGGTAACGCTCCCCCTTGCGCTCCTGATCGATCACGTAGCGGGCGATCTGCACCGTCGAGCGAAGCGGGAATTTCATTGGGCGCTCCTTTCGCGGAGTCGGCCTAGAGCCATGAGGGGGAAGTGCAGGCGGTAGAGGTGGTAGCGAATCATGAAGTCGAGCGGGAAGCCGGTTCCTGTGTAGTGAAGCTCGTCCCAGTCACCGTCAGGTCGTTGTACTGCGCAAAGCCAATCTGCCGCCCGGCGGGCGGCGCTGCGGCTCGCCTCGCCGGACGCGGCGTAGCCTAGTAGCGCCCAGGCGGTCTGTGAAGGAGTAGGCGCTCCCCGGCCACGCCAGGCGACATCCGTATAGGAATGGATGTCCTCGCCGAAGCTCCCGTCCTCACGCTGGACGGAGTCGAGCCACGCGACGGCACGCCGTATAGCGGGCTCGCGGGGGCCGATTCCGCAGGCCTCGAGCGCGGGCAGCGCCGCCGCCGTTCCATAGAGGTGGTTGACGCCCCAGCGCCCGAACCACGACCCATCGTCCTCCTGCTCGGCA
Source organism: Gaiellaceae bacterium (assembly GCA_044870105.1). Taxonomy (GTDB): domain Bacteria; phylum Actinomycetota; class Thermoleophilia; order Gaiellales; family Gaiellaceae; genus JBKPFU01. The sequence goes on along the minus strand of JBIOYJ010000136.1, from coordinate 11,331 downwards.
AGGAGCCAGTCGAGCCCGCGCCCGGCGGCCCCCTCGTATCCGGCCGTCGGCGCGAGCACCTCGAGCGCGTGCGCCGTCACGTCGGCGGTGGGCTCATCGGTCACCTTCCCGAAATCGCAGAACGGGAGCTTGTAGAGCCAGAAGGCGTCGTTGTCGACGTCGAACGCTCCCCAGCCGCCGCCCCTCGACTGCATGCCGACGATCCAGTCGAGTCCGCGGCGAACGACGTCGCGTCCCCGGTGGCAGCGATTGAGAGCCAGCGCGACGACGGCCGTGTCGTCCACGTCCGGATAGAGATCGTTCTCGAACTCGAACGCCCAGCCGCCCGGCGCGAGGCGTGGCCTGCGCACCGCCCAATCTCCTTTGACCGTGACCTCCTCGGAAAGGAGCCAATCGGCGGCGCGCACGAGCGCCGGGTGCTCGGGGCCGAGCCCGGCATCCCGCAGGGCGAGCACCGCGAGCGCCGTGTCCCAGACGGGCGACTGGCAGGCCTCGGGGCGGAGGCGGTCGCCCTCGTCGATCGTGAATCCCTCCCAGCCCTCGACCGCCCGTCGCAGCGTCTCGTCCTCGAACCCGTGACCCAGCACGGCGAGCATCAGGATCGACCAGACCCACGGAGGCTGGATCCCGCCCCACGAGCCGTCGGGTTCCTGGCGCTCCCGAACCCAGCGCTCGGCCTCGGCGATCGCGCGGCGGCGCAGCTGGCCCGGACGCGGCGTCTTGGACCGCGCCGGCCTCCCGCCGATCTCGCGCAGATCGAGGTCTGCATCCCGCACCGGGCGGAGCGCAGCCACAACCGAGAGCGGCACGAAGGTCCCGCGCGCCCAGCAGGAGAAGTGGTAGACGGACAGCGGGGCGGATGGCGGAAGCAGGATCAGCTCGACCGGGATCGGCACGATCCGCTCCCACGGCCACTGCCCAAGCAGAGCCATGAAGCACTTCGTGAAGATCCGGGCGCGCCGGATCCCGCCCTCGCGCCTGATGTATTCGCGCGCGCGAGGGCCCGGATCGGCGCCTGCGAGCTTCATCGCCGCGTAGGCCTCGATCGACGTCGAGAGGTCGGGCGGCCCCTCGTACCAGATCGACCACGTCCCGTCCTCGCGCTGGCGCGCGCGCAACTCGTTCGCGAGCTTGCGGTCGAGCTCGGGAGTTCGCAGCCCGAGCACGTGGTGCCAGAACAGGTGCTGGGCGATCATGGTCGCGTTCGACTCCAGCTCGCCGACCCACCATCCGTCCGGGTGCTGGAGCTCGAGCAGGCGGTCCGTAGCCCGGTCGATCGCGTTGTCGAGATCGACCCGCGCCTTCTCAGGCGCCACGGTCACGCCGTCGCCTTTCGCCTTCGAGTGTGTCGACTGGTCGTTTCAGACGGGCGCACGGGCGAAGCCCCCGCGCCGCCCTGAGGTCGGCACCGCAAGCGGCGCCTCACGCCGCGACCCTCGTCGTTACGTCGGCCAGGGCGCGCGCCGCGTTCAAGCCGCTGATTACCGCGCCTTCCATCGTTGCGGGCCATCCCGTCGCGGTGAATGCACCGGCCCGCGTGACATTCGGACGGCTCGTCTGCGCGCTCGGCCGAGCCCGCAGCGTCCCGGGGCGGGCCGCGAAGGTCGCTTCCGGCTCGCGGCTCACGCGCGACCAGAGCAACTCGGCCGATCCGAGGCGCTCGCACAGAGCGCCGGCGATCAGGTCGACGAGCTCGCGTCCACGAATCTCGAGTAGCTCGGGCGCACCGCTGGAGACGACCGTCAGGTACTGGCCCCGCTCGGGCAGTAGGCCCATCAGGCGACCGCGGTCGAAGACCCAATGGGCGGGGCTCTCGAGCAAACCCGCCAGGAGCTCCGGCAACAGAACCCGGTCGAACTGCAGGTGCACCGACACGATCGGCGACGTTCCGAGCTCGAGTGCCCGCTCGTCCAAGAGCCGTGCGCACTCCTGCGGCGGAACGGCGAGCACGACCCCGTCCGCGTCGAGCTCGTCGAGCGACTCGACCCGGGAGTCCGTCTGCACCGCCGCGCCCGCGGCTTCGAGGGCGCTGCCTGCCGCCTCGCCGTGCATCGCCGAGAGCGGCTGAGTCGGCAGCAGCACGTCGGAATACCCCTTCTGCTTGCTCAGCAGCGCCATGAAGACGAGGTGGATGCCGTAGTTGGCGCCCGCCTCGTCCGTCCCCAGGTTCAGCGCCGGACGGACGAAGACGTCCCAGAAGCGGTCGATCACGCGCTGGGACTGACCGAGCGCGCGGAGGAGCTCCCCGAAGGTCTTGTCTTGGCTGTCCCACTCGAGCTCCTCATGGAGGCGCCGCACCACTCTCACCACCTCGAGCCGCTCGGAGACCTTCAGATGGCGGTAACGCAGGAGCCCGCTCAGCCCGCTGCCGAGATAGGCGCGCGAGCCGTCTGCCGCGATCACCGGAAGCCGCAGCTTCTCCCGCCGCAGGTCACCCAGTTTCCCGATCCGCTCCAGGAAGCGCTGGTAGTGGAGGAAGCACCCGAGCGCGATGTGCTGTCCGTTGTCGGGCGGCGGGACCGGATCCCCCTCGCGCTCGGGCAGCGTCTGCACCTTGCCGCCGAGCGTCGGCCGGGCCTCGTGCAGGGTGACCTCGTGCCGGTTGTCCACGAGCTCGAGCGCGGCAGCCAGCCCCGCCAGTCCTCCGCCTACGACCGCGACGTTCACCGGAGGAAACCCGCCCCCACGATCCGCAGCTTCGTCAGCCGGGACAGGTGCGGCGGCCCGTCGAAGACGTCGAACCCAGCCGCCTCGATCCGGTCGAGGGTCTCCCGGTAGAGCCCGGCGAAGGTCGACACGCATGCGGCGCTGCGCGCGTCGAGGTAGCGAAGCAGCGTCAGCCCCTCTTCCAGAAACCCGCGCGCGCGCGAGGCCTGGAACGCCATGAGCTCTCGCCAGGCGGGCGTCACGCGCGCCTCGGCGATTTCGTGCTCCGTGACGCCGAAGCGCCTCAGCTCCTCCTGCGGAAGATAGACCCTTCCGAGGCCCCAGTCCTCGCCCACGTCGCGGATGATGTTGATCAGCTGGAGCGCGACGCCGAGCGTCTCCGCCCGCTCGAACTCCTCCGCGCCGTACACGGCGACGCAGGCTCGGCCGACGGCCCCGGCGACGCGCTTGCAGTAGGCCTCGAGCTCGGGAAAGTCTCGGTAACGGCTCTGTTCGGTGTCCTGAACGCCGCCGTCGACCAGGGCGTCAAGCGCGTCCGCGGGAATCGGAAAGCGCGACCTGGCGTCGGTGAGCGCGACCAGCGTCGGGTCCTCGCCGGGCGGGGCCTCGATCGCCGCGCGCAGCTGCTCCAGCCGGGCTCGCTTCTCGGCATCAGGACTCGATCCGTCGGCGATGTCGTCGACGCGGCGGGCGAAGGCGTAGATCGCCGCGATCGCGCGGCGCTTGGCGCGCGGCAGCACCATGATTCCGTACGCGAAGTTGCGGGCGCGCTGGCGCGTCAGCCGTTCGACCTCCGCGTACGCTTGGGCCGCGCTCATCACCGCACTGATGCCATGCGTGGCTGACGCGACGGCGGGGGGAAGGGGAAGGGGGAAACCGGGAGGCTTCCTCCAACGAAATCTGCGCCGCGCGCGGCGCGGCAAACAAACAGAAGAAGGGGGCTCGTGGGGGGAACATGGTTTCCCCCACGCGACCGAGCTGAAAGCGAGAGAGGCTGGCGGGTCAGCCGTCCAACCTCGGCGTAGGCTCGCTCGGCGATCAAGCGACGAGCGCTCCGACCGCTTGCCGAGCCAGACGCGCCCGGGAGGGGCGCGGCCGTTGCGAGAAGACGTCCCACTCGGCGGCCTCGAGCGCGTCCAGTGCCGCGAGCCCGCCGCGCGAGAAGAGCGAGACGGCGCGGCCGGTGCGGCCACCGAGCCGGTTTCGGAGGAGCTCGCCCGCGGCGAGCAGGCCTCGCGCTCGCTCGGCCTCGAACGCGAGCAGCCGCCGGAGCGCATCGTTGGACCGAGCGAGTTCGGTCACGCCGAACCGGCGGCGCTCGTCCGCCGGCAGATACACCCGCCCCAACGCCAGGTCCCGCGGCACGTCCTGGAGGAAGTTGACGAGCTGTAGCGCGGTGCAGACGTCGTCGCTCGCGGCGACGAGCGCGGGATCGTCGGCGCGGCGAAGGACGCCCAGGACGAGACGACCGACGGGGTCGGCCGAGTGCACGCAGTAGTGCTTGAGGTCGACCCAGGTCTCGTATTCCGAGATCCGCTGATCCATCCGGTTCGCCTCGATCAGGCGGAGGAACGGCTCGCGCGGAAGCGTGAACTCACGGATCGTCGGCTGGAGAGCACGCAGAACCGGCCACGTCGGCTGTCCCGAATAGCACGCCTCGACCTCGCGCTCGAGCTCGTCGAGAGCCGCCAGCCGGTCGCCCTCGAGCTCGTCGCCGAGGATGTCGACGAGGCGGCAGTAGCCGTAGATCGCCCGCAGGTGCGGCCGCAGCGCTCGCGGAAAGAGGAGCGACGCGACCGGGAAGTTCTCCCCGGGCGCCCGGTTTGCCACCGTGGCGACATCCATGCGGCCCTAACGATGGCGCGCCGGGCGCCGGCGCGTCAAACGGTCTGCAGCCGAATGCCCGGCTCCAGGCCGCGCCGCGCCGATTCCCCTGCGGGGAGCTCGAGCACGGCGCGGGCCCCGGAGCACCTCGCAACCCGCCAGGGCGCGAGGTCGTGCGCCACTTTCAGCACCTCGCCCGAGCGTCCCAGAAAGACCGCGTCGATCGAAAAGCGCATGAAGAACGTATGGATCGAGGAGGCCGGCCGGAGCAGCAGACCTTCGCCTTCCTCCATCGCCAGCTTCCCCAACAGCCCGCGCGTACGCGTGAGCGGTCCCTCGGCGACGAGGCAGCGCTCACACACGACTCGTCCGTCCTCGGTCTTGAGCTCGATCTCCTTCATTCCCGAGGAAGGAGGTTCGCGGGGGAACGGTGCGTTCCCCCGCGATGAGCCCTAGTAACCGACGTGGATGTGGTCGTAGTGGTTGGCGAGCGGGAACGACGGCCCGCCGAGACCGAGCAGTGAGATCACCTGCCGCGGCAGCATCCCCCCCGGCAGGAGGAGGATCGAGCGCACGGCCCGCTCCGTCACGCTGCCCGGCTGCTGGTGCCCGGTGATCGAGACACCGCCGAGCGCGCTGATATCGGCGGCGAGGCCGTAGATGTGCGCCGAGATCACGCCCGGCCGCGCATAGAGCCGGTGGCCGCTGACGAGGCACGACACGTCGACGCTGCCGAACGTGTTGGCCAGGTACTCGATCAGCACGACCACGCGCACGTTCACGTGGCCCGTGGCGATGTCGCTGCGACCGCCTCCGTAGATTCGGACGCGCGGATCGGCGAGCACTTTCGCGCGGAGCTCTTTCTCCACCCGAAGCATGCCCCTGACGAGACCGCGCAGGCCGACGGCCCGGTAGTAGTTCGCCAGGGCGACGGTGCGGTCGGCGAAGCCGCTCTCGCCCGAGAAGGCGACGGCGGCCGACCACGGGTTCCTCGCGCCACCGAGGGCGGCGAGGCGCCCGGCGGTCACGCGCAGGTTCCACGGCCCGCTCGGGACCGACCCGCGGTTGCCCTTCGCACGAAGGACGGCGAGGACGAGCGCCCAGTCGACGCCCATCTTCGTCGAGGTCCGGCGGAGCTGGACCGCGAAGCGCGGCGCCAGCCGAAGCGCGGGCGGCGTTGGATCGGGCATCGCCCGGTTCAGCCAAACGGTTGCTGCGCCTGCGCCTTCGAGCTCGACCGGCTGGGGCTTGGCCTTCGGCTTCGCCGTGCGCCGGACCGCGCGCTTCTGATTCTTCGCGCGCGGATGCGATGCAAGCGTCGCGGTCGCGCCCGGCTTGGCCTGCTTCTTCACAGTTGCGCTTTCCGGGGCCGGCTGCTTGTGCGCCGCCTCCGGTGCCGGCGCGGGTGCGGCGGCCTCGGCGGGCGACGGAGTCTTCAGGAAGGCCGGCGGCTCGGACTCCTCTGGAGTCGGTGCGGCGTCTGATCCGGATTCAGCTTCGGGGCTCGGCGTCTTTGCCGACTCGGCCGGCTGAGACTCGTCGACGCCGGTCATCTCGGTGGTCGACGCGGCGAGGTCGTGGGCCTCTTCCGAGGCCGAAGTCGCCTCATCGCCGGCGAGGAAATGACGCATCTGGTCGCCCGCTCCGGCCGAGAGCGCGGCTCCCGCGAAGAAGAGCGTCGCGAAGACGAGGGTCTTCGCGAGGCGCCGCGAGCGAGCGCGTGCCTCTGCAGGCGGCGCCGGCTCCGGCTCGACGTCCTCGCCCTGCGGCGAAACGCCTTCGTCTGCGAGGCCTCCCTCCCAGCCGCCGTCCCATTCGTCCCAGGCTCGGCGGCGGAGAAGCCGTCGCGTCCAAGTAGTCGGTCGTGGCATTGCCTTTGCTCCCGTTCGTCGGGCGCCGAGGCCGCCACATCGGCGCGGATTCAAGTTGTCATCCGCGCCGCTAACGGACTTGAGCGTTATCGACCGTGACCGGGGCGGGTGCTCCCCCAAAGAGGGGATGTCGTCCTGCGATCCCTGACCCGAGGGATTCGGGGTGGCCCTTCCCGCATCCGATGATCGCGGCGAACGAGCCATTTACGGCGTTCGCGGCCACGCCACCCAGTACCGGAGGTCTTTTCGCGCGTGATCGCTCACAACGCCAGCAACAGAAGGCTCAGCACCACCCCCATCAGCCACTTCAGGCCCCCGAACCCTCGGGAAATTCGCGCACTCGCGTGTGCGCCCGCACTACAGGAAGGGAGGTGAATGGAATGCTGAAGCTCTTCACCTTCGCTCAGGTGTACGCGACCGAGGCGGTCGAGTCCCTGAAGAAGCGCGAGGAGGGCCAGACGATGGCCGAGTACGGCGTGGTTCTCGCCGTCATCACCCTCGCGGTGATCGCCGCCATCACGCTGCTCTCGACCCGCGTCCGTGGCGCGATCACGAGCGTCGCGAACATCCTCCCGGGCGGCTAAAGCAGTCCTCCGGCAACACCGGGCCCCTTCTTCGGAAGGGGCCCATTCCCTCGAAGAAAGAAGCGAATGTCCAACCGAATCGGAAAGAAAATCGAGATCAGAAGCGAGCGGGGTCAATCCGTTACGGAGTTCGCGCTGGTCCTGCCCGTCCTCGCGCTCCTTCTCTTCGGGATCATTCAGTTTGGCATCACGTTCAACAACTACGTGACCCTGACCGACGCGACACGCGCGGGTGCGCGCAAGGCGGCGGTCGGGCGACAAGTCGCCGATCCCGTCGGCACCGCCGTGCAGGCGGTCCGGGATTCGGCCAAAGATCTCAAACAGGGCGACCTGAGCGTCTCGGTCACCTCTTCGTGGCAGCCGGGTCAGGACGTGACGGTTGCGGCCACCTATCCGTACTCGATCAGCCTGCTCGGAATGGTCGTGAAGTCGGGCCGCCTCCGAAGCGAGACAACGGAGCGAGTCGAATGAAAACACTTAAGCGACAAACGGCCCAGGCGACCGTGCTGACGCTCGTCTTCCTGACGGTGCTGCTCGGAATGGCCGCCCTCGTTCTCGACGTCGGCGCCTGGTACCGCGCCGACCGAGACACACAGAACGCCGCGGACGCCGCAGCGCTGGCGGCCGCACAGGCGCTGCCCGACGACACCGGGCAAGCGGCTTCTCTCGCTATGGACTACGCGAACCACAACGGCGGCGGTCTCGATGCCGGCGACGTCTCCTTCTCGACCGGCGCGGTGCCCAACGACACCGTGACGGTGCGGGTGAAGCGGCCGGCGAGCGGAATCTTCACGCGAATCTTCGGCGTGAACTCCGTGCAGGTCGGATCGAAGGCGTCGGCGAGGGCCGGCGTTTTGGCCCAGGCGCAGTATGTGGCGCCGATCACGGTCAATCTCAAGCATCCCGCACTTCACTGCGGGGGCACCGAGACCCGGCCCGTGCCGTGCTTCGGGCAGCCGACAGAGATCGACCTGCTCAACCTTCACGGCCCCGGCAGCGGCGACGCAGCCGGATCGTTCGGCCTGATCAACCTGACCGGCGATTCCACCGGCAGCATCGGCTCGGACGAGCTCTCGAGCTGGATGGACCGCGGCTACGAGAAGATGATGCCGCTCGGGACGTACTACGCGGTCCCTTCGTCGAAGTTCAACGACTCGCAGTTCCTGAACTCACTGGACGGCCGCGTCGGCGACGACGTGCTGTTTCCGATCTACGACACGCTCGTCGATCCAGGTTCCAACGCGCGCTTCAACGTCGTGGGGTGGATCGCATTCCACATCACGGACTACCAGGCCCACGGCAGCGAGGGGTGGGTGAAGGGATGGTTCACGAAGGTGATCTGGCGCGGGATCCAGAACCCGCCCAGCTCGCCGCAGCCGCCGAACTTCGGCGCAAGAACGATCGAGCTAATCGACTAGGTAAATCGACCTGAGGAAGACGGTGAAATGACTTATCGAGTCCGAAACATCGGGATTGCGGTCGTACTTGCCGGCGTCGCAGCCCTGTTCACGAGCTTCTACGTGACGAACTACAAGCGTCACGTGCAGCGGGGCGAGGACCACGTCACCGTACTGGTGGCGAAGAGCAACATCCCGGCAGGAACGGCCGGATCGGATGTCGGATCGATGCTCGGGACGCAGGAGGTCCCGCGCCGGAGCGTTGTCCCCGGCGCCATCTCCAGCCCCGATCAGATCAAGGACCTCGTCGCGGTTCAGGAAACGTTCGCGGGCGAGCAAGTCACGTCGCAACGCTTCAACACGGTCTCCCAGACGGGCGTCGCCGGCCAGCTGAAGGGAACGATGCGCGCCTTCCAGATCGAGGGCGATCGGAACCAGATCCTGGCCGGGACCTTGAAGGATGGAGACCACGTCGACGTGGTCGCGAGCTTCCGCTACAAGTGGGTCGACTTCCACGGCGGGCGCTCGCAGGCCTCCGACACGCTGAACGCGAGCCGCATCGTGCTCCGCGACGTGAAGGTGCTTCGCGCGCCGGAATCCCCGGCCGCGGGCAGCAAGCTGACCGGAGCGGTCGATCAGAAGTTCGCGGTCTTGCTGGCGGTGAGCGACGCGCAGGTGCAGAAGCTGCTCTTCGTCGTCGGCCACGGCCAGTCCGACTCCCGTGCAGATTCTTGGTCGCTGGCTCTACGGCCGGTCGTCAAGAGTGCCGATAGTCCTGACCATGTCGAGCGTGTCAGCACGATCCTTCTGGACGGCCTCAACCCGCGCGAGCGACGCGCGCTGATCCCGTAGGAGGTCACGAATGAGCATGCAAGAAACAGAGCTCAACAACCGAGACCGGATCCGCGCCTACGTCACGGGCTCCTGCGAAGGGCTGCCGGAGCTACGCGAGGCGCTGTCCCGGCACGAGGAGATCGACCTCGTCGGCTTCAGCGACAACGTGCTCGAGGCTGCGTCCACGTTGACCGGCGGCCATCTCCAGGTCGTCATCCACGCGACGCGCAACCACGAGCTGCCCGCGGGCGACGTCGCGGCCATCCGGGAGCACACCCGGGCGCCGATCATCCTGCTCACGAGCGGGGGCTCTCCTGCCCTGCTCGAGGAGGCGCTCGAGGCGGACGTCGCCGACGTCCTCCTGCTCCCGCAGTTGGCCGAGAACGTCGTGTTCTCGGTGAAGAAGGCCAGCCACTCCGGCCGTCGCGGCAGCGTCAACGGCAGCCGCCAGGGCCGGATCGTGACCGTGTTCTCGCCCAAGGGCGGGACGGGCAAGACCGTCCTCTCCACGAACGTGGCGGCATCACTCGCCAAGCACTGGGGCAAGCGAGCGCTTCTGCTCGATCTCGACCTTCAGTTCGGCGACGCCGCGATCATGCTCGGGCTCGAGCCGGAGAAGACGATCTACGACCTCGTCACCGCTCCGGGCGAGCTCGACTCGGAGAAGCTGGCCGGCTACACGACCAGGCACGCCTCCGGGCTCGACATCCTGCCCGCGCCGCTCCGGCCGGAGGACGCCGAGCTGGTGACGGAGGCGAAGCTGTCGCGTCTGCTGGAGGTCGCGCGGGAGTCGTACGACGTGATCATCGTCGACACCTCGCCGTTTTTCCACGGGCCGATGCTGGCCACGCTCGACCGCACCGACGAGCTACTCCTGCTGACGAGCCTGGACGTTCCGACGATCAAGAACGTCCGATTGAGCCTGCAGACGCTCGAGCTGCTCTCGTTCCCGAACGATCGGGTGAAGCTCGTCCTCAACCGGGCGAACTCGAAGGTCGGGATGAAGTCGAAAGAGGTCGAGTCTGCCCTCGAGATCCCGGTTCGTTTCGAGGTCCCGAGCGATCGCGCCGTCCCGCTCGCTGTCAACAGAGGGGCGCCCGCGGTTCTCGCCGACGGGAAGGCCGACTTCTCGCGCGCGGTGCGCGAGCTGGCCAAGGCGCTCGTGACCGCCCAGGCAGCTGCCAAGGAGCGGCGGAAGTTCCTCGCCGCGCTGGCGAGGGCTTAGTCATGGGCCTCCACGACCGGATCAAGGGTGGAAATGGCGCCAGCCCGGGCCCGCAGGGCACCGAGGCCGGCGTCCAGCCGAGCCTCGGCGAGGCGATCGCGGAGCGGCCGACGGCCGATCCGTACGCCGAGCTGAAGACGCGTATCCATCACGCGTGCATCGCGAAGCTCGGCCCGCAGCTCTTCACGACGGAGACGAACGAGGATCTCTCGGAGAAGGTGCTGCGCGCCGTGACCGAGCAGCTCGCGCTCGACCGCACGCCGCTCACCCGTGAGGAGCGGCGCCAGATCACACGCGAGATCACCGACGACATCCTCGGCTACGGGCCCCTGGAGCCGATGCTCCGGGAAGACTCCGTGACCGAGGTGATGGTCAACAACTACGACCGGATCTACATCGAGCGCGCGGGGAAGATCGAGCTGACCCAGGCGACCTTCGTCGACGAGGCGCATCTGCTGCGCATCATCGACAAGATCGTCTCCTCGGTCGGCCGCCGCGTGGACGAGTCGTCACCGATGGTCGACGCGCGCCTTCCCGACGGAAGCCGTGTCAACGCGATCATCCCGCCGCTCTCGCTACGGGGACCGACGCTCACGATCCGGAAGTTCGCGCGCGATCCGTACACCGCGGACGACCTGATCAACTTCGGCACGTTGACGCCGAAGGCGGCGCAGTTCCTGGCCGCCTGCGTCCGCGGGAAGCTCAACTGCCTCATCTCCGGAGGTACCGGCACCGGTAAGACGACGATGTTGAACGCCATGTCCGCATTCGTCCCCGGCGACGAGCGGATCCTGACGATCGAGGACGCCGCGGAGCTCCAGCTCCAGCAGGAGCACGTGATCACGCTCGAGTCGCGGCCGCCGAACATCGAGGGCAGCGGCGAGGTTCGCATCCGCGAGCTCGTCCGCAACGCCCTGCGAATGCGCCCC
>JBIOYJ010000135.1:0-2752 GCA_044870105.1 Gaiellaceae bacterium | reverse complement strand
GGCGTCGAGCTCTGTACGGAGTCTTTCGGCCGCCCCGCCGACCCGCCCATCCTCCTGATCATGGGCATCGGCGCATCGATGCTCTGGTGGGAGGAGGGCTTCTGCAGGCTGCTGGCCGAGGGAGGGCACTTCGTGATCCGCTACGACCACCGGGACACCGGCCGATCGGTCACCTATGAGCCGGGGCGCCCGCAATACACCAGCGCCGACCTGATCGCCGACTCTGTCGACGTCCTCGACGCGTACGGGATCCCGGCTGCGCAGGTGGTCGGCGTCTCGGCCGGCGGTGCCTTCGCGCAGCTGCTCGCACTCGACTACCCCAATCGCGTCCTCTCGCTCGTCCTCATCAGCTCGTCGCCCGCGACGCCGGGCGAACGTGGGCTCCCGTCGGCCACGGAGCGGTACCACCGGTCCGTGACGAGCGCGACCCTGGACTGGTCGGACGAGAGGTCGGTGATCGAGTACCTGGTGGACTACGCGCGCGTGCTCGCAGGAGGCGCGCGCCGGTTCGACGAGGCTGCGATACGAGAGCTTGTCCGCCGCGACGTCGAGCGCGCGCACAACATCGCCGCCTCCGAGAACCACGGCCTGGCCGAGGAAGGCGCCATGCCGCGCGAGCCGCTGAGCACGATCGCCGTCCCCACACTGGTGATCCACGGCACGGACGATCCGATGTTCCCGCTTGAGCACGGAGAGGCGCTGGCCAAGGAGATCCCCGGTGCACGGCTGCTAACGCTCGAGGAAGCCGGGCACGGAGTCGAGCGAGCCGACTGGGAGACCATCGCCCGCGCCATCCTCGAGCACACCGTCCGCGGCGATCGTGGCTGGCCGCCGGACGGCGCGTATGTCCATGATTGACGGGTCGACTGAGGGTGGACAGTGAACTCCGATACGTTCATTGAGGTCGCCGACGATTGCCCGGCGGTTCGCGCCGAGGTCCCCCCGGCGCGGGGTGACCGACCGACGAAGGCAGCCATCGAGTACGAGCTGATTGCCGGCGAGCCGTACGCGCTGACCGAGGAGGACGTGGCGTTTCGGACTCGAGTGGTCATGCGCGACATCCCGGAAGCGGACTGGCCTGCTGAGCGGGAGCGCTTTCTGTCGCAGGAGAAGCCCCGTCTTCGAGTCAGCGCGCTGGCCAAGCGCTACGGATGGGGAATTCACATCGACTCGCACGGGCGCGTGGCGCTGGTGGCGGTCGAGTCGGCGGAGTACCGGCGCCTCGCTGCCGACCCAGCGCTACGCCACGTCCGAGCGTTCCGAGCCAAGCGCGCATAACCGTCCCATTTGCCATCGATTGCCACCGGTTGCGACCGCTCGGCTCCATAAGTGCTCCATACTCGGCTCCACGCGTGGCGTAAGGCTGCGCGCATGTCGCCGGCGATTGTGCGGGATGGAGGGCGAGGTGAAGGGTTACCGAGTGCGGCTTCGCGTCGTGCAGGAGTACGAGGTCGCCTTGCTGGCCGCGTCGGCTGAGGACGCGAAGACTCGAGCCGAGGCGGACGTTCGTAACGGTGGTGAGTTCGAGAGCATCGAGGACAGCTGGCCGGAGGAGATCGTCTCGGTGGAAGCGGTGGCCGTCGAGCCGTACCCAGATCTCGAGTAGAAGTTTCGCCCGGTCGCGGCCAGCCGTGCCATGACTCCGCTCCTTGGACGGCGCATGGCGGCGTTCAACCGCCGCGTCACGAACCGCATCACGCGGCCGCTCGCACGCCGGCTGCCGGGCTTCGGCGTCGTTGAGCACACCGGCCGCCGCTCCGGCCGCCGCTATCGGACGCCGGTGAACGTATTTCGGTCAGGGCCCAGCTACGTAATCGCGCTGACGTACGGCGTCGATTCCGAGTGGGTCCAGAACGTCCTCGCCGCCGGGCGCTGCGACCTCGTCACGCGCGGGCGTCGACACAGCCTGTCCGCGCCGGCGATCGTCCACGACGAGAGCCGCGGACTCGTCCCGCCGCCCGTTCGGCCGGTCCTCCGGCTCCTGCGCGTGACCGACTTCCTTCGCCTCACAGGCCCGAACTAATGCTCGACAGCCTTGCGCGGTTTGGAGGCGGCGCCTAAGCACGGGACACACCTCGTCGACGCTTCTCGTAAGGAGCGCAACTCCTTTGGGCGTTCGGTTCGCGGGACTCGGCGTCTTGCGGAGCGAAGACATCGACCACTCCTCCGCGCGGGTCCTGCATTTGGCTGTTCTATCGCGATGTAAGGAGCTCGTACCAGTGCTCGGCGGTGGCGGTTGCACCAGCGAGGTTCGGCTCGATCACCTGCACGAACCACGGCTCGTTCGATGCGAGGCCGTGCCCGTGGAAGAGCCGCTCGAGATCGGCGAGCAGGAAGCCACGGTCGGCGGCTAACTGCGCGATCCCGCGGTTGACTGCATTTAGGCGCCGTCGGAGCTCGATCGTCCCCACCCGCGACAGGCCGAGCTCGCGTCGACCGACGTCATTGTCGCCGTCGCTCGGGTCGTAGATGGTGTTGATGACGACGCGGGCGCCGAGTGCCTGGATCCGCTCAGCGATCTGGTGAAGCCGGCGCAGGATCGCGCGCGGGAGAACGCCGCCGAGCAGGTCATTGCCGCCGACGGTAAGCGTGACGACGTCCGCGGCCGCCGGTGCCCGAACGAGATCGGCGAGTACGCCCTGCGTCGTGTTCCCGTCAAGTGTGAGGTCGACAAGGTCGAGGCCAAGCTTGCGCGCCAGCTGCGACGCCGCTCCCCCACCGCACACGCCGGTGTAGTCGTCGATGGAGATGC
>JBIOYJ010000134.1:0-2187 GCA_044870105.1 Gaiellaceae bacterium | reverse complement strand
GGCGCGAGCACGCGCGTCTCCGCCATAGCGGCCTCGTCGACGACGAGCACGGAGGCGTGCGGCAGGCCGCCCTGGCCGCGGGCGTGCTCGAGCAGTCGGTGAAGCGTGGCGGAGGGGATGCCGGTCTCGTCCTGGAGCTTCTCGGCGGCGACGCCGGACGGCGCCGCGCCAAGTACGTCAATGCCCGCGTGCGCGAAGACCTGCGCGACTGCGTGCGTAGCGGTCGTCTTGCCCGCACCGGCCAACCCGACGACACAGACGACGCGGTTCTCGCTCGTCGCGACCTCGCGGACCATCCGCTCCTGCTCCACAGAGAGGACAATCCTGTCTACCCGCTCGATCTCTTCGAGCTGCTGCAGAGTGATTGACGGGGCGTTCGCGCCCCGGCCATGCTCGACTAGCGCGAGCGCGTCGTGCTCGATGGCGACGAGCTCCGCGGTCGAATAGCGGGCCGGCCGCCCGGGGCTCGGCCGCTCGCCGACGCGCTCGACCCCATCCGTGCCGGTGAGCCGAGCAGCGAGGCGGCGTACGCGCTCGGCCGGAGCACCCTGCGCGTGCGCCTGCGACCAGGCCATCACGATCTCGGGCTCCGAGAACGCGGTCTGCCGCGCCGTCAGTCCCTCCGGCCCGAGCAACCGCTGGGCAATCCGCAGCAGCTGGTCGCGGGAGAGGTCACGCTGCGAAACACGCCCGAACAGCGCGCGCAGCTCGCGGTTGCCGAGCCCGTGCTCGGCAGCGCGGGCGCGCCAATCCTCGCGCAACCCCGCGAGTTCGATGTGCTCCTTGCGTTCGCGCGTCTCCACCGCCGCGAGCTGAGCCGCGTAAAAGCCGCCGCCACCCCTGCGGGCAAGTTCCTCGACCACCTGCGCCCGCCGGGTCGAGAACTCACGGATCACCTCACGTGGCACGTGCCGCAACTCGGCCATCCCTTTGCGTGGCTGCTCCCACTCGACACCGAGCGAACGCGTCAACTCGGCGCGGAGCTGGGCCTGGTACAGGTAGCCCGCGGCGAGTCGGTAGCTGCGAAGGATCGGCTCCCCGTCCAGCGCCCGCCACTTGCCGTCGCTCGGGGTCTGGGCCATGTTGGCGACGATTACGTGCGTGTGCAGGTGCGGGTCCTGGGAGCGGCTGGTGCGGTGCTGGTAGGCGGCCGCGACGAACCCACCCGCGTGCTCGCGGTAGACACCGTTCCGGCCGCGGCGGGTGACGCACGCTTCGTCCTCGAGGTAAGCGACGGCCGCCTGCCAGGCCGACAGGTGGGCCTCATTGACGGCTCGGCGGGTCTGCTCCTCGCCGAGCGCGTGCAGCAGGCTAACGCTCTTGGGGACCGAGAAGACGAGGTCGAAGCCAGCGACCGGCGCGAGCTTCTTCGTCTCGATGCGGCGCTCGTCGGTGAATGGGTCAATCCGCTCGACCGTGATCCGGCGCGCCTTCGGATGCCGGCGGAGCTCCTCTTCTGTGTGCGGGTGGATCCCGCGGATCAGCCGGCCGAGCTCCCCCTCGTGCACCAAGCCGTCGAGCTCGAGCGCTCTGGCGCCGCGGCCGGTCCAGACGCCGGGTGACTCGCCGCGGCCCGCGTAGTAGTCGTCGAGCCCCGCCGCGACCGAGCGCTCGTAGTAGCCCTCCTGCCCCGGCGTCAGCTTCGAGACGCTCAACACGACGCCCACTATAGCATCTCGACCCATTTATGGGTCGAATGATGCATCTGTGTCTCGCCTGCTATCGAGGTTAGTAGATCGGGCGGACGGATCATCGCTCGGGCTCCTCGTCGAGGTCGTCGCTTTCGGTGCAGGCGCTGCCCCATTGCTGCTCGCAGTCGCCTTTGTGGACGAGGCTGTCGTGCTTCTCGGCTGCGTCGTCGGGCGATTCGATCGGCTCGAAGCAGCATGCGCAGCGGACGGCTTCGCCCGCCGCGAGCTTGGCGCGCTGCTCCGCGAACTTCGCCGTTCGCTCTTCGCGCCAGGCCTGCTCGCGACGGTCGCGCTCGGCCTCCTGCTCGGCGAGGTGCTGCTTGACGGACGGCGGCGCAACCCGCTTGGCGAGCTTGGCGAGCACCTTCGATGCGGCGAGCTCCTGCGGCTCGTAGACGCCCTGCCGGTCGACGCCGGGTAGTCCCTCCGTGTCGACCAGACGCTGTGCGAGGAGCAGACGCAGGACGACCGCGAGGGCGTCCTCGGGCGTTCTCGC
>JBIOYJ010000133.1:0-27373 GCA_044870105.1 Gaiellaceae bacterium | reverse complement strand
TCCTCCTCATGCACTCCCCCTTTCGAAGCAGACGGTCAAGTATGCGATATCTCCCTGCTCTGCGGGGACAAGAAGGGGCGCCCGGAGGCGCCCCTTCTGAGCCAGGCCGGCTCGGCTACGGCGCGATGTACGTGCCGCCGAAGATGTCCGAGTTCCCGAAGGTCGGCGCGCACGCGCTGTTCGGCGCGGGCCGCGGCAGCGGCGTCGATGACGTCAGAGCCTGCCGGAACGCGTCCACCGCCGGACAGTCAGCGGCGGCGCGCGTGTCGTTCCACACGGCCGTTGCCCGGTCCGAGGTCTTCGACTCGATCGCGTTGTAGTCGCCGAGGAATTCGGCGACCAGGCTGTTCGTGCTCGAGCCGCGCGCATCCCCCGTGGCCGCCCGATGCAGATCGGCGAACACGCCCGGCAATCCGTTCGAGAGCACGTCGGCGTGCCGGACGACACCCTGCATCAGACGCGGGTTCGCGGTCGTCGTCTGCCACGGTTGGAGGAAGTTGTCGTAGACGACCCACAGCTCGCGGCCGTCCGGCGAGACGGCGATCGCCGGGTAGAGCGGCCGGTCGCTTGCCGGTGCTGCGTTGACCGGCGCCGACCAGGTGTTGCCGCCGTTTGTCGACACCCGCACGAACGCTTCCTCGTTCGGCGCAGGATGCGTGGTCGACGGCGTCGGCCCGTCCGGGTAGACGACGTAGATCGCGTCGGTCGCGCCGAAGCCGGTCGGTGCGCCGTTCGCGATGTCGACGAGAGGGGCCGAGCCGTCGCGGGCCCCCGCGAGACCGTCCCACGTGAGGCTGCCTTGGTTCGGGTCGAAGATCCCGGTCTGGTTGACGTAGGTGACGACCTGCGCAGGACCGGGGAAGTGCTGCCCGCCGTCGGTCGACTTCGCCATGAAGATCGCGAAGCGCCTCGTCTTGTTCTCGGTCCCGTCCCAGAAGACGTAGACGTTGCCCTGGCTGTCGGTGTCGACCTGGCAGTCCTGGCGGCCGCCCTGGACGATGTTGTTCACCGCCGCCGAGAGCGACGTGTGCTGCCACGTCTGGCCGCCGTCGGTCGAGCGGTTGAGCACGATCGGCTCCGGCAGCGAGTTGGCCGAGCGCTCCTGGCTCCGGAACGCCGCGTCGCAGATGTAGACGTTGCCGAAGAACGGGCTCGAGTCGGCGTCGTCGACCGTGATCGCCTCGTGGTCGGAGAAGAGCGCCGAGTTCTGCTTCGAGACGATGATCGGGTCAGACCACGCGGCTTGATTGCCGCCGGCCGCGGCGGCGGGGTTGTCGGTGTACGAGACGGCGATTGCCTCGAAGCCCTTGATCGCGAACTCTGCGCGCTCTGCGCTGAAGTTCGCCGTCAGGCTCGCGTAGTAGAGGCGGCTTCCGTTCGCCCAGGAGAACGTGCCGTTCGCCCCCGGACGCGGGCCGAAGGCCAGCGCGGGGTCGCCGTCGACGACGAGGCCGTTCTCGAAGTAGTTGGGCACCGTCCCGATCGGCCCGACGTGGGGCTGGCAGGCCGCCGGGCCGAGGCAGTGCCGCGCGCTCCATCCGGAGTACGTCGGCTGTGTCCAGCTCGCCCCACCGTTGAACGAGAAGTACACGCCCGAGACTCCGACGCCGGCCGTAAACGGACACGTCGTCGGATTGCCTGCGTTGCAGGCCTCGAGGTCGATCTCGTCGTTCGAGCCGGCCGCGACCATCGACGGGTTGGCCGGGTTGACCGCGACCTCCGGCTCGTTCTGCTTGTTCTGCGTGAAGGTCGTGGGCGGGCTGCCGACCGTGATCAGCGTGTCCTGCGCGCCCGCCGGTGCCGCGACGACGATGGCCGCCGCGAAAGCGACGAGCGACGCCGCTCCAATGTGCTTCCGCATCATTTCCTCCCCTCAGTTACCCCCTGATCTACAAGACGCTATGCCCGGATGCGATCGGGGTCAACCTCGCTCAGAAGCCGTAGCGCTCTTCTTTCCGGTAATCGGCGTCGTTGTGGTAACCGTAGCGCTCCCAAAAGCCAGGCTGATCGTGGCCGAGGAGCTCGATCCCCCGCAGCCACTTGGCGCTCTTCCAGAAGTAGCGGCTCGGAACCACGAGCCTGAGCGGCCAGCCGTGCTCGGGCGCGAGCGGCTCGCCGTCCGCCTCGTACGCCAGTAGCGCGTGCTCGTCCTCGAGCGCCTCGAGCGGCACGTTCGACGTGAAGCCCTGCTCGGCGTGCGCGAGCACGAACCGAGCGCTTCTCTTCGGCTTGACGAGCTTCGCGAGCTCGTTCCAATGGATGCCGCGGAAGCTCGTGTCGAAGCGGCTCCAGCGCGTGACGCAGTGGATGTCGATCGTGATCTCGGTCGCGGGAAGCGCCTTCAACTCCTCCCACGAGAGCGTGATCGGGTTCTTCACCTCGCCGAAGACGCGGAAGTCCCAGGCCGCGAGATTGGTCTCCGGAACAGTCCCCGCGTGGAGCACGGGCCACTTCTCGGTCAGGTACTGGCCGGGGGGCAGGCGCTCGGGGTCGTAGCCGGCGTCGATCACCTTCTGCTGCGCCTTCGAGCGGAAGATCGCCATCGGTTCCTACACTAGTTGTCATGGCTGTCTCGACGTTACGAATCGCCGGCCGGCCGCGCGCCTGCGTGCGCGTGAGCGGCCCCGACGCCGAGGAGTACCTCCAGCGCATGGTCTCGAACGACGTGACCGCCGACGTTTCCGACGCGCTGCTGCTGACTCCAAAAGCACGAGTGATCGCGCCGCTGCGCGTGCTGCGGCGAGCCGACGACGACTTCTTGCTCCTGACCGAGCCGGGTCTGGGCGAACGGGTTCGCGACGAGCTTCTCCGGATGCGATTTGCAGCCAAGTGCGAGGTCGAGCTCGAGGAGCACAGCTCGGTGATCGTCTTCGGCGGGAGCGAAGGGATACCGACCGACGACTACGGCGAGCCGGCGCGCGAGGTCCTGGATCAGGCGCTCGAGCCCACGCTGTCCGACGAGGAGCTCGAACGGATGCGGATCGCCTCAGGGACGCCGGCCTGGGGCAAGGAGATCGACGAGACCATCCTCCCTGCCGAGGCGGGGCTCGACTCGACGCACATCTCGTTCACGAAAGGCTGTTTCCCGGGCCAGGAGCCGATCGCCCGGCTCCATCATCGCGGGCACGTGAATCGCTCCTTGCGGGTTGTCGACACCGAGACGGCAGCGCCCGGGGACGAGATCGCCTACGAGGGCAAGGCGGTTGGTCGTGTGACGAGCGCCGTGCCCGGCCTGGCGCTCGGCTACGTCCGCGTCGAGGTCCCGGACGGCGCCGAGCTCAGCATCGGCGGCCGGGCGGCGCGGCTACACTAGATCGCTCCGCGCCCGTAGCTTTCCCGGCGCGAAATCTGCGAGTTCGCGCCGCCTTTCGCGAAACCCGTTGCGTCATTCTTTGTCGGCTCGCGGCGCAGCGAACGGGCTACACTAGATCGCTCCGCGCCCGTAGCTCAGGGGATAGAGCGCTGCCCTGCGGAGGCAGAGGTCGCATGTTC
Organism: Gaiellaceae bacterium; assembly: GCA_044870105.1. GTDB lineage: Bacteria > Actinomycetota > Thermoleophilia > Gaiellales > Gaiellaceae > JBKPFU01. Next base: position 23,881 of record JBIOYJ010000133.1, on the reverse strand, counting down.
GAATCATGCCGGGCGCACTGCCTAACGCCTTCGTGACGGTTTCCTTACGGCGCCTTGCATGAGGCTTCACAAAGCGGTCGTAGGGTCAGCGGGCCACGATCGAAAGGAACGCTGATGCGCACGTTGACGAGATTCGCCGTCCTGGCTGCCGTGACGGCAGGTCTCGCGGTCGCCGCGGCCGCCCCGGCAACGGGTAGCGGCGAGGCCCTCACTCCACAGGGAACGCTGCTCTACCAAACCCGTCTGTTCAACGCGGGGAACTGGCCGGTCATGTACCGCACCTTCACGCGCCGGTTCCGTGCGAGCTGCCCTTATTCGACCTTCGTCGCCGAGGGACGGGCGGCACGGAAGATGGCCGGACGCCTCTCGGTGCGGAACATCCGCGTCCGCCAGTCTGGCAATCGCGCAGCGCTCACGTATCAAAACGTCGCCCAAGGCACGGTCGTGCAGACGGTGACGCGCCGGCATCCGGACATCTACGTGCGGATCGGCGGACGCTGGTACGACGAGATGGATACCGTCACATCCTGCTGACCTCTTCGGCGGGCCGAGCCTCGATCGAGCGGACGCTCGGGAGCAAGAGCGCCCACGTCGTCACGGTGAGCATGGCCGCCGCGCTCAGCCAGAGAGTCGAGCTCTTGCCGATCCCTTCGGCCAACGGGCCGACGATCGCGAAGCCAAGCGGTTGGAACGCGAGCGAGCCAAACCAGTCGTACGCGGTGACGCGCGACAGGACGCCCGGCGAGACCTGCTGCTGAAGGGTCGTCTCCCAGAGCGCGTTTCCGAGCAGCAGGCCAAGCCCTGCGAAACAGGCGCCGATCGCGATGGCCGGCGCCGGCACTCGAAGCGCCAGGAGCACGACCGGAATTGCGAACGGCATGTAGGCGAGAAAGGCGGTGAAGAACGGTCGCCGTGGCCGGATTCGTAAGGCGACGATCCCGCCGACGAGGTTCCCGACGCTGAACGACGAGAGGATGAGCGCCCAGGCACCAGGGCCACCGAGCTCCGCCTTCGAGATGGCCGCGCCGAGGACGACGAACGCCGCGAAGCACATGTTTCCGATCCCGGCCGCTGCCACGCCTGCGACCAGCCAGTCGCGGGAGCGGAACTCGCGCCAGCCCTCGTGTAGATCGCGCAAGAACGACTGCACGGGGATCCCCTCGCGCGCAAGCGGCTTGAGCTGGGCGAGGAAGAGCACGCTGACGCCGAAGGTTCCGGCGTCGGCGCCGATCGCCCAGCCCGAGCCGACGGTCGCCACCAGCGCTCCCGCGATCGGCGGGCCGACGATCTCGCCCACGCCGGAGGCAATTCCGCGGAGCGCGTTCGCCTGCTGAAGTCGCGCCCGGCTGACGACCGTCGGCGTCAGCGCGGTGATCGCAGGAAAGAAGAAGCCGCTCGCGGCGCCGTTCACCGTCTGGAGCACGATCAGGTGCCAGACCTCGGCCTGGCCGCCGATCAGAAGAACCGCGACGGCCGCCTGGCTGGAAAAGCGGGCGAGATCGGCGCCGAGCATCACCTTGCGGGGCGTGGTGCGGTCGGCGACGACTCCTCCGAAAAGAAGACACGCCACCATTGCGATCGTCCGGGCGGCCATGACGAAGCCGAGGTCCGAGACGGAGCCGGTCAGGTCGAGCACGGCGAAGGACAGCGCCAGCGGCGCCATCCCGTCCCCGACGAGCGAAACGCTCTGCCCGATGAAGTAAAGGCGGTAGTCCCGCTCCTGAAGAGCTCCCAGTCGCCCGCGGGCGCGCATCGCCTGAACGCTATGCCGCAGGAGGGTCCGACCGAGTGCCGAAACCGCGCTCGTGGCCGAGATCCCGGATCGGCTCGTGCTCAAGCGCCATCGCGATCTCGACGGCCGGCGCTGGCATCCCCTCGTGCGCCGAGCGCTCCTTCTCCTGCTCGCCGTTCTGCCCGTCCTCGCGCTGATCAACGTCTTCGGCCAGCGCCCAGCCACCTCGAGCGCAAGCACTCCCGCCGCCAGCCTGAAGGTCTATGCGGCGAAGCGTGTCCGCGGGGGATTGCTGTACGAAGCGCGGTTCCATGTCGTCGCGAAGCAGGAGCTCAAGGACGCGACGCTCGTCCTGAGCCCGGGCTGGCTCGAGGGAATGACGGTCAACACGATCGAGCCCTCGCCGTTAGGAGAGTCGAGCCGAAACGGCAGCCTGGCGCTCGAGCTGGGGCACATTCCGGCCGGCGAGTCCTACTTGCTCTTCATTCAGTTCCAGGTCAATCCGACCAACGTGGGCCACCGCGCGCAGAACGTCGCCCTCGACGACGGCGAGAAGCGCGTGCTGAGCATCCACCGGTCGGTCACGGTGTTCCCGTAGGCCCATGGACATCGTCCTTCGAGCAGCGGTTGCGTTCTTTTTCATCTTCTTCCTGACACGCGTGATCGGCCGACGCGAGCTGTCGTCGCTTCAACCGTTCGACCTGATCCTCCTGGTCGTGCTCGGCGACCTCGTCCAACAGGGAGTGACCCAAAGCGACTACTCGGTCACCGGACTCCTCCTGGCCGGCGCGACGATCGCCATGCTCCAGATGACGGTCTCGTACGTCAGCTATCGCGTCTCTCGCCTACGGCCCGTGCTCGAGGGCGAGCCGATCGTGCTCGTCCAGGACGGCCGCTTCATCGACAGCAACCTCGATCGCGAGCGGCTCACGCACGAAGAGGTGCTGGAGGAGGCACGTCAGAGCCAGATCGCGTCGGCGGACCAGATTCAGTGGGCCGTCCTCGAGACGAGCGGCAACATCAGCTTCATCCCAAAGGCCTCGTCGTAGACTCGCCGCCGTCGTGCCGCTGTACCTGACCGAAGACGACGTCGCGACGCTGCTGACGCCCGCCGACGCGCTCGAGGCCGTTGAGTCGTGCTTCCGGCGGTTGGCCGCAGGTGAGGTCGAGATCCTGCCGCGCACACGGATGCGGCTCGAGGACGGCGTCTTCGCGGTGATGGCGGCGACGGATGCCGGGCTCGAGCTCGCGGGCGTCAAGACCTACGCCTGGCTGCCGGGCGGGACGCCGTTCGTGGTGGTCGTCTTCGACACGGCGAAGTCGGAGCTCGCCGCCGTGATCGAGGCCGACAAGCTCGGGCAGCTGCGGACCGGTGCGGCGAGCGGCGTGGCCGCGAAGTACCTGGCGAAGGACGGCGCCGCCTCGCTCGGGATCATCGGCTGCGGTTGGCAGGCGCGGAGCCAGGTCGAGTGCATCCGCGAGGCGGTTCCGACCATCGAACGGGTCGTCGCCTACTGCCGGACGCCAGAACGCCTGGAGGAGTTCTGCCATGAGGTGGGCGCCGAGCAGGCGGACGGCCATCGCGAAGCGGCCGGTGCGGACGTCGTCGTCACCGCGACTACTGCCAAGGATCCGGTCCTCCGCGGAGAATGGCTCGAGCCCGGAGCTCTCGTCTGCGCGATCGGGGCGAACGAGCCGAAGGCTCGCGAGCTCGACAACGTCGTGCTCGAGCGGGCCGCGTTCGTCTGCTGCGACTCGCTGGAGCAGGCCAAGCGCGAGTCCGGAGACCTGATCGAACCGGTCGCGCGGGGCGTGCTCGACTGGCTCGAGGTGCACGAGTTCCACGAGGTCGTCGCGGGCGAGGTGCCGGGGCGCCAGTCGCCCGACGACATCGTGCTCTTCAAGTCGAACGGGATTGCTGCGTGGGACGTGGCGATCGCCGCCATCGCCGTCGACCATGCTCGTAAGCGTCGCGCGGGCCGCGAGATCAAGTAAACGGTCGTCCGGGCAAGGCCCGAACGACCTCTTAACGGCATCGCAAGCGACGCCTCAGCAAGTCGAACGGAATCGCTGCGTGGGATGTCGCGATCGCAGCCGCCGCGATCAAAGCTGCTCGCGAGTCGCGGCGACCTCGGAGCGCCCGATCGCGTGAATGACCTCGGGCCGCTCGAGCAGGCGCGCCTGCTCTGCCGGCGAGCAGCGGTTCCGGACGTACGGATCCTCCATGATCTCGCGCAGCGACCGTCCGCGGCCGTGCTCGCGGATCACGTAGGCGGCCACCCGTTCCTCGCCGGTGGACCGCGCGAACAGGAACGAAAACGGATTACGAATGAAGCTCGCGATCCTGACCATGGCCGTCCGATTGTAGATTGCGCACGTGAGGCGTAGGTCGTCCGAAGGCAGATTCGCCGAGCGCGTGATCAACGGCGTCGACGACCTCGGAACGGCCGAGCGGGTCGTGATCTGGATCGAGCGCAAGCCGGGCGCGCTCTGGGCGGTCGGCCGCGCGGTCAACCCGCAGCACCGCCGCTCGGACGAGCCGCGCCGGGACGACTACATCTTCGAGGGCTACGAGCTCGAGGACGCGCTCGCGGCGGCCAACGATGCGCTCGAGGACGACGAGCGTGTTTCCGAACAGGACGGGCGCGGCGAGCACATCCGCCCGTTCCGTCGCGCGGAGCTGCTGGGCCCGCTCGAGCGCTGGTTCTTCGGCCGCGCTAAGAGCTCGAGCTAGGCCACTTCAGGTCCGGCCCGGGGATCGGGTCCCCGTGCGGATCGTGCGTCGGGAATCCGAGCGCCTTGTCGATCCGGCTCTCGAGCTCCTCGGAGAGGACGTGCTCGAGCCGGTCGGCCTCGTCGTGGACGTCGTCGACGTGAACGCCGAGCGTGCGGGCGAGGTAGAGCTCGAGCAGCCGGTGATGGCGGATGACCTCGATCGCCACGCGCTCGCCGGCGCGCGTCAGCTTGACGCCCTTGTACGGCGCGTGCTCGACGAGGTCGAGCGCCGCGAGCTTCTTCACCATCGCGCTCGCGGATGCGGCCGAAACTCCCTGCTGACGCGCAAGCGCGGTCACCGAGACGCGGGCGCCGTCCTCCTGAAGCTTGTAGAGCTCCTTGAGGTAATCCTGGATCGCGTCGGTGAGCGCAGGCTTCGCCACGTGGCCAGTGTAGGGCCGAAGGCGCCGCTTGGCGGCGCCGTCTTCAGGACGCGCCGGCTTGCCCGAGGCGTCCGTCTGAAATGACCGGTCGAGCCGGTGGAGCTGGCCGAAGCCGTTCGGTGCTAGCGTCCCCGCCGGTGCTGATTCGACTCGGCCACAGCCCCGATCCCGACGACGCATTCATGTTCTGGGGACTCGCCTCCGGGCGAGTCGACACGCGCGGCTTCGTGTTCGAGCACGTGCTCCAGGACATCCAGACGCTCAACCGCTGGGCCCAGCAGAAACGCCTCGAGGTGACGGCCCTCTCGCTGCATGCCTACCCGCTTGTGCAGGACGACTACCTGCTGCTCCCGCACGGCGCGAGCATGGGCTCGGGCTACGGACCAATCGTCGTGGCGCGCGAGCCGATCTCGATCTCCCGGCTGCGCGACGTCGAGATCGCCGTGCCGGGACGCCTGACGACGGCGTTCCTGGTGCTGCGGCTCGCGCTCGGAGATTTCCAGCACCGCGAGCTCCCGTTCGACGAGATCCTCTCGGAGGTCAAGTCGGGCTTCGCCGACGCGGGACTGATCATCCACGAGGGCCAGCTGACCTACGAGGCCGAGGGCCTGCACAAGGTCCTCGACCTCGGCGAGTGGTGGTTGCTCGAGACCGGATTGCCGCTTCCGCTCGGCGTCAACGTTGCGCGACGCGACCTCGGCGACGAGACCCTGGTGGAGCTCTCGGCCGTGCTTCGCGACTCGATCCAGGCAGGCCTCGACAACCGCGACGACGCGATGGCCTACGCCCTCGAATTCGGGCGCGGGCTCGACACCGCCCTTGCCGACCGGTTCGTATCCATGTACGTCAACGACCTCACATGTGACTATGGCGAAGAGGGCCGGCGCGCGGTCGAGGAGCTCTTGCATCGCGCGGAGGATCTCGGCGTCTACCGCGAGCCCGTTCGGGTCGAATACGTGAGCTAGCCTCCGGGCGATGGCCCGGCCGGTGATCATCTCGGCGGTTCGGACACCCGTGGGGCGCTACGGCGGCGCTTTGTCGGGCGTGCGGCCGGACGACCTGGCCGCAATCGCGATCTCGGCCGCGGTGGAGCGGGCCGGGGTCGAGGCGGTGCAGATCGAGGACGTCTATCTCGGCAACGCGAATCAGGCGGGCGAGGACAACCGCAACGTCGCGCGGATGGCGGCGCTTCTGGCCGGGCTGCCGGAGTCCGTTGCCGGCGTGACGGTGAACCGCCTCTGCGCCTCGGGCCTCTCCGCGGTCGTGTCCGCCTGCCACGCGGTGCTCGCAGGCGACGGGGAGCTGTTCGTGGCCGGCGGCGTCGAGTCGATGAGCCGCGCGCCGCTCGTCTTCGCCAAGCCCGAGCACGCCTTTCCGCGCGGGAACCAGACGGTCTACGACACGACCCTCGGCTGGCGTTTCCCGAACCCGCTGCTGGAGGAGATGTTCCCGCTCGAGTCGATGGGCGAGACCGGCGAGAACGTGGCCGAGCGCTGGGGCGTTTCCCGGGAGGAGCAGGACGCTTTCGCCCTCCGCTCCCAGCGGCGATGGGCCGAGGCCGATTTCTCGGACGAGATCGTCGCGGTCGAGGGCGTCGACCGAGACGAGCATCCCCGCCCTGACACGACGACGGAGAAGCTCGCCGCGCTCCAGCCGGCCTTTCGCGATAGCGGCACCGTCACGGCCGGCAACTCCAGCGGGATCAACGACGGAGCCGCGGCGCTGGTAATCGCCTCCGAGGAGAAGGCGACGGAGCTCGGTGTCGAGCCGCTCGGCGCCTTCGTCGCGACCGCGGTTGCCGGCGTCGATCCCCGCGTGATGGGCATCGGCCCGATTCCCGCCGTGAAGAAGGTCCTCTCGCGGGCGGGAATCGAGGTCGGCGATCTCGACCTGGTCGAGCTGAACGAGGCCTTTGCCTCCCAGAGCCTGGTCGTGATCCGCGAGCTCGGCCTCGACCCGGACAAGGTCAACGTCAACGGCGGCGCGATCGCGATTGGCCATCCGCTCGGGATGAGCGGCGCGCGCTTGGTCGTGACGCTGCTGCACGAGCTGCGCCGCCGCGGGGGCCGCTACGGGCTCGCGACTCTCTGCGTCGGCGTCGGCCAAGGTCAAGCGGCTCTCTTCGAGCGATCGGAATGAACGGCGAGCGCTGATCGTCGCGATTATTGAATTCGTGCTCGCGGCCGTGCTGCTCGCGATCGGCGTGCCGCGGTTCGTCAGGCGCAGACGCAGCCCGTCGTGGGCTGGACTGCCCCCTGGACCGGGTTATGAGCTCGCCGCCTACGTCGGGCTGGCGGTGCTGCTCGCCATTGCCGCGACCTCGCGCTTGGTGCGCTAGGACAGGCGGCCGAACAGAGGCGCCGCTTGCGGCGCCGACTTCAGGAGCGCGGGCTTTGCCCGCGGCTCCGTCTGCAATGACCGGTCGACGCGCTCTAGGACAGCGGCGGCCGGATGTAGATCGTGCTGTCGTGCTTGATCGGGACGAAGGGCGCGCCGATCGACATGATCAGGTTCTCGGCGTGCGCGAGGAGGTCGTCGCAGGCTCCCTCGCGGTCGTTCCCGCAGGGAACCTCGATGCAGACCTCGTCGACGGGACTGGCCTCGAGCCCGCTGTCCCGAAGCTCCTGTAGCAGCCGATCGCGATCGGGAATTCGCGCAGCTTGGACTTCGACCGTTTCGGCCATGGAAAGGATCTACCCCCAGCGGTGGACCGGAAACCCTCGATATCTTCCAGTCCCAATGGCGGTTGCCACGGAGCGCGAGTACGGCCTGTTCATCAACGGCGAAGGCGCTGAGCCGGCGAGCGGCGAGACGCGAGAGCTGACCGAGCCGGCGACAGGCGAGCCGCTCGCCGACGTCGCCGTCGCCAACGAAGAGGACGTCGACCGAGCCGTCGAGGCCGCGCAGTCGGCTCTCGCAGGCGACTGGGGCAAGGCGGCCCCGACCGAGCGCTCGCGCTTGCTGCACGCCCTGGCCGACGCGATCCAGGCGAACCGCAAGGAGCTCGCGGAGCTCGAAGCCCGCAACGTTGGCAAAGCGATCTCGTCGGTCAAGGCCGAGCTCGCGCAGGCGGTCGAGAACTTCCGCTTCTATGCCTCCGCGATCGCGTCGATCGCCGGCCGCTCGAATCCGATCGGCGGCTCGCTGCTCTTCTACTCGCTGAAGGAGCCCGTGGGCGTCGCCGGTCAGATCGTGCCCTGGAACTACCCGCTGATGATGACGACGTGGAAGCTCGCGCCCGCGCTCGCGGCCGGCTGCACGGTTGTCCTGAAGCCGGACTCTGCGACACCCCTGACGGCGCTGCGGATGGCCGAGCTCGCGGGCGAGGTCGGCTTCCCGGCGGGGACGATCAACATCGTCCCGGGTCCCGGGCCGACCGTGGGCGCGCATCTGGTCCGCCATCCCGGCGTCGACAAGATCGCCTTCACCGGCTCGACGGCGACGGGGAGCGAGATCATGCGCCTCGCCTCCGATCCGATCAAGCGGATCACGCTCGAGCTCGGGGGCAAAAGCCCGAACCTCGTCTTCGCCGACGCGAATCTCGACGACGCGATCCCGAGCTCTGTCTGGTCGATCTACTACTCGGCGGGCCAGAGCTGCGAGGCGCGCTCGCGCGTGCTGGTCGAGCAGCCACTGTACGACGAGTTCGTGAACCGCTTCTCGGAAGGAGCGCGACAGCTCAAGGTCGGCGATCCCCTCGACGCCGAGACGCAGGTGGGCTCGCTCATCTCGGCCGAGCATCGGGACAAGGTCCACGGCTTCGTCGAGACGGGTCGCGAGGAAGGCGCGGAGGTCGTCGTCGGCGGCACGCCGCCCGAGGGGAAAGGAGCCTTCTACCCGCCCACCGTCCTCGCAAAGGTCGACAACCGGATGGCGGTCGCGCAGGAGGAGATCTTCGGGCCGGTCGTGACGGTGATCCCGTTCGAGGACGAGAAGGACGCGATCAAGATCGCGAACGACGTCCGCTACGGGCTGATGGCGACCGTCTGGACCGGCGATCCCGCGCGCGGGCACCGGCTCGCCAGGCGAATCAAGGCCGGGACGGTGGGAATCAACATGCCGTACACGGCGTTCCCCGGGATCCCGTTCGGCGGCTACAAGCAATCCGGCTTCGGCCGTGAGCTCGGGCTCGAGACGCTCGAGCTCTACCTGGAGACCAAGAGCGTGCTCGTCTCGACCAGCCCGAAGCCGTTCAACCCGTTCGGCCTGTAGCGGCAGCGCGGTACCGGTGGGCGATCCTCGCCGCCGGAACCGGGGGTCAGGCGGCGTACCTGGCCCTGCTGATCGCGCCGGCGGTGCTGGCGCCCGCGCTCCGGGACGATCTCGGGCTCACGCTGACGCAGGTCGGCGTGGTGATCGCGGCGCCGTGGATCGGCCCGATCGCCACGCTCCTGCCGTGGGGCCTGCTGGCCGACAGGCTGGGCGAGCGCCGAGTGCTCGCCGTGGGCCTCGGCCTGTCCGGAGGCCTTGCCGTTCCGATCGCGTTCACCTCCGACTTCCCTACGCTCGTCGTCCTGCTCGGGCTCGCGGGCGGAGCGGGAGCCAGCGTCAACTCCGCCAGCGGGCGCGCCGTGATGTCGTGGTTCGGTGCCGAAGAACGGGGATTCGCGCTCGGGATCCGCCAGGCCTCCACCCCGCTCGGAACGGCGATCGCCGCTCTCGCGCTGCCCGCGATCGAGCGCGCGGGCGGGCTCGAGGCGGCGTTCCTGTTCCTGGCTGGGATCACGCTCGCCGGCGCGGTGGCCGGCGCCCTGGTCGTGCGCGACGTTCCCGGCGAGAGCGGCGCCTCCGAGGCGCCGCAGATCCTGCGCGACGGCCGCCTCTGGGCGATCGGCGCCTCGGGCGGGCTGTACCTCGTCGCCCAGCTCGCGGTGACCGGCTTCCTCGTCCTCTACTTCCATGACGAGCGGGGGTTCTCGACGCAGCAGGCTGCGCTCGTGCTCGCGGTCATCCAGGTGTTCGCCGTCGTGCTGCGGATCGGCCTTGGACGCTGGAGCGACGTCCTCCGAGACCGGATCGCGCCGCTGCGGCTGGTCGGTCTCGCCGCATTCGGAACGCTGGGGTTGACGGCCGCCGTGCTCGGGGCTCCCGTCGCGCTGGTGGTCGGCGCCTTCATCGTGGCGGGGACGGTGACGATGAGCTGGAACGGCCTCTCGTTCACGGCCGCCGCTGAGCTCGCCGGACGCGACCGCAGCGGCGCCGCGATCGGGTTTCAGCAGACGATCCTCTCCTTCACCGCCGCGGTCGTTCCGCCGCTTTTCGCGGCGCTCGTGTCGGCGACGACGTGGCGCACGGCCTTCGCCGTCGCCGCCGTGGCGCCGCTCGTCGGGGTCGGCGTGCTCGTCGCCGTCAGAACCGGCGAGGCCGGCGCACCTGGGCGGCGTATGCGCCTGCGACAGCGGCGGCCAGCGCGGCCGGGATGAGCAACGGTGGGAGTAGGTAGGCGATCATCGCTCCTACTACGTCGCACCGCCGCGGCCGGTTCCCGTTACTTGCGGAGCACGAGCGCCGCGCCCACCACGAGCAGCGCGACGCCAACCACGCGCCACCAGGTCAAGCCGATCCGCTCGAGACCGAAGAGGCCGAAGCGGTCGATCGCTACGCCGGTGGCCAGATTGCCGCCGGTGACGATGCCGATCGTCGCGGTCGCGCCGATCCGCGGGGCCGCGATCGTGATCGCCAAGACGATGATGGCGCCCATCAGCCCGCCGATCCACAGCCATGGCGGCTCGCGAAGAGCGGCCGTGTAGCCGCCGAGGCTCTGCCGGACTGCGATCAGGACGACGACTGCGATCAAACCCGTGAACGCCGTCGCAAAGGCCCAGGCCTCGAACGTGCCGACGCGCTCGCCGAGCTTGCCCATGACCGCAACCTGCACGGCGCCGGCGATGCCGCCTGCGGCCGTCATCGCGACCGCACTCGCGGTGGACGCAGACATGCCGCCACCCTAGGCACTCGTCCGGTCGGCAGCAGCGGGCGGCGCGGCCGCACCCGCGAGGGATTCCCCTTCAGCCGCGATCTCGCGCGGACTCTCCCGCCTCACGACGAGCGCGACGGAGGCCAGGATGACGACGGCGCCGGCCACGATGCGCCACGTGATCGACTCGTCGAGGACGACGGCGCCCAAAGCGATCGCGACGACGGGATTCACGTACGCGTACGTCGAGACTTGGCCGATCGGCGCGTTCGCGAGCAGCCACGCGTACGCCGTGTAGCCGATCAGCGATCCGAAGACCACGAGGTACCAGAAGCCGAAGATCGAGCGCGCCGAGTAGCCGGCCGGGTCGAGTTCCGCCGGCGAGTACGCGAGCAGTCCGACCGGAAGCAGGGCGATGCCTCCGGCGAGCATCTCCAGCGTCGTCGCCGCGAAGGCGTCGCGCGGCATCGGCACCCGCGCGGAGACGAACGACCCGACCGCCCACATCACCGAGGACAGGACGACGAGCAGCAGCCCGCCGAGGGTCGCGCCGTGACCGCCGGGCCGAACGAGGACCGCGACTCCGAGGAACCCGAGCACGACGCCGCCGAGCGCGAGCAGGTCGGGCCGTTCCCGCAAGGCCAGGCGCAGCACGACCACCCACAAGGGGACGGCAGCGATGATCAGGGAGGAAAGCCCGGTCGGCACATCCTGTTCGGCGATGAACAGGACCGCATTCGCACCCGGCAGGAGCAACCCGACCAAGATCGCGCCCGCAAGCTCCCGGCGGTTCACCAGGAGCTGCCGCGCACCGCGACGCCACGCGACCCAAGCCGCCATCGCCGAGCCCGCGATCACGAACCGGACCGCGACCGCAAAGACGGGCGGGACCGTTTCGACCGTAAGCTCGATCCCGAGGTAGGTCGAGCCCCAGATGATGTAGACGGTCCAGAGGGCGATCCAGACCTTCGCCCTCCGGGACACGGCTTCCACGATAAGCAATTAGGCTCGCGCCGTGCCGGAGCCGAGCCGTCCACAGCCCGTCGCGCCGTCCGCGCTCGGCTTCGAGCGGATCGTCTACGAGAAGGCGCCGCCGCGCGCCACGATCACGCTCAACCGTCCCGAGCGGCTGAACGCGTTCGACTTCCAGATGCTGCGCGAGCTGGCCCGGGCGGCGGAGGACGCTTCGTGGGATGACGAGATCAGGGTCGTCGTACTCACGGGCGCCGGCCGGGCCTTCTGCGTGGGCGCCGACCTCAAGTCGTGGGCCGACGACTACCTCGGCAAGCCCAACGAGTACTGGAAGTGGTTCGGTGCGTTCAAGGACGCGCACGACCGGCTGCGCGAGATCGGCAAGCCGACGGTGGCCCGGATCAACGGGGTCTGCGTCGGCGGCGGCAACGAGCTGCAGATGGCCTGCGATCTGGCGGTGATGGTGGACGACGCCTACATCCGGCACGTCGGGCCCGAGCACGGCTCCGTGCCGGCGGGCGGGGCGACGCAGTGGCTGACGATCTTCGTCGGCGACCGGCGCGCGCGCGAGATTGTGCTCATGTGCGAGGAGATTCCGGCCACGAAGGCCGCCGAGTGGGGGCTAGTCAACTGGGCCGTTCCGGCGGCCGAGCTCGACTCGAAGCTCGACGGCGTCGTGGCGAATCTCGAGCGCAAGCTGCCGCAGACGACGCGCTACGCGAAGCAGCACCTGAATTTCTGGAAGGACTTCGCCTGGCACGAGACGATCAACCACGCGCGCGACTGGCTGGCGATCTCGATGGCGACGGACGAGCCGCGCGCCGCGATCGAGCGCTTCCTCGAGAAGGAGAAATGACGGATCTGGTCGTCGTCGAGCGCGAGGCGCCGATCGCGGTCGTTCTGCTCAACCGTCCCCAGCAGCTGAATGCCCTCTCGGACGAGTTGATGGACGAGCTCGTCGGCGCGCTGCAGGAGCTCGACCGCGACGACGAGATCCGCTGCATCGTGCTCGGCGGGTCGGAGCGCGCCTTCGCGGCCGGCGCCGACATCGGCGAGCTGGCCCGCTCGTCTGCGATCGACCTCTACTACCAGCGGCGCGTCGAGCGCTGGGATGCGATCCGCGCCCTCTGGAAGCCGCTCGTGGCGGCGGTCTCGGGTTTCTGCCTCGGCGGGGGTTGCGAGCTCGCGATGTCGTGCGACCTGATCGTCGCCGCGGAGACGGCGCAGTTCGGCCAGCCGGAGACGTCGCTCGGGATCATTCCCGGTGCCGGGGGGACGCAGCGGCTGACGCGCGCGGTCGGCAAGGCTGTGGCGATGGACGTGATCCTGAGCGGCCGCCTCCTCTCTGCGCAGGAGGCGCTCGAAGCCGGGCTCGTCGCGCGTGTCGTCTCCAGGGAGGCGTGGCTGGAGGAAGCCAAGCGCCTCGCGCAGGAGATCGCGTCGAAGGGACCGGTTGCGACGCGGCTGGCCAAGGAGTCGGTGAACCGCGCGTTCGAGACGACGCTCGGCGCGGGATTGGAGGCCGAGCGCCGCGCGCTCTATCTCGCCTTCGCCTCGGACGACGCCCGCGAGGGCTTGACCGCCTTCACGGAAAAGCGCAAGCCCGACTTCAAGGGTCGCTAACGGAAGACGGAACGCCGGCCCGGCGCGTAGCGTCTTCGGGCACGATGGCAACGCGCGAGCGGTTTCTCGAGCCACCGCGCCTCCGCACGATCGAAGACGAGGAGGAGGAGCGCCGCGCGACCTGGCTGGAGCTCTTCTTCGACCTTGTCTTCGTCGTCGCCGTCGCGCAGCTCGGCCAGAACCTGAGCGACGATCCGTCGTTCGCCGGCTTTCTTCGCTATGTCGCGCTCTTCATCCCGGTCTGGTGGGCGTGGATGGGCTTCACCTTCTACGCCGACCGGTTCGATACCGACGACCTCGTCTACCGGCTGTTGACGCTCGCAGGGATGCTCGCCGTCGCGGCGATGTCGGTCAACGTTCGCGACGCGTTCGACGACGGCTGGAGCGCCTTCGTCGCCTCGTACGCCCTCCAGCGCTCGGTCCTGCTCGTTCTCTACGGCCGCGCGCGGCGCCACGTCATCGAGACGCGTCGCCTGACGACCATCTACCTCGCGATGTTCTCGGGCGGGCTTGCGCTCTGGATCGTTTCGGCTTTCCTCGACTCGCCCGAGCGTTACGTCGTCTGGGGCGTCGCGCTGGCCGTCGAGCTTTCCGCTCCGCTCTTCGGCTGGAGGGCGATCAGCGGCGTGCCCGTGCACCCGTCGCACATCCCGGAGCGCTTCGGGCTGTTCACGATCATCGTGCTCGGGGAGGCCGTGCTCGCGGTCGTGCTCGGAACGACGAAGACGACCTGGGAGGCGGAGGCAGCCTTCGTGGCTGCGCTTGGCTTCGTGGCCGCGGCGGGGCTCTGGTGGATTCACTTCGACTTCCTCGACACCTCGCTGCTGAGCCGCGGCCTCGCCGGCCTCTGGTACGTGTTCGGTCACTTTCCGCTCGTCCTGGGGATCGCCGCGTTCGGCGTCGGAATGAAGGTGGCGATCCTCGAGACGCCCCAGGGCTCGCTCTCGGCCTCGGCGCGGTGGATCGTCGGCGTCGGTCTCGCCCTGACGCTGCTCGCGATGGCCGCGATCCAGGTCGCCGGCGCCCGCTCGGTCTGGGATCCCGACCTCTGGCTCCGGGCGGGGTCCGGGCTGGCCGTACTGGCTGCGGCGGCATTCGTCTCCTCGCCGGTCGCGCTCACGGCCTTGCTCGCGGCGGTGATCGCCGTTCAGGTCGCGGTCGAGATCGCCGAGCACGAGGCGCACACGACGCCCGCCGGCCCGCTTTAGAGCTAGTCGACGTAGACGGGCGTCCGGACCGGGACGAGGCTGTACAGCTCGATCACGTCGGGGATCGCCATGCGGATGCAGCCGTGCGAAGCGGCGTGGCCGAGCGAGTACGTCGCGTCGGTGCCGTGAATCCCCGCTCCGTCGTAGATTCCGAGCCAGCGCGCCTTCAGCGGGTTCTCGGCCGTCCCGCCCGGGATCACGGCGCCTGCGAGCGAGCCTGCCCACGCTGAGAGGGGCACGTGCCATGCCGGATTGATCGCCTTGTTCTGGACGTGGTAGAGGCCCGCCGGAGTCTCGAGCCCGATCTGGCCCACGGCGATCGGGTACGTCTTCGCAAGCTTCAAGTGCCGGAAGAGCCGCAGCTTGAAGTGGCCACGGTCGATCGTGATGTAGAACGGGTACTTGCGTGCGAGGCGGTCGGTCGTCACGCGCGGCTTCGTGGTCTTGGTCGGAACCCTGACGACGCGGGGGCCGACAGGATCGAAGAGCGCTCGCGCGATCGCCCAGCGCAGCCGAACCGCTCGAACGGTGACACCGTCGCGCGACGGGCGAACGGCCACGGCCGCCGAGGACGGCGTCACCTGAGCGTCCCTCGGCGGCCGGTTGATCGCATTGGTGACCCGGTGAACCAGCGCGCGGACGGCATAGGACGAGTAGCGAACCCGGGCCGGCAGGCGCGCCTGAACCTTGCCGCCCGCGAGCGCGCGTACGGCCCGGCCGACGAAGAACCCCTCCCGGCTCTTGGCGAGCGCCTGGCGGACCATCGCGCCGGCGTCGACGCGGATCCTGGCCTCCTGAGCCGAGAGCACGAACCGGCGGTTCTTGAAGCGGAGGACGACACGGCGCTGGAGCCTCCCCGCGAGCGCGCGACGCAGGGTGTCGCGCGCTGCGCCGGCGGAGAGACCGCCGACGTCGACACCTGCCACCGTGACGCCCTTCGCGACGACGTCCGAGCGCGACGCGTCGTATGCGTAGAGGGCGGTCGCGCCGGAGCCGAGCACGGCCGCGGCGGTGGCGGCGAGGACGCTGATCCAGCGACGCTTCATCACTTCTATCTTCCCTTTTCGGGTGGCTGTTATTCGACGAGTTCGTCGGGTACGAGCGGCAGTTCCAACAGCTCGCCTTCTCGTACGACGGCGAGCGTGACCGGGGTCCCGATCACATCGCCGACCATCAGCCGCTGAAGGTCGTCCACCTTCTCGATCGCAACGCTGTCGAGCGCGACGATCACGTCTTCGGCCCGCAGTCCCGCCCGGGCGGCCGGGGTACCGTCGACGATCTCGACGACCTCGAATCCCGCCGCGCGGCCGAGCTGGCGCGCGAGTCGGGGCGGGAGGGGTCTTGTTCCGCCGGTGACGCCGAGAAATGCCCGCCGGAAGCGCCCGTCCGTCATCAGCACGGCGACGATCTTGCGGGTGGCCGCATTGATCGGCACCGCGAGGCCGAGGCCGACCCCGGCGACGGCCGTGTTGATGCCGACGACCCTGCCGCGCCCGTCCGCGAGCGCGCCGCCCGAGTTGCCCGGGTTGAGCGCCGCGTCGGTCTGGATCACGTTGTCGACCACGCGCACCGCCGAGCCCGAGCGCGTTGGAAGCGATCGTCCGAGTGCCGACACGACGCCGGCCGTCACCGAGCCGCCGAAGCCGTTCGGATTCCCGATCGCGACGACCAGCTGGCCGACGCGAAGGCGCTCGGCGTCGCCGAGCTCCGCAGCGGTGACGTCGCGCGCGTCCGCACGGAGCACGGCCAGGTCGGAGAGCGCATCCGAGCCGACCACCGCGAACTCGACCTCTCGGCCGTCGACGAACGAGGCTCGTCCGCCGTCCGTTCGGGCGACCACGTGCGCGGACGTGAGCATGAAGCCGTCCGGCGTGATCACGACGGCGCTCCCCCCTCCGTCGAGGACACGGCCGCCGCGCACCCGGCGCCTGACGCGCAGGTTGGCGACCGACGGCGCGAGCCGTTCCGCGACGGCGGTGACGGCGGCGGAATAGGCGTCGAGCGCCTCGGTGTCGTCGGGCTCGTCGCTCCTGAGAACGGCGTCGATGAACGTGGGTTCCGACATGCTGCTGAAGCTAGCAACGGCGTTAGGGTCTACGGCGTGGCC
The DNA here is from genome assembly GCA_044870105.1 of Gaiellaceae bacterium. Lineage (GTDB taxonomy): Bacteria > Actinomycetota > Thermoleophilia > Gaiellales > Gaiellaceae > JBKPFU01. The sequence continues at coordinate 7,164 of JBIOYJ010000133.1, read as the reverse complement.
GAAGTCGAGACCAGCCGCGACGGCGCCGTCCTGACGATCCGGCTGAACCGTCCGGACGTGCTCAACGCGTTCAACCGCGCCATGCACGAAGCCCTCTGGGAGGCGTTCAAGGAAGCCCGCGGAGACGAGGTGCGCGCGGTCATCCTGACCGGCGAGGGCCGCGGTTTCTGCGTCGGGCAAGACCTGACGGAGTTCCGCGAGTCGGCCGGGAACATCGGCGAGCGGCTGCGCGGCGGCTATCACCGGACGATCCTCGGCCTCCGCGCGCTCGAGAAGCCGGTGATCGCGGCCGTGAACGGGGCTGCCGCCGGAGCGGGCCTCTCGCTCGCCTGCGCCTGCGACATGCGCATCGCCGCCGACGGCGCGATGTTCGTGCCCGCGTTCGTCAACATCGGGCTCGTTCCCGACTCGGGCGGGACGTATCTCGTGCCGCGGCTGATCGGGTCCGCGCGGGCGTTCGAATGGCTCTGCTCCGGCCGGCGCCTCTCAGCGGCCGAGGCGCACGCGTGGGGCCTCGTCTCCGAGGTCGTAGAACCGGACGCCCTGATGCCGCGCGCCTGCGAGGTGGCGAAGGAGCTCGCGGCGCTTCCGACCGCGGCGATCGGAATGACGAAGCGGCTGATCGATCACTCCGAGACCTCGACGCTCGAGCGCCAGCTCGAGCGCGAAGCGCAGCTCCAGGCCGCCGCGGTCGAGACGGTGGACTTCGCCGAAGGGGTCGCCGCCTTTCTCGAGAAGCGCGACCCGAAGTTCGAAGGGCGTTAGGATCGCGTCGATGGAAGAAGCCCCCGCAGTAACCCCCTCGCCTCCGCATCCGATTCGCCTCCAGGTCACCGACGATCTGCGCCGGAACCGCCTGACGGTGTTCTTCCGGCTGCTCCTCGCGATCCCGCAACTGATCTGGATGCTCATCTGGGCAGTGATCACCTTTCTCGCCTGGATCGTCGCCTGGTTCGCCGCGCTGTTCATGGGACGCGTTCCCGACGGTCTGCACACGTTCATGGCGTCGTTCCTCCGCTACGCCACCCATGTCCGGGCGTACATCCTCCTGATCGCCGATCCGTTTCCTTCCTTCGGAGGGAAAGCCGGTTACCCGATCGATCTCGAGATCGACCCGCCGGAGCGGCAGAGCCGTCTCACGGTGTTCTTCCGCTTCATCCTCGCCATTCCGGCCCTGTTCGTTACGAACATCCTCGACAACCTCTCGCAGCTGCTTGCGATCTTCAGCTGGTTCATCGCCCTCGTGATCGGACGGGTTCCCCAGGGGCTCCGCAACTTCGGGGCCTTCGCGCTTCGCTATGAGACGCAGACGTACGGCTACCTGTTGCTGCTGACACAGCGGTACCCGAACTTCGACGTCAAGGTGGAGGAGTAGGAGTAGGCGCTAGCCGCTGCGGGCGCAGGTCTTGAGCCCGAGGTCTTTCTGTCCGATCGTGTCCTGACTTTTCTCGAGCGACTGAAGCCGCCCGAGGGCGGACCGGAATCCCTTTGAGTCGTTCTTGCGGGCCGCGTCTCGCAGCTTCTTCGCCTCCGCGACCTGCTCGTCTCCCTGGTCAAGCCAGTTCTTGTACTTGTCCTCGAGCTCGGACGGCGGCCTGAGGTCGCGTAGCTCCCCCTGGCCCTTCTCGATCAGGGGAATCACCTTGTCGATCGTGTCCGCAATCTGGCCGGGGCCGGTTCCGCTGTTCCTGGTCGCGTTGGCGATCTGACGCTCGTAGTTCTGGCAGATCCCGTCGGCCTTCGACCGGAAGTCGCTCGTCGACAGACGGGCGCCGCCCCCGCTGCCACCCCCGCCGCCCTTCCCGCCGCATCCGGCGGCAAGGAGCAAAAGGATCACAAGAAGTGGGACGACCCGCACGGCTCGGAAGCTTACGTTCTTCACGGAAGCGGTACGGACGGCGTCGCGGGCAGGGCCGGAGGCGACGGAAGCTGCGGCGGCGTCAGCGTCGGCGCAGGCGGAAGGTCGGGCAGGCCGATGCCGGGGAGCTCGGACGTCGTATCGGGGAGCGGCGCGCTCGTCGTCGGGACGCCGATCGCAGTGGCGGGCTTTTCGGGGGCCACGGGAGTTGGGCTCGACGGGGGCGACGCGGGCGGAGACCCGGTCGCCGGCGCGGTCGCGTCGCCCCGATCGGGACGCCTCTCGACCGGAGCGGCGCCGCCGATGTACGCGTGCGCCCGGCGGGAGGGGCGCATGCTCTTCCTCGGGGCGGGGGCGGTCGTCGGTGACGCGCTCGCGGTTGGCCGCGCCAGTTTCGCCGCCGGGGCGTTGACAACCGCCGTCGACGCAGGGGCGGCGGCAGGCCGATCGGGCTTCCGGCCGGAGTCGATGGCGATGCCGCCGCCGGCGACCAGCACGCCGGCCACCGTCGTCGCGGCGGCGAGCTTCCCGGCTGCTACACCGCCTCCGGCGAGAGATTTCAGCCATGCGACGAGCGAGCCGATGCCGGAGCCCCGCTCCAGCCTCGGGTGGCGCTCGCGCAGCGAATCGGCCAGCCTGCGGCGCGCGCGAAAGATCATCGTCTCGACCGCCGCGACGCTCACGCCGAGCTCGTCCGCGACCTCGCGATAGGAAAGGCCCTGCCACTCGCGAAGCAGGATCGCCCGCCGTTGCTGCTCCGGCAGGCACGCGACGGCTTCGGTGAGCCGTTGCGGCTCGAGCTCGTCTCCATCCCGGCTCTGGGCAAGCTGCTCGAGCAGTCGCGGCTCGCGCGGCACCTCGGCGGCATGCCTCCGGCCGCGCTCTCTCCAGCGGGCGATGCAGACGTTCTGGGCGATCTTCAGCAGCCAGCCGGCTTCGGCGACCGGCCTCGTCCCTCGGCGCAGGCTGGCCAGTGCCTGGAGAAACGTCGTCTGGACGGCGTCTTCAGCCTCCGAGCGGTTTCCGAGCCGCGCGAGGCAGAGGCCGAACACGCGCGGCGCGTAGCGTTCATAGAGTCGCGCGGCGTGGAGCGCTTCGGGTGAAACGGGAGCGACGGAGCCGTTCGCGCGACCGTGTTCCGGTACCGCAGCCACACTCGAAGTGTCGTCGACGCTAGGCCGTACGGCCTACCTCGTTCGAGGGATCTTTGGCTCCACCGGCAAGTTTCCGGCCGGCCGGCGCTCTTGGCTGCCAGACCCCTCACCCAAGGAGAGCCGCCGTGACTCGCTCGCCGCATTCTCGAGACGAGAACCCGATCCGCGTCCTCATCGTGGACGACCAGCAGCTCTGGGTCGACGCGCTGACGGCGATGTTCGGGCTCCACGAGGGGATCGAGGTGGTGGGTAGCGCGGCGCACGGTCTCGAGGCGATCGAGCAGGCGATCGCCCTGCGACCGGACGTCGTCCTGATGGATCTCGAGATGCCCGTGATGGACGGCATCGAGGCTACACGTCGCATCGTCTCCAAGCTTCCTGGCGTGCGCGTGTTGATCGTGAGCTCGTCGACCGCGGCGAGCGCTCTCGTCACGGCGCGCGCGGCAGGAGCGATCGGCTACGTGTTCAAGGCATGTCTCCCCGACGACCTCGGGGAGCTGGTCGTGGACGCCGCAGTTCCTCCTGACGAGCCCGCGGCTCCCCCGGCGGGCTTCACCCCCGCGGCGTCCGCCGCCTGAGAGGCGCGCCTCGAGCGGCGAGGCGCGCTTCTCAGTCGCTCGGCGGCCGGCTTGCGGTGAAGGCGATCCAGTGGCCATCGGGCGACCACGAGAGCTCGTCGATCTGCGCGTCCGGGACGCGTTGGACGATCCGGCTCGCGCCGCCTTGGGCCGACACGATCTCGATTCCCGACTCCCCTGCGAACAGGATCGATCGCCCGTCGGGTGACCACGACGGACGCACGGTCTGGACGCGGGTCGCGAGCGTCTGAAGTCGACCCCTTCTCACGTCGAGGATGGAGAGTTGGTAGTCGCGGTCGCCCTGAGCCAGCACGCCGGCAAAGGCAATGCGACGCCCGTCCGGCGACCACCGCGCCCTGACGTCGATCAGCCCACCGACGAGCCGTCGTACCACTCGTCCACGCGCCGATGTCACGAACAGCCCGACTCGGCCTTCGGCCACCTTCCTGACAAAGAGAATCCCTCCTTGCGGCGACCACCGCGGATCCCACTCGTCACCGTGACCTCTCGTCACGCGGCGAGTCCGACGGGGTGCGAGGTCCAAGACGACGATCTTGTACCTCCCCGGGATGATTCCCGGCGAGCCCGGCGGCGATCGCGGCGGCGCCTCTGGCGGACCGGTGCCGAACGTGCGCGCGTACGTGAGTGCGGACCCATCCGCTGACCAGGCAGATCCGAATGGGACAACGGCCGTGGGTGTGAACGACGCCACGCGCGCGAGTCTCCGCGTCCTCACGTCGAGGATGGCGATCCCGGCCTTCAGAGGCTCCTCGACGGAGGTCGTCACGGCGAGCCGACGGCCGGCCGGCGACCAAGCGATCTCCGCACCGTTGATGTCGGGACGACGAAGAAGGACGCGGCGACCGCTGCCGTCCGGCCGAATGACCTCGAGCGTGCCCATGAAGTCGTTCCCCACCGATTGAGAGGTCACAAAGGCGAGCAACGATCCGTCCGGTGACCAGGCCGGCGAGTGCTGTGAGCCTTCCGGCCGCGGGATGCGAACGAGCCGCTCGCCGTCGGAGGAGACGACGAAGAGCTGAGACTCTCGCCCGAGCGGCTCGAGCGACCCGTGCCCGGAGCAGCCGACCGCGCCGAGCGCGAGCAGCATGAGGAGCGCTGCGCGAGCTAGATGGTCTTGAACTGCTCGAAAGGCTGCCGGCACGAGTTGCAATAGCGGACCGAGCGGCAAGGGGTCGGACCGAAGATGTTTTCGAGCCTCGTGTCGGTCGAGCCGCAGTAGGGGCAGCGGAAACCGCGCTGGAGCTGGACGAGCGTGGGCCCGGCCGCCTCGCGGGGCGCCGGCGGCGCGAACCCCGAGGCGCGCAGCTTCTCGCGTCCCTCGGGAGTGATCCGGTCGGTCGACCAGGAGTCGTCCGTGATCACCCGGATCTCGGGCTCCGCGCCGAGCTCGGCGATCTTCGCCGCCATCGCATCGCGCATCACCTCGAGCGCGGGGCAGCCGAGGAACGTCGGCGTGAAGTCCACACGCACATGGCCGTCCCGGACGCGAACGTCACGGACGACGCCGAGATCGACGATCGAGATCGGCGGGATCTCGGGATCCGGAATCTCCGCCAGCGCGTCCCAGACCTGTTCAGTCGTCAAGGCATCGCTTGCGATGCCGCCTTCAGGATGCCGGGCTCCGCCCGGGATCCGTCTGAACTGACCGGTCGATTCGCCTGACGACGCCACTACGCTCTCACCATGTCGCACCCGCGACCGAACGACGCACCATCGTCATCTCCTCCCAGAGCTGGCCGAACTCCTGGGTCGGCTCCGCTCGCCGGTCGACGAGAGGCTCCAGCTCTTCGAGCGCAGCGGTGAACTGCCGCTCGTCCTTCAGCCGGTCGAACCACATCTCGGCGTGCATTCGGTGGTAGGCCTCCTCGCGGTCGATCTTGGCGGCGAGGCCGGCGACCTCGGAATCGTCGGCTTCCTTCAGGGCGGCGATCCGGGCCTGGTCTGCCTTCTCGTACAGGTAGTGGCGGGCGATCGTCCGCCCCCAATCCGGGACGAGGCGAAGCTGAACCAGCTCGGAGCAGCGGTACTCCTCCGGCTTGCGGTCGAAGGCGAGCTCGTCAGCCGTCGTCCCGAGCTCTCTCGCCGCGAGCTCGTACAGCGCCCGCGCGTGCCCGATCTCGTTCTGGGCGATCGACGAGAAGGCGACGTCCTCCTCGAGGAAGGGAGCGATCCCCGTCCACTCGGAGTTCCGCCAGCCGAGGACGAGCTCGTCGTCAGCGATCGGTAGCAAAAGATCAGAGCGCTCAGTCATCGCAGAAACAAGGATCCGCGAAAAGTCCGACCCGTAAGCGAACCGCACTTTTCGCGGCAAAGCTCGTCGTCAGCGATCGGCAGGAGCAGCTGTGCCCGCTCGCTCACGTGCCTCCTTGAGCTTCTCCTTCAACGGGTAGCCGTCGACTCGATGGTAGTTGCGCTCGAGCTCGTCGACGAAGTCGCCGATCTCGTGCACCGCCGCGCGCGGGACGACCCAGAGGGCGACCGACTCGCCGCGGCGCCCGTATTGCTCGCGCGCGTACCAGTCGGCGAACTCGTCGTTCGGGGCCTCCACGGATCCCGCGTGCGCGAACGCCTGGCCCTTCCGCTCTTGCCGAAAGACCTCGTAAATCAAGCGGCCTCGGCGAGCACGGCCCGACGCACCCACTCCGTCTCCTTGCGCGTCGTCCGGCGCAGCTCGAGGCGTTCCGCCGTCTTCGGCCCGTGCCCGGTGACGACGTGCTTGAGCTCGTCCCAATCGGGCTCGGTGTACTCCCAGACACCGTCGTCTCGCTTCCGGAGCTTCGGGTCCGGAACCGTCAGGCCGAGCTCCCAGATCTGGGGTACGTAGCCGTCGAGGAACTGCTGGCGGGCCTCCTCGTTCCCCTGCGACTTGATCCGCCAGTGGTACATCGGGTCGTCGTCCTTCGCGATCGGGTTCCCGTGGAACTGCATCAGCGGGCCCCACCAGCGGTTGAGCGCCTCCTGGACGAGCTCGCGCTGCTCGTCGGTGCCGAGCATCATCGTCAGCACGACGTCGCGGCCGTGGAGGATGTGGAACGACTCCTCCCAGCAGATCTTCTTCATGATCCGCGCGTACGGCGCGTACGAGCACTTCAGCAACGCCTTCTGGCTGATGATCGCCGCTGCGTCGACGAGCCAGGCGATCACGCCGACGTCGCCCCACGTCTTCGTCGGGTAATGGAAGACGTTGTGGAACTTCGACTTGCCGGAGATCAGGTCGGCGAGGCACACCCTGCGCGGCTTGCCGAGGTCCTCGACCACCCGGTAAATCAGTTGCGAGTGACCAACCTCGTCCTGCACCTTCGCCGTCAGCGCGAGCTTCCGTTGCAGGGTCGGCGCCCGCAGGATCCACTCGCGCTCCGGGAGCACTCCCATCAGCTCGGAATTCCCGTGCATCTCGATGAACTTGATCAGCTTTGCGCGGTACTCGTCCGGCATCCAGTCGTCGGTCTCGACCTGGCCGCCCGACTGGACAAACTCGAGGAATGCTTGTTCTCGCCCGTTCTTCATACCGAACGGTCGTTAGGGTAACAACATGTCCGCCAGACGCTCGGAG
>JBIOYJ010000132.1:0-25231 GCA_044870105.1 Gaiellaceae bacterium | reverse complement strand
GCGAACGTCCACGACAGCCCCCACAGCATCTGCGTCGCGACCAGCAGCCCGAAGTCGGTCACGAGGCCCGTGGTGAGCATCGCGGTCCCCATGAGAACGTGAGAGACGACCAGCGACCACTTCCGGCTGATCGTGTCGGCGACGACCCCGGCCGGGATCTCGAACACGAGCGCGATCACGCCTTGCGCTACGCCGATGAATACGAGCTGAGACGGCGACAGGTCTGCGTCGACGACCAGGTACACGCTGGTGACGAGCCACCAGCCGTTGTGGAGCACTGCACGCCACCAGATCCACCTCAAGAAGGCGGCGACGAGGTCCAGGTCGTCGCGACTAGCGGCGTCTCCATGCGCCGAACTCCCTAGGTTCCGCGGTCTGCGAAGCAAGCGTCATACCCTCCGAATAGGTCACAAGGGCCCTCTCGATGGATATGAACGCTGCGCGCATCTCCGCTCCTTGGGTCGGTCGACGCTGCACCGGCAGTAAACCACGCATAATCGTCAGGTGCCGCGGGCCTACCGCTTTCTCGACCGCTGGGCGATTCCGGCGCCGATCGAACGGGTCTACGACGTCATCGGCGACCCGCTCGGATACGACCGCTGGTGGACCGACTTCGTGCTGCGCTCGAGCGGCGACGCGGGCGCGCCCAGACCGGGCAAACGGAACGAGCTGCTCGTCAAGGCGTACCTGCCCTACAAGGTGAACTTCGTCCTTGAGGTGATCGAGGCCGATCGGCCGCGCCGCATTTTCTCGCGGCTGTCGAAGGACTTCGACGGCACGGGTCTCTGGACGCTCGAGGAGAGGGGCGAGGGGACCGAGGCGACCCTCGACTGGCGCCCGTCGGTCAACCATCCGTTGATCAAGTACTTGACCCCCGTGCTGCGCCCGCTCTTCCGGTCGAATCACAACTGGGCGATGCGCAGAGGCGAGCGCCAGCTCCGCGAGTATCTGGCCGGCGGCTACGGCCCGCCCGCGTGATCCGTCAGAACCTCCGCGATGACATGTCGCGCAACCGCCGCGAAACCGGGGTTCGTCTCCTCGTAGTACGGGAGGGCGACCAGCCCGACCGATAGCGCCCATCCGCGACCGCGGATCCAGGTCGTCTCGTCGACTCCGAGCTCGTCGCGAAAGTCATTCCTTACCTCCGCAGGCAGAACCGTCCATGCAGGCATCACGTCGCAGGCGGGATCGCCGATCCCCACTCCGCCCCAGTCGATGACCCCGGCCAGGCGGCCGCTCTGGAGAAGCAGGTTTCCCGGCATCAGATCGCCGTGAATCCAGCCGGAAGGGCGCGACGTCGCAGCCGTCTGGAGAGCTGCCTCCCAGACGGTAGCCGCAGCGTGGGTGTCGATTGTTCCGCGGAGCTCGGCGATGGCGGCGCGCGTCTCCTCCTCTCTCATCGCCAGCACGGCTCGACCCGCAGGCGGCGGGTCGGCCAAGTCGATCCGGCGCACAGCCGCCACGAATTGCGCCAGCTCCCTGGCGAGGGCTTCGGCGTCGGGGATCCCCCCGACGGTCGGGTTCGCGCCGGCGAGCCACGGGTAGACCCCCCATTCCCACGGATAGCCCTCCGCCGGCAGACCCTTCGCAAGCGGCACCGGGATCTCGACCGGGAGCAGCGGCGCGAGCAGCGGCAGCCACCGCAGGTCCTTGGCGACGCTCCCGACGGCCCAGTGGATGCGAGGGAGCCGCGCGACCAGGTCGTCGCCGAGCCGGTACAGCGCGTTGTCCGTCCCGGTCGACGGAACCCGCTCGATCGGGAGCTCCGCCCACTGCGGAAACTGTCCTTCGAGCAGCCGTCGGACGAGAGCGGCGTCCGTGTGCACCTCTTCCGCGTGCATCTTCCGATCAGCCATCCGCGTCCCTTTCCGGGACGCTGTCGATCCCGACGCGAGGTGTGCTACAGGCGCCTAGACGCGCCGAGACCTTCGAGTTGAGCGTTGTGCGCAGCAAAGTTCACACCCTCCGGATAGGTCGTAAAGGCCCTCTCGGTGGACATGAACGCTGCGCGCATATCGGCTCCTTGGTCGATCGGCGTGCGGGCGAGAGTAAAGCATGCGGCCGTGAGAGAGTGAGCCCATGCCGACGCTACGCGGGCGGAACGTCGTGCTTCGGCCGCTCTTGGCGGAGGACGTCGAGCGGGTGGCCGCGATCCAGGCCGAGCCGGCCGAACTCTCGCGCGCTGCTTAATCGAGCGCGGACACCACCGCCTCACGATCGACCCCGCCGCCGACAACGCGGCAGCGATCCGGGCCTACGAGAAGGTCGGCTTCCGCCCGGTCGGCGTCATGCGCGAGTACTGGCGCTCTCCGAACGGAACCTGGCACGACGGCCTGTTGATGGATCTGCTCGCTCGCGAGCTCGATCGCGGTTAGGCGGGCGAGATGTTCTGGTTGATGCGGAAGAAGTTGTCGGGGTCGTACTTCCGCTTTAGCGCCTTCAGCCGGTCGTATTTCTCGGTGCCGTAGGCCTGCCGCACGCGGTCCTCGCCCTCGTCCATCAGAAAGTTGACGTACACGGTCGTGAAGTGAGGCTCCAGCGCGGACCAGAAGTTCCGCACCCACTCGCGCTCCTCGTCGAAGCCCTCCGCCGCCGCCGTCGACGCGCCGATGTTGTACGTGAAGCCGGCGTTCCGCCCGTTGAACGCGGTTTCGTCCTCCCCCACGCGCGACACGGCCCCGCCCATCTGCCAGATCGGGAACGACGTCAGCGGCGAGGAGATTCGGAGGCAATGCTCGACGGTCGTGTCGATGATCTCGTTCGTCAGGCCCGGGACGTCGCAGCTCTTGAAGTAGTACCAGCGGCCCGGGACGAAGCTCGGGTCGAACATCGCCTGGTGCGTCAGGAACGGCTTTGCGGTGCAGACGTCCGCGACCGGGTTGCCGAACTCCTTCATCGGCTTGATTGCCTTCTCCCCGTCCTCGACCTCGCCGGCCCAGCAGCAGATCACCATCACGACTGGCTTGCCGTGGAGCTCCTCGGGGACGAACGGAAGCGGTGGCGCCTTGCGGTGCACCACGATCGTCATCAGCTCGTCTGGCGCGTCGGCGACCCAGTCGCGGTAGAAACGCAACACCTCCGGCGAATCCTCCATCGCCCAGAAGATCGGCCCCGCCATCACCGTCGGGCCGAGCGGCACCAGGTCGAACTCGAACTCGGTCACGATCCCGAAGTTGCCGCCGCCTCCGCGGAGCCCCCAGAAGAGGTCGTCGTTCTCGTCCGCGCTCGCCTTGACGAGCTCGCCGTCGGTGGTGACGAGATCCACCCGCCGCAGCTGGTCGACCGAGAGGCCGTGCTTGCGCATGATCCAACCGATTCCGCCGCCGAGCGTCAGCCCTGCCACGCCGGTATGGGTGACGATCCCCGACGGCGCCGCCAGCCCGAACGCCTGGGTCTCGCGGTCGAGCTCGCCGAGCAGAACGCCGGCCTGCACGCGAGCCGTGCGCGCTTCCGGATCGACGCGAACGCCCTTCATCAGGCCCAGGTCGATCAGGAAGGCATCATCCGCGACGGACAGACCCGGGAAGCTGTGCCCGCCGCTCCGCACCGCCACCGGCAGACCGTGCTGGCGACAGAACTTCACCGAGGCGATCACGTCCGCGACACCCGCGCAGCGCGCAATCAGTGCCGGGCGCCGGTCGATCGAGCCGTTCCAGACCTTCCGGTGCTCTTCGTAGCTGGGGTCGTCGCGGCCCACGATCTCGCCGCGAAAACCGCCCTGCAGCTCGGCGAGCGCCGTCTCGTCGAGCGTCAATCCTTCGGCGATCGCCGCCACGCACCTAGTTTGTCATCGGGGCCTCGCCATGGCTAGTCACGCTCTCGACGACGACACGTGAGCGGACGGGCGCCGGGCTCGGCCTGCACGACAGGAACGCAACCGCCTCGTACGATCCCGGCTCCACGTCGAGCGTGTCGTCGAGAACGATCGTCCAGGACTCGCCGGGCTCCAGTCGCCGTTCCGTGACGAGTTGGATGAAGACGCGATTCCGGCTCCACCGGTATCGCTCGCCGCCTGCCTGCTCGAGGACGATTTCGCCAAGCTGGCCTGTCGGAAACGTGAGCGAGACGGCCTCCGGCAACGGGTTGTGGAGCGTCAGGCGCCAGGTGACCGGATGACCGCTGCGCAACGGCACCGGCCCCGCGTCCAGGACGAGAACCATCTGGGTGTTCTCCACGGGCATTTATCCTTTCGCGTCGCGTTGGGGGGATCGCGTTGCTATCGGCCGAGCCTGCCGTCGTTCGGGCGGGCCGGCCTACGGTCGTCCCAGCATCACACTCGAGGGCAGCGGCCGGAAGGCGCGTCGAGCAGACGGTCCTCGACGCCTTCGCCCTCCGGTGACGATCCTGAGCGACCGCCAGGAGAAGGGAGAGGGAACATGAGCGGGCGATTCGGCTATTGGAGTCTCGGCGGCTTCGGGGCGCTGGTGCTCCTCGTCCTCTGCACCGCCGCCAGCGCCGCAGGTCGGCTGGCCGCGCCGGCAGCCGCCGGCCACGCGCCGTCCTCGTACCACGTGACGCTGATCACCGGCGACGTGGTGCAGGTCTCTGTCAGTCGCGACGATGGCCTGCGGGCGGCAACGGTCGACGCGGCTTCGCGAGGGAAGGGGCTTCCGGAGCCGAGCTTTCGCATCGTGCGGAGCCGCGGCGATCTCTACGTCTTCCCGACGGACGCCGCGCAGTACGTCGGCAGCAAGCTCGACAGCGAGCTCTTCAACGTCAGCAAGCTCGTCGAGCAGGGACTCCACGACCGAGCCGCCGACAGCCTGCCGGTGATCGTCGACTACAAGCGCGGGATTGGTCCCGCTCCGCCCGCGATGGTGAAGGAGCGGACGCTCGCTTCCATCAGCGCCGCCTCAGCGGAGGAACCGAAAAGCAAGGCCGCCGCGTTCGGCCATGCGGTGGCCGAGCAGGTCCGCCGGGACGCCGGGACGGGGAAGGCGCCTGACGCCGGCCCCGCGCCGGCCGGAGGCGACTTGTTCGCCGGGATCGATCGCATCTGGCTGGACGAGCGCGTCGAGGCGACGCTCGAGGACAGCGTGCCCCAAATCGGGGCTCCGACGGCGTGGGCCGCGGGCTTCGACGGTACGGGCGTGCGGGTGGCCGTGCTCGACACCGGCGTCGATGCGAGCCATCCGGACCTCGCGGGCAAGGTCGTCGCGATGCAGAACTTCACGCCGACACCGGACGTAACCGATCACTTCGGCCACGGCACGCACGTGGCGTCGATTGTCGCAGGGACCGGCGCGGCGTCGAGCGGCTTGCGCAAGGGCGTCGCTCCCGGCGCGACGCTCGTCAACGGCAAGGTCCTCGACGACGGGGGCTTCGGCCTCGATTCCTGGGTGATCGCCGGGATGGAATGGGCCGCGCGCGACCAGGGCGCCGATGTGGTGAACATGAGCCTCGGCGGCGGGCCGAGCGACGGCACCGATCCGCTCAGCCAGGCGGTCAACCAGCTGACCGCGACGTATGGAACGCTCTTCGCGATCGCGGCCGGGAACTTCGGGGGCCGGAGCACCGTCGCCTCGCCCGGCGCGGCCTCCGCCGCGCTGACCGCGGGCGCCGTCGACAAGAGCGACGTCCTCGCCGGCTTCTCCAGCCGTGGACCGCGGGTCGGCGACTTCGCGATCAAGCCCGACATCACGGCTCCCGGGGTAGGCATCAACGCCGCGCGCGCAGCCGGCACGTCGCTGGGAGAACCGCTGGACGACTTCTACACGCGCCTCTCGGGCACGTCCATGGCCACGCCACACGTTGCGGGATCCGCTGCCCTCCTCGTCCAGAGGCACCCCGCCTGGACGCCGGAGCAGCTCAAGGCGGAGCTCGTGACCACGGCGACGCCGGGGCCCTACAGCGTTTACGAGCAGGGCGGCGGACGCGTGAACGTGGCACGGGTGTTCACACAGCCCGAGGTGGTGGCTACTCCTGCGCCGATCGACCTCGGCTACTTCCCGTGGCCCCACGACGGCGACCAGCCGGTGACGAAGACCGTCACGTACACGAACGCCTCGGACGAGGCTCTCACTCTGAACCTCAGCCTCGCCGTTACTAACCAAGACGGGATTGCTCCCTCGGCCGGCATGCTCGTCATCGAGCCGCAGTCCGTCAGCCTCGCCCCGGGCGAGTCCAAGGACGTCCAGCTGACCGTGGACACCACCGTCGGAGCCACTGGGCTCTACGGCGGCTACCTCGTGGCCGAGGACGCGGGCGCCGGAGCCGTCGTGCGGACACCGGTCGGGTTCCACAAGGAATCCGAGATGTTCAACCTGACCGTCGACGGCATTGCCAAGAACGGCGGCCCGGCCCGCACCATCAGTTGGGTCGAGGTCGTGAACGCCGAGGACACCACGGCGTTCCAGCAGACGCTGGGCCTCAGGAACGGTCCTGTCACGTTCCGCCTGCCTCCAGGCACCTACAGCGTGATGGGGATGCTGTTCAGCTCCGACGACTCCGGGCTCTTCGCGCTCGACGCCGCGGTCGTCGGCAACCCGGAGCTTCAGATCGCGGGTGACATGACGTTGACCCTGGACGCGAGGCAGGCACCGCAGGTCGCGGTGACGGCCGACAAGCCAACTGAGTGGGAACACTTCCTTATCGGCACGTACCGCTCAGGATCGCAGCGGGGCAGCTGGGAGAGCCTCCTGCTCGCGAGCCCGCCCATCGACCGTGCCTACGCAGCTCCCACCCAGCAGGTAACCATGGGCGACTTCGGCTTCCGGGCGAAGCCCAGCCTCAGAGCTCCCGAGCTGGAGGTCTCGATCGCCCCGCCGAACGCGATGACGCTCGACGCCCGCTATGCCTTCGGCGCGCCGAAGGTCGACGGGACGAAGCGGCTGGATCTCGTCTACGCGGGCTACGGGCGCGTGCAGGACTTCGAAGGCGTCGACGTGCGCGGAAAGGCAGTGCTCATCACTCGCGGGCCGCTGCCCCCCGTCGGCAATCCGATCACCTTCGCGGAGAAGGTGGCGAACGCGACCGCCCGCGGCGCTGCGCTGGTGATCATCCACAACCATTCCCCGGGGCTGCTGTTGATCGGCCTCTCCAATGCGACCATCCCGGTGCTCTCGCTCTCCAAGACGCAGGGAGAGCAGCTGCGAAGCCTGCTCCAGCAGGGCACGAAGCTGACCGTGGTGATCAAGGGCGTCGTGGTGAGCCCGTACATCTACGACGCGATGGTCGCCGAGCGAGGCAGGATCCGCGACACGCACACGCTCGCGCTGAGCCGCTCCAACACCGTGACCGTGGCGGCTGAGTACCGCGGCCACGTGCCCGAGTGGCTGGCCGGCGAGGCGCACCACGCCTTCCCGCCGTGGTCGAGCTTCTCCTTCGAAGGGGTGCGCAACCTGACAACGCCGTTCTCCCGCACCGAGTACGTCTCGACAGGGGACAGCCGCTGGTGGCACCTCGCGTGGGGATCGATGACGAACGAGCACATCTTCGAAGACTCGCAGCAGGACGTCATCCGTCGGTACCCGGCGGCGGCGAGCCGGTCGGACGCCTGGTTCGCGCAGCCGCAGCGGCCAGGGATCGTCAAGACGTTCGAGCCGGGCGCGGACGATGGTCAGCCGATCGTCCGCCAGGACAACACGCTGACGTTCTTCATGCCGGAGTTCACGGACGACCAAGGCCGCTACGGCTTCCAGGACGGGCGCACCGACACGGTCGCCTTCCGGTTGTTCGAGAACGACTCGCTGATCGCGTCCGGGAGCGGAGCCTTCGGCAGTGTGGACGTCTCGGGGACGCCGGCGACCTACCGCGCGGAGCTGGACGTCTCTCGCAGCGCTCCCTACTGGCTGCAGTCGACGGAGACGCACACGAAGTGGACGTTCGCGTCCGGACCGACGGCACCGGGTGCGACCGAGTCGGTGCCGGCGCTCGTGGTCGACTACGACCTCGGCGCGCTCGACAGCCTCAACCGCGTCCTTCCGGGCATCCGCATGATCCGGCTCTCGGTGCACCGCCAGCAAGGCGCGTCGGCCGCCCCTGTCACCGGTGCCCAGGTCTGGGCCTCGTACGACGACGGGGCGACGTGGTCCGCCGTTCCGGTCCGTAGCCTGAGCGGCGGCGGGTTCGTAGCCGGGGTCGAGAACCCGGCGAGCCTGGCCGGAGGCTACGTCTCCCTGAGGGTGCGGGCCGCCGATGCCGGCGGCAGCGTCGTCGACCAGACGATCATCCGCGCCTACGGCGTCAAGTGAAAACCGAGCCCGGGGCCGCTCCGTCTGGGAGCGGCCCCGGGAACCTGTCCTTTTCCTCGTCCGTCGCTCGTCTTAGGGACGACCATTCCGGAAAAGGAGGAAGCGATGAAGTACGTACTGCTGATTCACCACGGCGACAGCCCGTTGCCTGGAACGCCGGCGTGGGAAGGGCTCTCGGAGGACGAGCAGAAGGCGATCTACGCCGACTACGGGGCGATCAACAAGACGCCCGGCGTAACACCCGGCCTTCCGCTCGGGCTTGCCGAGAACGCAACCACCGTTCGGGTGCAGAACGGCAAGACGCTGACCACCGATGGGCCGTTCGTCGCGGTCAAGGAGGCGCTGGGCGGCTACTTCGTGTTCGAAGCCGACGACCTCGACGCGGCGATCGAGCTGGCCTCGCGGATCCCGGCGGCTCGTCTCGGCGGCGCAATCGAGATCCGCCCCAGCGAAACGTATTGGTAACGCTCGAGCAGGTCTTCCGCGACGAATGGGGCCGCGTCCTCGCCGGCCTGATCGGCTTCCTCGGCGACTTCGACCTCGCCGAGGAAGCCGCCCAAGAGGCGTTCGCGATCGCCGCCGAACGCTGGCCCCGCAAGGGGACGCCCGCCAACCCGCGCGCCTGGCTGATGACCACGGCGCGAAACCGCGCGATCGACCGCATCCGCCGCGATCGAACCCTCGCTGCGAAGACGGCCTTGCTCGACGTGCCCGAAACCTTGGAGGACGAGATGGACGAGACGGCGATCCCCGACGAGCGGCTCGAGCTCCTGTTCACGTGCTGCCATCCGGGCCTCGCACTCGACGCCCAGGTCGCACTCACGCTGCGAACGCTGGGCGGGCTGACGACGGACGAGATCGCCCGCGCCTTCCTCGTGCCCGAGCCGACGATGAACAAGCGGCTCGTCCGCGCGAAGCAAAAGATCAAAGCCGCCGGGATCCCGTTTCGGGTGCCACCGGCTCACCTGCTCCCGGACCGCCTGGCCGCCGTCCTCGCCGTGGTCTACCTGATCTTCAACGAGGGCTACGGGGGCCGGGGCGAGCTCGCTGCCGAGGCCATCCGGCTCGGGCGCGCGCTCGCCGAGCTGATGCCCGACGAGCCCGAGGTCCACGGATTGCTGGCGCTGATGCTCGTGAACGACGCCCGCCGGGACGCGCGATTCGCCGACGGGGCAGTCGTCCTGCTTCGCGATCAGGATCGGTCGCTCTGGGATCACGAGCAGATCGCCGAGGGACGGGCGACGCTCGACAGGGCGCTGGCGCTCGGCGGCAGCGGCGCATACGTGCTGCAAGCCGCGATCGCGGTCCTTCACGTCGAGGAGCCTCAGGACTGGGCGCAGCTGGCCGCCCTCTACGGTGAGCTCGCCGGCCTCACCGGCTCGTCGGTGGTCGAGCTCAACCGGGCGGCTGCCCTCGCCGAAGCCGGCGACGTCGAGGGCGCGCTCGACATGGTGGAGCGCCTCGAGCTCGACCGTTACCACTACCTCCACGCGACCCGCGCGGAGCTGCTGCGCCGGCTCGATCGCGTCGAAGACGCCCGCGCAGCCTACGAGCGCGCACTCGAGCTCGTCCACTCGGACGCCGAGCGGCGCTTCCTCGAACAGCGGATCGAGGAGCTCCAAGCCGGCTAGCGCAGATTCAACCGCTCGGCTTGTACGCCCTCACCGTGGTGCCGCGGGCGCCGAACTTCTGGGCCTTGCGCCGCGTGTCCTCGAACTTCGAGCGTGCGTAGGTATCGACGAGCTGACCGGTCTCGATCAGCTCGAACCCGTGTCGCTCTAGCAGCTTGGCGTACGCTGCCTCCAGCAGCGCCCCGGCTATTCAGCCGGTCCAGAGGTCGATGTTGCGGCGGCCCTCGGCGCTGACCGGGTTCTGGATCGTCACGTCGGCGATCTGCATGCGACCGCCGGGAACGAGCACGCGATGGAGCTCCGAGACGACGGCGTCCTTGTCCGGGATCAGGTCGATGACGCCGTTCGAGATCACCACATCGAAGCTCTCGTCGGGGAACGGCAACCGCTCCGCCTCGCCCTCGACGAACTCGACGTTCCGAACGCCCATCTGATCTGCTGCGGCGCGCGCCTTGGCCAGCATCGCAGAGGTCATGTCGATGCCCGTCACATGCCCCTCTTCACCGACCATTTGTGCGGCGACGAGCGAGTCGGTGCCGGCGCCGCTGCCGAGATCGAGCACGCGCTCGCCGGGGGCGAGGCGGCCGAGCGAGAACGGGTTCGCAACCCCGGCGAACGACTCGACCGCGTGATCCGGAA
Organism: Gaiellaceae bacterium; assembly: GCA_044870105.1. GTDB lineage: Bacteria > Actinomycetota > Thermoleophilia > Gaiellales > Gaiellaceae > JBKPFU01. Next base: position 14,769 of record JBIOYJ010000132.1, on the reverse strand, counting down.
CATTCGCGAGCTCAGGTGGATAGTCGAGGTCTTCCGCCCAGCTGCGCCCGGTCGGAAAGATGAAGTCCTTCTCGGGTTCCTCGGAGACGGAGCCGTAGGTCTTCTTGATCTCGCTCTTCAGGACCTCGACGTCGATCTCTACGTCAACAGCCATTTCCTCCGCCGCTCAATAGCTGAAAACCGTAGCGCGTTCGCCGATCCACTCCCAGAGCGGGCTCGCGCCGGCGAGGCGCGCGTTCTGCACCAGGGCCCCTTCCTCGAGCTTGCGCGCGTTGAAGCAGATCGGGCAGACGAGCAGTTCACCCCCGCCTTCGGCGTACTGCTGAAGCAGGCGCGACAGCGGAGGGCAGCCTTCGCACGCGACCGCCTCCGCATAGCCCGGGAGCCCGAGCCTGACCGCCTCCTTGGTCAGAAACATCGCGACCTGCTTGCCCTGCTCGAGCGCGGCCCCGCCGACGAGAAACGCAACGGTCACCCGCTCGGCGTCCTCGAGCCCGGTCGCAAGGTTGATCACGACCTTGTCCTCGTTCGTCACTGTCGATTCCCTACCAAGTCGTACGCGTCAGCGGCGATGCGCTCGCGGAGCTGTTGGTCACTCCGCTGCATCTCCGGATGGTCGCGGTCCACGTGCTCCCGAGCGAGTCGGAACAGTTCCTCGTCGTCCGCTCCCTCGAGGTGGTGGCCGCACGGACATTCGATCGCGCGCATGTCTCCTCCTTTCAAGTCGCCTGAGCTCGAGCGTAAGCGGTCGATTGCGATCGACCAAGAGAAAGTTGACGATGGCAGCCATCGCCAGAAGCGAACTCGCGTGCGAGTGGGCGCTTGCCACCGCGTCGCCGCGACGACCAAGCCGCTCGCGGCGGTGAGCACGGCCACCAGCACGATCGCCGCGGCACTGCCGACGGCGTCGGCTGCGAAACCGGCGAGCAGCGCGCCGACAACAAACCCCGTGTCGCGCCAGAAGCGGTAGACGCCGACGACCACCGCGCGGTCGCGCGGCTGCACCACGTCGGAAACCGCGGCGATCAGGGTCGGATAGACGAGCGCGGTTCCGGTCCCCAGAAGCGCGGCGGCGGCCAGCGACGGGGCGAACCTGGCCTCGCCCGCGACCAGCAAGCCCAATGCGCCGGCCTGCACGAGCATGCCGGCTACGATCAGCGGCTTGCGCCCCAAGAGATCCGAGAGCCAGCCCGTAGCGAGCTGGAGGACCCCCCAGAGGGCCGGGTAGACCGCGGCGACGATGCCGATCCTGGTCCCGCTCGCGCCGTGAGCGGCCAGATAGAGCGGCACCAATCCCCAGGCGAGGGCGTCGTTCAGGTTGTTCACGAGCCCCGCCTGCGAGCAGGCGCGGAGCACAGGTTGCCGCACGCTCGCCGTTGCGAGCGCAGCCGGCAGCGACAGCGCCTCTCGCTCGCCGAGCCCTGCCTGCTCGTGTGCCACATGCGGGGCGGTGTCGCGCACGAACACGAGCGCGATCACTGTCCCCGCGAGCGAGATCGCAAGCGCACCGGCCCAGACGACCGTCCGCGGCGTGATGCTCGCGGCCAGGGCGCCGGTCGCGAACGCAGTCGCTGCGACGCCGAGATAGCCGGCCGACTCGTTCAGGCCGAGTGTCAATCCGCGGCGGCCCGGGCCGGCGAGGTCGACCTTCATCACCACCGTCATCGACCAGGCGAGGCCCTGGTTTGCGCCCAGGAAGACATTGGCGACGACGATCAGCCACCAGCTCGGTGCGAATGCGACGAGCGGCGCGACCGGCAGCGCGAGCAGCCAGCCGAGCACGAGCAGCCGCTTGCGGCCGATCCGATCGGCGAGCACGCCGGCGCCGAGGTTCGCCAGCGCCTTGGCCGCGCCGAAGGCGACCACGAAAGCGAGCACCGCCGCGTGTGACGCAAGATGGAAGTCGTGCTTGCCGACCAGCGGCAGCACGCTCCGCTCCAGGCCTACGATCGCCCCGACGAGCGCATTCAGGGCGACGAGCAGACTGAACTGCGCGGCGTTCGCGCGCAGTCCAAGCTGGACGCCGCTCACGCGCGCGCGGTCGCGATCCCGGCGCGGTTCGCCCTGACGATCTCCGCTTGGTCGGCAGGCGGCGGCGGCACGTCGACCAGCAGCTCACGCGCGAACGCCTCTGCGTCGGCAGCGGCGAGGGCCCGGTTGTGCTCGCGCTCGAAGCCGATCGTCGAGAACGGATTCCCCGACAACGAGCGCCCGCAGACCGAACCACCGTAGTGACTCGGCAGCACGAGGACCCCGTCGGGAAGCTCGAGGAGCCGCTGCATAGACGCGTAGAGGTCACGCGCCAGGGCTTCCGGCTCGCCTTGCACATGCAGATCCGGCCGCCCGACATCGCCGACAAGGAGGGAGTCGCCGGTGAACACCAGCCAGGGTTCATCGGTCCCCCGGCGCCGGTCGGCGACGAGGTAGGCGTTGTGCGCCGGTGCATGTCCCGGAGTGGCGAGCGCGCGGACACGCGTGTTCCCGAGCGCAACGTTCGCTCCGTCTCCGAGCTCCTCGTGCTCGAACTCGACCCCTGCCCCCGCGGGAAGGTACGCCGTCGCCCCCGTAGCTTCGACGAGAGCAGGCAGGCCGGAGAGGTGATCCGCCTGCACGTGTGTCTCGAAAACAGCGACGATCGGCGCTCCCGCACGTTCCGCCTCTTCCAGGTACGCGTCGACGAGGTCCGCGTGCGGATCGACCACTCCCAGCTTCCGCTCGGTCAGGCAACCGAACAGATACGACGCGCACGCCGTCTCCGCGTACAGGAATGGACGGAGGATCATGTGCGCAGGTTAGGGTGGCTCCGATGATCGCGCTAGACGAAGTTCCCGATAGCTGCTATCGGTAGCGGATATGGCGACTACGAGCACCCTGCGCGAGCTGTGGGACACCACGCGCATGCGCCTACTTGTCGAAATCGAGCGGCAAGGAAGCGTCTCCGCGGCCGCAGCAGCGATCGGCATCGGCCAGCCGAGTGCGAGCCAGCACCTGCGACTGCTCGAGACCGCGGCCGGCCAACGGCTGGTCGAGCGCACAGGGCGCGGCAGCCGGCTCACCGACGCCGGACACGTGCTCGCCGCCCGGGCGGCGCAGGCGCTCGCCAGCCTCGGGGCCGCGGAAGAGGAACTCGGTGCGATCGCCGGCCTGCAGACGGGCACGATCCACCTCGGCGCCTCGACCGCGCCCGGCGTCTACCTGCTTCCCGACACGCTCGGTTGCTTCCGCCGCAGCTACCCGGGGGTCACTGTGGAGGTCGAGGTCGCCGCGAGCGACGAAATCCTCAAGCGGCTGCTCGGCGGCCGGGTCCAGATCGCGCTCGTCGGCGCCACCCGTGCAGACGAGCGGATCGAGCTCGAGCCATTCCTCGAGGACGAGATCGTTGGCGTCGTCAAGCCTGGACTCGCGCCCCTCAAGAACGGCGCGCTCGCGCCGACCCGCCTGGCCGAGTTCATGCTCCTCGCGCGCGAACCCGGTTCGAGCTCGCAACAGATCATCGACGAGGAACTGCGCGCGATCGGCGTTAGCCTGGCCGGCGTCTGGGAGCTCGGCTCGAGCGAAGCGATCAAGCGCGCCGCACGCGAAGGACTCGGACTCGCTTTCCTCTCCCGCTACGCGGTCGCCGAAGAAGTCGAGCGAGGAGACCTGGCGAGCTTCCGCCTCGCCGGGCGCCCGCCACTCATGCGCCGCTTCTCCGTCGCGCGACTCGCGGGTCGCCCGTTGTCGCCCGCGGAACGGAGCTTCGTCGACACGCTCACGACCTGCTGCGTGAAGCAGGCCGACTACGCCGCAGCGTGCGTGGGGGCCGTGCCTACGTCTCTACGAGGAACTTCCGGCTCTGCTCGGCGTGCCACTCGAGCCCCATCGCGTCGAAGCGGTCGGCGGCCTGCGCGATAAGCGTCTCGTCCTCGCGGACGGCGCCGAGGGCTCGTAGCGCGAAGGTGACCCTTAGGACTCCGTCGAGCTCTCGTACTCGTCGTGGCGGCGCCACCACTCGTACGGCGGCGTTTGCGGATATCCCTCCGGTGAGTCCTCCCACGTCTCCTGCCGGCCGAGCGGCGTCAGATCGAGGAAGGTCCAGACGCTGCCGAGCGCCTCGACACCGCGCTTGTCCGTGAAGTACGTGCGATAGACGTTGTCGCCGTCACGGAGGAAGACGCTGAGGCCGAACGTCTCGCCGTCCTGGTACTCGCCGGTTCGAGGGGTCTCAGGCGAGAGGCCGAAGTCGACGTTGAAGTCGCTGTCAAACGAGGAGTACCACGGCAGGGTCCAGCCCATGCGCTCCTTGTACGGCTCGATCCTGTCCACAGGCGCTCGCGAAACGAGAGCGAAAGAGGTATGGCGGGCGTGCAGGTGCGCGGGGTGGCCGATCTGGTCGACGAACATCGAGCAGCCGTCGCAGCCCGCGTCCTGGTTGGGGCCGAACATGAAGTGGTACAGCAGCAACTGGCGGCGTCCTTCGAAGAGATCGAGCAGGCTCGCCTCGCCTCCCGGACCCTCGAGGACATAGTCCTCTTCGATCTGCACCATCGGCAGCCGCCGGCGTTCGGCTGCAAGCGCGTCGCTCGCCCGAGTAGCTTCCTTCTCCTTGACGAGCAGTTCGTCGCGAGCGCGTTGCCACTCGCTTGATGACACGATCGGCGGCAGCTTCACGATTGTTCTCCTCCGTTTCCGTGCCGGGCCACGACGCGGTCGTAGTTGAGCCGCATCAGAGCGATCACGTCTTCGACGTCCGCTGCTGTCTCGATCGCCCGGGCCCCGAAGCCGGGCCTACCGGGAAAGACCGGGTGGTAATCGATGCGCTTCTGCTCGAAGAGCTCGGTCCAGAGCTGTTTCGGAAAGCCGAAGTGGGCAGCTCGGTCGCCGTGCAGATGCCCGATCTCACGGCGGCCCACCTTGAAGGCGAATTCGCCGCGCCTGCCGGGGCCTGCCGTTACGCCTGGCCACGCGGTGACCTCCTCCGTGATCCGCTCGCTCGCGGTCTGCAGCTTGCTCATCGTCGCCTCCTTCCTACGCGGCCGCTTGGTCCAGAGCTCCCGTCTTCACGAGATTCGCAAGCCGATCACGGACGCGGTCGATCTCGGCACGGTACATGGCGAGCTCGCCCGTGTCCGCGCCGCGCCGTTCACGAAACCTACGAACCAGCACGAGGCCTTTCAGGTGCAGGACGAGATCGTCGAGCTCGCGGAAGTTGTCGTATGCGGAGGCCATCACGCCGCCTCCTCCAGCGCGACCATTTCCCCGTCGACAGGATCGGCGTGCGCTGTCCCTGTCGGCCTCGACTTGACGAGCGTCATTGCGATCACCGCTCCGACGAGCAGCAACCCCGTAAGCGCGTAGAGGGCGGTCTGGAAGCCGTGGTCGAGCGCCACGGCGCTCGAGGCAGTGATGCCGGAATGGGCGTCGACGTAACGGCTCGTCGACGTGGCGGCGATCGTGCTCGCCGCGGCGAGGCCGATTGCGCCGCCGATCTGGCGGCTCGTGTTGATCAGACCGGAGGCAACGCCGGCATCCGAGCGCTCGACACCGGTGAGGCTCGCGATCGTCACGGGGACGAACGAGAGTCCCATGCCTGCGCCGCCGAGCACGAACGCCGGGAAGAGATCCCAGAAGTAGTGCCCCTCCATCGGCAAGCGCGTGAGCCACGCCACCGAGACGGCGGAGACGAGCAGGCCCACGGTGAGGGTCGCCCCCACGCCCAGACGCCCCACGATCACCTGCGCGATGTTCGAGACGACGACCACCGCCAGCGCGAAGCCGACGAACGCGACGCCGCTCTCCACCGCCGAGTAGTGCAGGACGTCCTGCAGGTAGAGCGTCAGTACGAAGAACTCCGAAAAGGCGACCGCGCCGACGATCGCCATCGCGGCGTTCGACGTCGCAAGCGTGCGGAGGCGGAAGATCCGCAACGGCAGAAGCGGTGACCGCGAGCGGAGCTCGATCGCGACGAAGGCGAGTACGAGAGCCGCTGCGCCGGCGAGGAGTGCAACCGTCGTATCGGCGCCCCAGCCGTCGGTCGACGCGCGGGTCATCGCGTAGACGAGCAGCATCAGACCGGCGGTGATGGAGAGAGCGCCGGGAAAGTCGAAGTGGCGATGCGCGAGGTCCGCGCGGCTCTCCCGAAGCAGTAGCGGGGTGAGCGCGATCGCAGCGATTCCGACCGGAACGTTGATGAAGAAGATCCACGACCAGCTCAGGTACGAGGTGAGCAGACCGCCGAGCAGGACGCCGGCCGCGGCGCCGCTTCCGGAGGCCGCCCCGTAGATCCCGAGCGCGAGGTTCCGGTCCCGGCCCTCGGCGAACGTCGTCATTAGAAGCGAGAGCGCGGCCGGGGCGAGCAGCGCCCCGCCGAGGCCCTGCACTGCGCGGAAGGCGATCAGGGAGCCTTCCGACCAGGCGAGTCCGCACAGCAGCGAGCTCACGGCGAAGAGCCCGAGACCGGCGATAAACAGGCGCCGGCGCCCGAGCAGGTCGGCGAGGCGGCCGCCCAAGAGCAACGCGCCCCCGAACAGAATCGCGTAGGCGGTGATCACCCACTGCAGATTGGTCTCCGAGAAATCGAGGTCGGATTTGATCGAGGGCAGCGCGACGTTCACGATCGCGACGTCCAGAATGACCATGAACTGCGCAGTGACGATGAGAGCGAGCGCGCTCCAGCGCCGGTCAGTCTTTGTGGAGATGCTCACTTAGTTGTCCTCCCGAATCGTTGGCTTTCTCAACCATACAGCAAGACAACCGTTGGGCGCGCTACACTATTCCCGATGACCGTCACAAGCCCCCAGACGCCGACGTCCTCGGTGATTCCGAAACTGCCGAAGGATCTCGTCGCGTCCACAACGTTTCTGCTCAAGCGGTTGGGCTTTGCCGCGAAGGAACGCGCCATGGAGGCGTACGAGCAAACGGAGCTCCATCCCTACCATCACGCCGTCCTCCTGGTGCTCGACGAGGGCTCGCGGGAGACGCAGGGCGCGATCGCCGATGCGCTCGGCTACGACCGCGGCCAGCTGGTCGGGCTGCTCGACGAGCTCGAGGAGCACGGCTTCGTGGAGCGCCGCCGGGATCCGAGCGACCGCCGCCGGCATATCGTCCGCCTGACCTCGGACGGGAAGCGCGTGCTCCGGCAGCTTCGGACGCTCGCTGGCCGGATCGAAGACGACTTCCTGGCTCCTCTCAGCAACCAGGAACGGGCGAAGCTGCACGCGCTCCTACTCCGGCTCGCGGAAAGACACGAGCCGCGCTGCGCGCCCCTGAAGCTCCCGCCGTCAAACTGAGCCCACCATCCGCCGCGATGAGTTTTCTCCTCGCCTGCGGTCTGTGCTGAGACGCATGCTCTTCGTCCATCCCATCCGGCATCTGCTGCGCGCGAAAGACCTCGCCGACGCCCGCTACTTCGAGCGGCTCGGCGTCGACGACCTCGCCCGCGCGGCCGGCCTCTCGCGCGCGCACTTCAGCCGCGAGTTCCGACGCGCCTTCGGCGAGTCGCCGCATGCGTACCTGCTGACCAGGCGCCTCGAGCGTGCCGCGGCACTGCTGCGACACACCGACCGCTCGGTCGCCGAGATCTGCTTCGCCGTCGGGCTGCAGAGCGTCGGCTCCTTCACCACCAGCTTCACGAGCACCTACGGACTGTCGCCGACCGCCTACCGTGCGGCCTTCCCCGCCGCCTCGAGACATGCGCTGATCCCGGCCTGCGTCGTGCGCGCCTACACCCGGCCGCAAACACCGCACGTTTCGAGAAGACATTCGCCTGGTGCGCGCCTAGCATCGCCCGCGACCGTTCGCCGAATCCGTCTGTGATCTAGATCACAAGGCTAAAAGGAGGACTTGGATGATCAGAATTGCCAACGCCCAGCTGTGGGTGCAGGACCAGGACGAGGCGCTCACCTTCTACATCGAGAAGCTCGGTATGGAGGTACGCGCCGACGTGACCCTCCCCGAGATGGGCAATTTCCGCTGGCTCACCGTCGGGCCGGCCGAACAACCCGACATCGCGATCGTGCTGATGGCCATCCCCGGCCCGCCGGTGATGGATGCCGAGACCGCCGAGCAGGTGCGGACGCTGATGGCGAAGGGGTTCGCGGGGACGATCTTCCTCACCACCGACGACTGCCAAGCGGCATACGAAGAGCTCAAGGGCCGTGGCGTCGAGTTCGTCGAGGAGCCCGAAGAACGTCCGTACGGAATCGACTCGTCGTTCCGAGATCCTTCGGGCAACCACATCCGCCTGACGCAGGTCCGCGAGTTCGCGCAGCTCTAGCCAGGCCTCGACCGGCGCCGGCACGCCGCGCGTGACCGGCGCCGATCGTCGCCTCTTTACTTCAGGTTGGCGAGCCGCTCCCGGTATTCGTCCGCGCTGATCTCGCCGCGCGCGTAACGCTCGGAGAGGATGGCCTTGGCGCCGGAATCGCGCCGGCCGCGGCGGGCGAACAAGAAGATCAAGAGTCCGATCAAGGTCAGCCAGAAGAGCCACAGAAGCGGCCAGAAGTGATGGCCGTCGTGCGAGGCCAGGATCGTGGTTGCGGTGAGCATTCCAATCAGCTCCTTCGTTGTGTTGTCGTTCGGGTTCGAGTCACGAGCCGGCGACCTCGGGGGCCGGAACCGGCCCGCTCGGCACGCGTAGGGCACGGGCGAGCGGCTTCGGCAGCCACCAGTTCCAGCGGCCGAATAGCGCGACCAGCGCCGGCAGCAGCAGGGCGCGGACGATCGTCGCGTCCAGCAGGATCCCGGCGCCGAGGGCCGTCGCAAAGACCTTGAGATCGGTGTCGGGTCCGGACGCCAGCGAGGCGAACGCGAGGAACAGGATCAACGCCGCGCCCGTGACCAACCTGCCGGTGCGGCCGAGCCCTTCGACGACCGCTGCCTCCGTCGAGCCGGTGCGGTCGTATTCCTCGCGCATCCGCGTGAGGATGAAGACCTCGTAGTCCATCGAGAGTCCGAACAGGAACGCGAAAACCATCAGCGGCAGCCAGAACGTGATCGCGCCCGTGGCCGGGATCCCGAAGAGCGCCTCCGAGCCGTGGCCTTCCTGCCAGAACCACGTCATCGCGCCGAAGATCGCCGCGAGCGAGATCAGGTTCAGCAGCAGCGCCTTCACGGCGAGGAGTACGGAGCGGAAGGCGCGAGCGAGGAGCAGGAACGTGAGCACGGCGATCACGCCGAACATCAGCGGGAAGCTGCCGAAGATCGCGTGCTGGTAATCGAGCTCGACAGCGCCCTCGCCTGCGACGCCTACGACTTCCGGCCGGTCGTCCAGCGCCGCGCGTGCATCGCGGACCGGCTGGAGCGCCGACGAGTTGACCGTCGCGTCGCGCGGTAAGCCGATCAGCATCGTCGTTCCGGCGCGATTGCTGTCGCGCGTGGACGGCGCCACTGCCGTCGCGATCCCCGGCACAGAAGCAAGCCGCTCGCGGGCCACCGCCGCCTCGCCGGCCCGTGCGAGCACTTCGACGGGCGTCAGAACACCGCTCGGGACGCCGCCGTCCAGCAGCCGCTCGTACGCAGCGTGCGCAGGCCCTGTCTGGGCGAGCGCCTCCGGGCTCGTCTGTCCGGTCTTCAGCCCGAAGACGGGAGTGATGAGCAGAGCGAGGAGGGCGGTACCGACACCGGCGGCCAGCCACTTGTGCCCGACGACCGTGCGCGCCCAAGCCGTCCAGACGCGGCTCGCCTTCGCCTCGTGCCGGAGCCGCGGCCAGTCGACGCGAGGACCGATGCCGCCGAGCAGGGCCGGCAGCAGCGTCAGCGACACTGCCACCGAGATCAGCGGGATCAGCATCCCGCCGACGCCGACGCTCCGCAGCGCGGGCTCCGGCAGCACGATGAGCGCGATCAGCGAGATGCCGACGGTGAGCCCGGAGAGCAGTACAGCGCGGCCGGCCGTCGTCATCGCCGAGACGACTGCGTCTCCGTTCTCGAGGCCCCGCGCCCGCTCCTCCCGCCAGCGTGTAACGAGCAGCAGCGAGTAGTCGATCGCGACGCCTAAACCGACGAGGGCGACGAGGAACTGCACGATCGCGGAGATGTCTCCGACATACGTGAGCGCGAGGACGATCAGCAGCGTCGTCAGGATTGCGAAGGCGGCAACGAGCAGCGGGACGAGCGCGAGGAACGACGCGAACACGAACGCGAGCACCGCGAGCGCGCCGGCCCCGGCGATCAGCGTTTCCGCGAGCACGCCGGGCCCGCCGCTCGAGCCGTTGCTGGACAACTCTTCGAGCCCCGTCGCCGCCGCCGCGTAACCGGACGGCAGCGCGGAGCGGAGAACGGCCGTGGCCTGCTTCGAGGCCGCGGGCGAGTCGAAGCCGCGCGGGCGCGGGCTGAAGAGGAGTCCATACGTCGTGCGTCCGTCCTCCGTCACGAAGTGCGGATCGCGCGTCGCCGCGTAATCGACGACCCGCAGCCGAGGCTGCCGCTCGCGGACGCGCTCGAACGCCGAGCCGATCGTGCGCGAGTGGGCCTGGACGGTCTCGCCGCGGGGAACGGTGACGACGAGAATCGACGGCGCGGCGTTGCCGCCGTTGCCGTAGATGCGCTCGATCTGCTTCGCGGTCTCGTAACCCGGCTCGCCCGGGAGGGCGAAGTCGAACGTGAGCCGGTCCGAGACGCGGCCTGCGCCGGCGACGCCGGCGACGAGGAGCGCGGTCCAGAAGGCGACAACCGCCTTGCGGTGACGGAGGACGAACCGTGCGAGACGCGCGAGGGCGCCGTTCTCGAGGGTGTGGGTTGTGGAAGTCATGCCCCCACCGTGCCGACGCGGCGGGGCCCATCACAACGCCCGCAGGGAGGAACTTCGACGTCCTCCCGGAGGGGGACGAGGATCCTTCCGCGGGATGACTTCGTGCCCGCAGACGGGCGGTACGCTCAACTCAATGAAGGGCCGCCGAAGCCTCGCCGTCGATGTCGCGCTCGCCCTCGCGGCGTTCGTTGCGACGCTCGCCTTACTCGGGAAAGGCTCGGGCCGCGACCTCGACGCGCTCGGCGTCGTCTTCGCCGTCTTCGCGACCTGGCCGCTCGTCGCGCGGCGGCGCTCGCCGCTCATCGTCCTCGCCGTGACAACCGCAGCGAGCGCGACGCTCAACGGTCTCGACTACGCGCTCGGCCCGCCCTTCGGGCCGACGCTGGCGCTCTTCTTCGTTGCTGCGCACGAGCAGACGCGCGCACGCATCCGCACGACGGCGACCGTGATCGTCGCGCTACTCGCTCTTCACCTCGGCGCAATCGGGATCGCGCACGGCGGCTTTCCGACCACGCCGCTGCTGTTCGCGATCCTCGTCTGGGGAGGGGCTTGGGTCGCGGGCGACCGCGTGCGGGAGCGGCGGCAACGGTTGCGGCTACTCGAGGAGCGTGCGCTGCGGGCCGAGCGCGAGACCGAGCGGGAGCGGCGGCTCGCGGTCGCCGAGGAGCGGACGCGGATTGCCCGCGATCTGCACGACTCCGCCGGCCACGCGATCAACGTGATCCTCGTCCAGGCCGGGGCGGCGCGACTGCTCCAGGAGCGCGATCCGTCCGCCGCGCGCGAGGCCCTGGAGACGATCGAGGAGGTCGCGCGCGAGACGGTCGCCGAGATCGACCGGCTCGTCGGCCTCCTGCGCGAGGACGGCTCCTCCGGCGCGATCGAGCCGCCGTCCGGACTGGTCGGGCTGGAGACGCTCGCGGCGCGCCACGGCGCGGCCGGCCTCAGTGTCAGCCTCGATGTGCGCGGGAACCGTAGGACCCTGCCCACCCGCGTCGACCAGGCGGCATACCGGATCGTCCAGGAGGCACTCACGAATGCGGCCCGCTACGGCCGCGGCAACGCTGACGTGACGGTCAGCTTCGGGCCGGGGGCGCTCGAGATCGACATCGCGAACGCAGTGGGCGGCGCCGCGACCGACAGGCGCAACGGTGGTGGGCTCGGCCTGGCCGGGATGCGCGAGCGCGCTGCGCTCCTCGGCGGCAGTGTCGAGGCAGCCGAGAGCGACGGCGTCTTCCGCGTCCGGGCGCGCCTTCCCTACGGAGGCGCGGAGTGACGCCGCCTGTCCGGGTGCTGCTCGTCGACGACGACGACCTCATGCGCGCCGGCCTCGAGGCGGTGCTCTCGACGGACGAGACCATCGAGGTGATCGGCCAGGCCGCAGACGGGCGCGCCGCCGTCGAGCGCGTCCGCGCGCTCCGGCCCGACGTCGTTCTGATGGACGTGCGTATGCCCGACCTCGACGGGATCGCGGCGACGCGCGAGGTGCTCGCCGTCTCGCCGGAGGCGAAGGTCGTGATTCTCACCACCTTCGAGCAGGACGACTACGTCTTCGGCGCGCTCAACGCCGGCGCGTCGGGCTTCCTGCTCAAGCGGACCAGTCCCGAAGAGCTGCTCGCGGCGATCCACACAATCGCGGCCGGCGACTCGCTCCTCTCGCCGTCGGTCACGCGCACCGTGATCGACCGCATGGCACGCGAGCCCGCGCCGGAGACCGTCGCCGAAGAGCGCCTGAGCGAGTTGACGCCGCGCGAGCGAGAGGTGCTCGAGCTGATCGCCCGCGGCCTCTCGAACGGCGAGATCGCCGCCGAGCTCGTGGTCGAGGAGTCGACGGTGAAGACTCATGTCAAGCGGATCCTGATGAAGCTTCGGCTCCGCGACCGTGTTCACGCGGTGATCTTCGCCTACGAGAGCGGCCTCGCCCGTTCCGGCCCGAAGACAGCGGCCTAAGCGGGCGCTTCGGCCTGTGCCGCCGCTCGCTCGAGAGCGTCGATCTCGATCTTCTTCATCTCCAGCATCGCCCGCATCACCCGCTGCGACTTCTCCCGGTCCGGATCGGAGAGCAGCTCTTCCAGGCGAGTCGGGACGATCTGCCACGAAACCCCGAACTGGTCCTTCAGCCAACCGCACGGGCCTTCCTCCCCACCTTCGGAGAGCTTGCTCCAGTATGCGTCGACCTCTTCCTGCGTCTTGCAGCTCACCTGGAACGAAATGGCCTCGTTGAACGTGAATTCGGGGCCACCGTTCAGGGCGACGAACTTGTGCCCGTCCAGCTCGAAGCTGACGGTCATGACCGTCCCCTCGGGCCGGGGCCCGGCCTCGCCGTAGCGCGCGACCTCCAGGATCTTGGAGTTCGGGAAGATCGACGTATAGAACTTCGCCGCCTCTTCCCCTTCGGTGTCGAACCACAGGCAGGGAGTGATCTCGTTCATCGCCTCGTCCTCTCTGGTGGTGGATTTGTCCTCTTGGACGATCTCAGCCGTGAAAACTCATCGGAGCTTGGCGGCGAGTCTTTTCGGAACCCGCGTCAGCCAGGCGTCCTCGATCCGCTCGGCGAGCTCGTCGCGGTCGATCTGGTCGAGCCGGATGAGGACCGCCGGGTAGCCGTGATAGTGCGGCGTCTCGAAGTACACGTCCGGGTTCGACGCGAGGATCAGCTGCTTCTCGTCGGGATCGACCCGCACAGCGAGCGCGTCGCCGTCCCGGGGACGGCTCTTCCACGCGAAGAGCTTCCCGCGGACTCTGAACGCCGGCCGCGAGCCCGATGCATCCTCGGCTTCGGGAAGCGCGAGCGCGATCTCGCGCACGGTCTCCCAGTCGGCCATGGCCGGAGGTTAGAGCAGCGCGCGCAGGGCGTCGGTCGTGTCGGCCTCGCCGGCGTTCTTGTCGGGCCGGTAACGCTTGACGCGGGCGAAGCGGAGCGCGACGCCGCCTGGGTAGCGGGTCGAGGACTGGACGCCGTCAAGCGCGATCTCGACCACGAGCTCGGGCCGCACGAGCACCGCGATCCCCTGCCGGCCGGTCTCGCGTTCGAGCAGCTCGCTCGTCTGCCATTCGAGAAGCTCGTCCGTCAAGCCCTTGAAGCACTTTCCCACCATCACGAACTCGCCCGTGGCGGAATCGCGGGCACCCAGGTGGAGGTTCGAGAGCCGGCCCTGCCGGCGCCCGTGGCCCCATTCCGCGCCGAGCACGACGAGGTCGTAGGTGCGCACAGGCTTCACCTTGCGCCATGCCTTGCCGCGACGGCCCGCGGCATAGAGCGACATGGCGTCCTTCACCACGACGCCCTCGTGGCCAGCGCTCAGCGACTCGTCCAGGACGCGCTCTCCCTCCTCCGCGTCGGAGGTGATCATGGCCGGGATCCTGAGGTGGGGCGCCAGCGTCTCGAGCCGCTCGGCCCGTTGCTCGAGCGGCGTGTCGAGCAGGTCGTGGCCGTCCACGTGGAGGAGGTCGAAGAGAAACGTGACGACCCCCTCCGGCGGCGCGTTGCCGTCGATCTGCGACACCGTGTCCTGGAAGGCGGCCGGGCCGTTCTCGCCCATCCAGAGCGCCTCGCCGTCGAGCACCACCTGCTGCACGGGCAGGCGAAGCACCGCGTCGGCGATCCCGGGAAGCGCGCCCGTGATGTCGTTGAGGTTGCGCGTGTAGATGCGCACCTCCTCGCCGCGCCGATGGATCTGGATGCGGATCCCGTCGAGCTTCCACTCCACCGACGCGCGGTCGAAGCCGGCGACCGCTTCTGCCACGCTCTCCGCGGTGGCCGCGAGCATCGGGAGGATCGGCCGGAAGATCTCGAAGCCGACGTCCCGGAGCCCGGCCTCACCCTTCGCCATCGCGATCTCGGCCGTGCGCGTGAGATCGCCGGAGAGCATCAGCGCGCGGCGCGCGACCTCCGAAGGCACGCCTCGCGACCGCATCCGCCATCAGCCCGGCCAGCGCGCCCTGCCTCAACTCGCCGGTGAAGAGCCGCTTGACGAAGTCGGCCTCCTTGTCGGTCGCGCGCGCGAGCAGCTCCCCGAGGAGCCGCCGGCGGCTCGCCGCCG
>JBIOYJ010000131.1:0-6392 GCA_044870105.1 Gaiellaceae bacterium | reverse complement strand
CCGCCGAAGCAGCGCCGCGTCCTCAGCGAGGGGCTCCGCGAGCCGGCCCCCGACTCCGCCTGCGGCGGCTGCGCGGTTGGCCAGAGCTGGAGCCGGTTCGCCCCGCGCTCCATGAGCGCATCGCTCGCGGTCATTTCTTGACAGGCGGCTGTTCGCCTGTCGCGACGCGCCACATGCGGGACGCAAGGGACCGCGCGCCAATGGTGGCGGCGGCTCCCAGCCCGGCGTAGAGCCCGGTCCAGAGCAGCTTTCGAAGCACGTCTGAGTCGTTCCCGGCGCCGCTCTCGGCAAACCCCTGAGGGGCGCTACGATGGGCTCGAGCGCCCTCTTAGCTCAGTTGGTAGAGCACCTCCATGGTAAGGAGGGGGTCGACGGTTCGAGTCCGTCAGAGGGCTCTGCGAAGTTCCTGCTAATCAGCTCCTTCTGCCAGGACTGCTGGCGACGGGTTCGGGTCTCGGTGTCCACCGAGCGTCCACCGCCCGCCAGGAACGCTTTCCGCGAGCTTGGAAACCGTGTCGTGGCGCTGCTTTGCGGGGATGCGGGCCGACGTCCACCCAGCGTCCACGGCCCTTTCGAGCGCGAGCGCATCCATGAGCGATACGGCGTGCTCGTGGCTGTCGACGGCGAGGTGGCCGTAGTGGAGGTCGATCATTTGCGATGCTCGTGCCCATGAACCGCGACAAGGCAAACACCGGGACCCCGGCGCGGAGCGCGAAGGTGGCATACGTGTGGCGCAAGTCGTAGAGATCGCGCATCGGGTCGATCCCGGCTGCTTTCTGGACGGGCTTCCAATGGCGGCGGTTGAAGTTGCGGAAGTCGAGGTAGCCGCCGTGGGCGTTCGGGAAGAGCAGGGGACTGTCTTTGGGCCTCGGTAGCTGGTCGAGCGCCTTGAGCGCGATCGCCTGCAGCGGAACGGCGCGTCTGCTGAGCCTCGTCTTGGTGTGCTTGACTCGCCCGTTCGCATAGGCGCGTCGGATCTGGACGACGCCGGCTGCACGATCGATGTCGCGGTGTTCGAGCGCGAACAACTCGGAGGGTCGAAGACCAGTCGCAGCGGCGAACAGAACCATCGACCCATGGGTCGGCCCGAGGTGCTCTGCGAGCGACCGGATCTGCTGCCAGGAGTCGAACGGGCGCTGTTCGCGGCAGCGCCGGGCAGGATTCGGCACGCGCTTGGCGGGGTTGTCGTCGATCAGCTTCCAGGCGACCGCTCGGTTCAGCACCTGCCGCAATGCCTGGGTCGCTTCGAAGCGGTGCCCTTCGGGAACGGTGAGCCGCCACCCGGAGACCTGGTCCGGGGAGAGCTCAGCGAGACGCACCTCGCCAAGCGTGACGGTCGCCTTCTCAAGCAGCCAGCGAAGCTTCGCGATCGTGACGCGCTCACCCTGGTGCGCGCCCAGGTACTCCTCGACCCACTCGGCGAGCGTCAGCGTCTCGGCACGGCCACCGGGCAAGAGCCGAGCTAGCTTGTTCTGAAGCGCGCTCTGCGCCTCGGCCTTGGTGGTGAACCCGCCCACCTGCCGTCTCGCCGAACCACGACCTGCGACCCGATACCGGTACGACCACAACGGCTCACCATCCACGCCAGTCGCCTTCAGCTTGAACACCTGACCCTGCTGGATCATGACCACGACCTCCTGGATCGACTACGAGATCCAGGAATCTCAGCCCCTGCGGGCCTTCAGATCATTGACCACCTCCCTCGCAGAGAGGGCGTCAGCGCCTCGACGCCTCGCAGAGACTTCAGCGGACCCGGGCGTCGTAGTTGCCAAAGGAAGCCAGGGTCTTTCAGCACGGCTCGTGATACGCCGGACGACGTCTCTAGCCCGCTCGCAGCGTGCGGGTGATGATTTTCGTGTTCGTTTCGACACGGAGCTCTTGTAGCCGCCGGATGAGGTCGTCGAGAGCTTCCATCGTTGCGACAGAGACGCGCAGCTGGTAGTGGACGGGTCCGGCGAGGTGCTCGATCGCAACCGTTCCCGGGAGTTTGATGGCTGCGCACTCGAACGCCTGGTGGTCGGCGCCGGCGCGTAGCCGGGCCTCGATCAGGGCTTCGATCTTGGGGCCGCCGCCGTCCCAGTCGATGTCTGCGTGGAAGCCGCGGATCACACCGCGCCTCGTCATGGCCTGAACACGGCCCCGGACGGCGTTGGCCGAGAGGTGGACGTACTCGGCGATCTCCTTGTAGCTCGCGCGTCCGTTTGCCTCGAGCAGGCGGAGGATTCGCTCGTCGGTCTCGTCAAGGCTGCGGTTCTCGCCGTAGTCGGCTTCGCTACTCATCCGTGAGCTGATTATGGCCGCATGGGTAGCCCGCAGACGTTCAGCGCGAGCACTCGCCCGAGCAACGTCGTCGGTCGGTCTGAAGGCCGTGTCGACGCGCGGCTGCGTGAGCTCGGGATCGAGCTCCCCCGCCCGCCGCTGCAGTTGGGCGCGTTCGCACACGGGAAGCTCACTGGCAATCTGCTCTTCGTCTCGGGGACGTACGGAACGCGTCCGAACGCGAGTGGCGAGCTGGACACGCTGCCCATCCACGGACGGCTTGGCGCGGAGCTGACGGTCGCGGAAGGGCAAGCGTCGGCGCGACTCGTCGCGATCAACCTGCTCGCGATGGCACACGCCGTGCTGGGCTGTCTCGACGCCGTGCGCTCGGTCGTGCGGCTCGCCGGCTACGTCAGCGCCGCGCCAGGCTTCGCTGAGGCACCACGTGTCCTCGACGGCGCCTCACAACTCTTGATCGACGTATTCGGCCCGGAACGCGGCAGCCATGCTCGCATGGCCCTGTACCAGCCGGGCCTCCCAGGCGATGCACCGCTGACCGCGGAGCTCCTGCTCGAAGTCGCTCGATGAATCGGAGGTGGTTGGCATGAATCGTGTCGGGTTTGCTGCCGACGAGAACGCTGAACTGAGCACGACGCGGGACACGTCGCCGATGTACGCCGCCTCGAGACGCTGGTTGGCCGCTGTTGTGATGGTCGGCGCGGTGCTGATGGACATGATCGACGTGACGATCGTCAACGTCGCCCTGCCGACGATCCAGCGCGACCTCGGCGCCAGCGGCACGCAGCTGGAGTGGGTCGTGTCCGCCTACATGCTGGCGTTCGCCGCGACTCTGATCGTCGCCGGCAGCTTCGGTGATCTGCTGGGGCGCAAACGCGTCTTCCTGATCGGGATCGCCGTCTTCGGTGCCGCGAGCCTGGCCGCCGGTCTCGCCCAGTCGCCCGCAGCCCTGATCGTCGCGCGGGTCGTGCAAGGCGCGGCGGCGGCGGCGATGGTCCCGCAGGTGCTGGCGACGTTCCGTTCGATCTTCGTCGGCAAGGAGCGCGGGCAGGCGTTCGGGATGTACGGCGCGATCCTCGGCTTCGCCTCGGCGATCGGGCTCGTCCTCGGCGGTCTTCTGACCGAGGCGGACGTCTTCGGGTGGAGCTGGCGCACGATCTTCCTCGTCAACGTCCCCTTGGCGCTGGTCTCGTTCGTCGCGGCTGTCTGCTTCGTCCCGGAGACGCGCCAGCCATCGGCGAAGCGTCCCGACCTCCGCGGCGCCGGGCTCCTCACCGCGGCTCTGGTCGCAATCGCCTATCCGTTGCTCGAGGGGCGCAGCCTCGGTTGGCCGGCATGGGCCTGGTTGGTGCTCGCGGCCGGCATCGCCTTGGTCTGCGCGCTCGCGCTGGTGGAGGAGCGTCGGCAGCACGCGCGGGTTGCGGCGCTGCTGCGAACGTCGCTGTTCCGGATCCCGGCCTTCAGCGCAGGCCTGACCGTGCAGTTCGCGTTCGCAGCCGGGCTCCAAGGCTTCTTCCTCGCCTTCGCGGTGTGGCTGCAGGCTGGAAGGGGCTTCTCGCCGCTGGCCGCCGGGCTGACGACCGTCGCCTTCAGCGTCGGCAGTTTCCTCCTGGCGCCGTTCGCCGTCACGCTCGCCGTGCGCTTTGGCCGGCTCGTGCTCGTCTGTGGTGGCGTGCTCCTGGCGCTCGGAATGCTCGGCGTCGATCTCGGCGCCCCGCACGTCGGCACAGGCAGCCACCCCTGGCCGATCGTGCCGGGTCTCTTCGTCGCCGGCGGCGGCCTCTCCCTGCTCGTCATCCCGCTCGTGAACGTCGTCCTGGCCGCGGTTCGCGCCGAGGCCGCGGGCGGCGCATCCGGGCTCTTCAGCACCGCGCAGCAGTTCGGTGGCGCCGTCGGCGTTGCCGTGATCGGCACCGTCTTCTTCGGGCACCTCGACGGGAGCTCGTTCACGGACGCGTTTACGGACGCACTACCGATCGCAGCCGGCCTCTTCCTCGTCGCCGCGGCACTGGCCTTCCTCCTCCCGCGCACCGCCGTGGCCGAAGAGGACGCCTTCTGATGTCTCACGCCCGCGGCTTTCACACATCGATCGCGAACGCCTTTGTGAATGCTTGAGAGCTTCTGCACCAGATCGAGCTCCTGGCGGACGCGGCGCAACGACGTCTTTCATCCCGACACGGAGAGGAGGCTGAGCCCGCCGGTTAGGCGGACGTGCCGAGGCACTCCGACCACGATCATCGGAAAGGAGCGCGACATGCTCGATCTCGACCAAATCCATGACTTCATCGCCTCGAACGCGCGGCTGCTCGACCGCCAGAGGATGGAGCTGGCCGTCGGCGGCGGCGATCCAGAGGCCACGCTGGCCGTGCTCGCCGGCTACCGCAACGCGGACGGCGGGTTCGGATGGGCGCTGGAGCCCGATTCGCGCGCACCGGTCAGCCAGCCGGTGGCGGCGCTAAACGCCTTCGAGATCTTCGAGGAGGTCGCGCCGCTGACAAGCCCTCTGGCGCTCGGCCTCCTCGACTGGTTGGACGCAATCGCCGTGGATGGCGGGGCAGTCCCATTCGCGCTCCCCGGAGGCGCGGGCGCGGGCTCTGCGCCGATGTGGGCGACCGCCGACACCGAGTCGCCCTCGCTGCACATGACCGCCGTCGTGCTGAGCATCGCGCACCGCGTGGCGCGCCACGATCCCGAAGTGGCGGCACATCGGTGGCTGCGGCGGGCAACCGACTGGGCGATTGGGGAGATCGCAACCCTCGAGGGACCGAGGGATGCGATCGAGTTCCGCTACGTGCTCCAGCTCCTCGACGCCCTGGATGCGCGCGACGAGCTCGAGCGGCTCGGCGCGCATTTGCCTCCGGACGGGACGATGCCGGTCACCGGCGGGAAGACCGCTGAGGCGATGCGCCCGCTTGACTTCTCGCCGGAACCGGGACATCCAATTCGCGATCTGCTCGACCGGCAGACGATCGAGACCGACCTCGACCGCCTCGAAGCTGAGCAGCACGACGATGGCGGCTGGGACGTGGACTGGACGCACTGGTCGCCCGCCGGCGGTTTGGAGTGGCGCGGCTGGGCGACCGTCCGCGCGGTCCGGATTCTGCGCGCGAATGGACGCCTGTGACCGCAGGCTGCTAGGCGCCGGAGCCCTCGGGCGCCGATCACGGCGACGCAAGGCGGCTCACACCGTGGAAGCGGCGGCGCGATCATGAACTCAACCGGAAGGAGAATCCAAATGGGCAGGCTCGTAGTCACCGAGTACATCTCCGTCGACGGCGTCGTAGAGGCGCCGAGCGGCACCGAAAGGTTCGAACGCGTCGGCTGGACCGACGACTTCTCCCGTGGCGCCGAGGGGGACCAGTTCAAGGTCGACGAGACGATGGCCTCCGACGCCCAGCTGCTCGGGCGCATCACCTACGAGACGTTCGCGGCGGTCTGGCCGCACGTCGAGGGCGAGTTCGCCGACTACTTCAACTCGATGCCGAAGTACGTCGTCTCGTCCACGCTGAAGGCCCCCGAGTGGAACAACACGACGGTCCTCGAAGGCGACGTGGTCGACGAGGTCACCAAGCTCAAGCAGCGGTACGAGCGGGACATCGTCGTGCACGGCAGCCCACAGCTCGCTCAGACGCTGATCGAGCACGACCTCGTCGATGCGCTGCACCTGCTGGTCTACCCGGTGATCGTCGGCGCGGGCAGGCGCCTCTTCGATCGCACCAGCGAGACGAAGCGCCTCCGGCTTGCCGAGACCAGGACCTTCGGCGACGGCGTCCACCTCCTGGTCTACGAGCGGTCCGCCTGACGAGGCGGCGAACGACCTTGCCACGCCGCTCATCCCGGGTCGCTCCCGCGTCTACGTGGGCCAGTCCGTGCCCGTGGTGGCCGCACACGCCGCGAACGGTCGTCTGTGGGCGCCTCGGCAGGCGGTTGAGGCGGCTGTTCGCGGAAGTTGTATTCGATGAGGCCCGAGCGCTGCTCCTCCGTGAGCGTCGCGAGGTCGCCTACGACGTTGGTTCGACGACTTTGGTGACGACCCAGCGGTGCTTGCCGATCTTGCGGTCGCGGACGAATCCCAGCTTCTCGTAGGTCGACAGGGCGCCGTTGAAGAGGAAGCC
>JBIOYJ010000130.1:0-2625 GCA_044870105.1 Gaiellaceae bacterium | reverse complement strand
ACGCGGAAGTGGCGAAGGAGATCCATGGGCATGAGACCCCACGCCCCGGGTTTGCCTTCCCATGGATATTTGTAGGACCCCAGCGAGTTGCGGTGTTGCTCGATCAGCGTCGGGCCGCTGTGGGTGGTGTCGACGACGATCATCCCGTACCGCTGGAGCGTGCGGCATACCTGTCGTTGCCACTCGTAGACGAGGCTGGGCCACTTTCTGCATTTGATTCTGGGATCGAGCTGGAAGCGCGCACCCATAGGTACGCACTTGCTGGCGTCGGTGCACGTGCCGTCGCTCCGAAGCGCCGGCGTCGTGTACTTGCCCGCGAGCGTCCCCTCGTAGCTGAAGGCCAGCGCATGATCCCAGGTCGAGCCCACCGGTTTACGCGTATCCCGGGGCCGCGTGAGCCCAGCCCCTTCGTTCGTTCCCGAAGCGCGCACCGTGCCGGACGTCGACCCCGTCCCCGTCCAGCTTGTCTTCTTGACGAGAGCCGCTCGCCAGGTGCCGTCAGGATTCCTGGCCGCCTTATAGAGATTCCACTCTGTACCCGTCTTGCGCTGCATGATCGCCATGCGGCCCTCGGGGGATGGATCGGGAACGGCGTTCGCGGGGATCGGCACGCAACAGTAGCCCGCGTTCCTATTCGCGATTCTCACCGGATGACCGGGTGTCGAAGCATCGGCTATCCACACGGCTGGAACCCAGTCCAGCGAGTACCCAAGGCCACCGTGCGCGAACTGCGTCGGATCCGTGAAGGCCGCGATCAGGCTCGCATTGTTCCGTGCTAATGCCGGATGGGCTCGAATCGGTGTGTTAAAGGCGCTACTCGGTCGATACCAGCGTCCGTTCACATGCTTTCCCGGCGGGCGCTTCTGCTTCTTCTTCACAGCGCCAAGCTGCGTGACAGCGCCAAGCTGCGCCACGGAATCGGGCGAGGCGGCTGAAACCAGCAGAGCACCCAACCCGAGGGCGATCCCGAACAGATGCGCTGGGCGACGCACGGATTGTTGTCGAACGGGGGTTTTGGGCGATGCTCGTCCTGGGGGGACGCCGGAGTTTAACTCCAGAAATCGGACGGAGCGAAGGCGTTCGCGAGATCGCTGGTCGACGGCGCCGTTAAGGCGGGCTCGAAGCTGGCGACGCTTGAGCTAGCCGAGCCGGACCGCGAGCTCACGTTCGAGACCCTTGCGGCCGGCGTCCGTGACCCGAACGGCGCGGCTGGAGGACGTTCGCTCGATCCAGCCGAGCTCGAAGAACTGCGTTGCGATCGCTGCGCCGAGCGCGCCGGCGAGATGGTGGCGCCGCTCGCTCCAGTCGAGGCACGGGCGCGCGAACGCGCGCCGGCTCTGCGCGACCTCGTCGACGTCGATTCCGAGCTCGACGAGCCGCCGGGAGCCCTTCTTCGTCGCCTCGAGGTTCGGGGTCAGCAGTCGCTCCTTGAGCAGCGCGTCGAAAAGTGCGACGCCGAGCTCTCCGGCGAGGTGGTCGTAGCAAGTGCGCGCGGCCTGAAGCTCGGAGCCGATCCTGGCCTGCCGCAGCGAGCTCGCGGGTCGCCGCGGCGCGATCACGGCCAGCGACTCGATCGCGGCCGCGATCGCGGGGTCCGCGAGAGAGTAGTAGCGGTGCCGACCGTTCCGCTCGACGGTGAGGAGCCCGCCGTCGACGAGCTTCGCCAGCTGGATGCTCGCCGTGGATGCGGTGACACCCGCGCAGCGTGCGAGCTCGCCCGCCGGCAGGGACTGTCCCTCCGACAGGGCCATCAGGAATACGGCCCTCGTGGGATCGCCCATGAGCGAGGCCGGCTCGGAGATGTCGACATCGGCAAGCACAGTTTGACGATACCAAAACAATGCGCGTGCTAGGGTCGGCCGCATGGAGTACACGGCCGCCGACCTCGCCTATCTGCGGGCGAACTACCTCACGCTCGAGCAGGTCTCCGCCGACCGTCCGGAGTCGTGCGAGGAGATTCGCGCCCTGATCGAGGAAGGACGCTTGCCGAAGCCGTCCTACGTCCTCGACGACGGCACGGAGCTGTTTCCCGCCGACTACTTTCGCTTCGTCGACGAGGCGGGCGGGCCGGGCGCTCTACGGGCTCGGTTTGCCGAGCGGCTCGACGCGTCCGGCGGCGGTGAAGATCTCGACCTGCACTGGCAGTCGTATATGGAGGGGATTTACGGCGTCTGCCTGTGGGACGTGACCCCGGAGACGATCGCCCGCAAGGCGAAACTCGTCTCGTCGATCTCCGAGCTGCTAATGCTCGCCCGACCCGCCGAGGCCGACTGGCGGGAACAGCTGCGCGCAGAGGTCGAGGAGCTCGACCCGCTGGAGCGGCAATTCACGCCCGACTACGACCGGGATGAGGCACGGTTCGGCCGTAAGCCGACTCGCGATCTTCTGATCAACGCCGCCCGCGAGCGCTACCCCGAGGTCTTCACCGCAGAGCCCGCCGTCCGTTAGCCGGTGAGCCGGAACAGCAGAATCTCCCTTCGAGGATTGCGGGTCGTCCGGATCGCGGTCATCGTGCCGCGGGCGTTGTCGTACAGACGTGTGCCGCCGAGCACCGCGAGCTCGTAGAACGAGCGGAAGCGAAGCGAGCCGCCGACGACGATCTGGCCTCTGGGTAGGAAGATCGTT
>JBIOYJ010000129.1:0-7327 GCA_044870105.1 Gaiellaceae bacterium | reverse complement strand
AACTGCCAGCCCATCCGCTTCTTGTAAGCGGCGAGCCGGTCGATCGGCGCGCGCGAGAAGCAGAGGAAGGTGACGTCCTGGTGGTTTAGGTGTACCAGCCCGCCGCTGAAATCGTCGCCCAGGCTCGTGCATCCGGGACAGGCACCGATCTCGTAGTCCGGCCCGTACATGATGTTGTAGGCGAGCAGCTGCGAGCGGCCGTCGAACAGGTCGGCGAGCGTCTTCTTGCCGTCCTCGGTGTCGAACTCGTACTCCTTCTCGACCGGGACCCAGGGAAGATCGCGACGCTTGCTCTTGATCTCCTCGTTTCGCTCCGCCTGCTCGGCCTCGAGCTTGGCGAGCTCGTCCCGGGCCACCTGCCATTCCTCGCGGGTTCCAATCTTGTGTTCGGGCATCTCATCTCCTTCCAGTCCGGCTCGCGCGCTCCCGCGCGAGCCGAATCCATCGTCGGATCGGACGCTACCGGGATCACGAAATAAGACCCGCGGGGACCCGGAAACTCATCGCAACAGTCGTCGAACCGCAGCTCGCGTTCACGGCGCGCAGTACCGGGGGAACGCTATGGACCCGAGAACCGGGCGTAGCCGTCAGGGATTGCGCGGCCGACGGATGGAGCCGAAGCCCCGGGAAGAGTTGGCGCTTCTTGGGCGTCCTCGATCGAGAGAGTCACCAATCGAGGAGGTCCGCGATGCAAGTCTCGAGCAAGAACAAGGCGTCGATCGACTCGCTTAGCCAACGACGGGTCTCGGTCTTGGACCAGGTCACGCCGCTGCGCGCCGTCGATCGATCGGAGGCCCGCCGCTGGTCGCTCTGGCTGGCCGCGAGGTTCCTGGGAGCGCTCTCGTTGCTGGCGGTGGGCGCCGTCCACCTCCAGCAGTACGACTACCTCTACTCGACGATCCCCACGATCGGGACGTTGTTCCTGTTGAACTTCGCGGGAGCGACCGCGATCGGCCTGGGGCTGCTCGCACCGGTCGAGCGCCTGCTCGGCCGGCTGGGAGCGCCGGCGCTTGGGCTCCTGTCCCTCGGCGGGATCGGCCTGGCCGCGAGCGCGTTCGTCTTTCTGCTGATCAGCGAGCGAACGCCGCTGTTCGGGTTCATGGAGCCCGGTTACGACCCGACGGCGATCATGGCCGCTCGCGTCTCCGAGATCGTTACGGTGGCCGCCCTCGGTGGTTTCCTGGTAGCACGGTTCGGGCGGAGGAAGGCCGCCGGGAGCTGGTGAGACGAGACTGTGCTATCTAGCAGGCGATGAGCGACGTCGATTCCAGTCTGAGCGAACGAGAGATCGCCGAGCTGTGCGCTCTGGCCGACGGCACCCTGCCGGCCGAGCGTCGCGCGGAGGTCGAGGCCCGTGTTGCCGGCTCTCCCGAGCTGCTCGAGCTGGTCGAGCGCCAACGACGGGCCGTGGCGGCGACCCAGGCGCTGTCCAGGGAACCGCCGCCGGCATCGTTGATCGAGGCGGTAGAGGCTCTCCGGTCCAGGCGCGACGCTCGACGGTCTCGCGCGCGACGATTCGTGCCGCGGCTGGCGCTGGCCGGGGGACTCGCCGCGGTGGCGGCAGTCGTGGCCGCAATCGTCCTGAGCGGAGGGCCCGGAGCTCCGACAGTCGCCGACGCTGCGCGCCTGGCGAGCCAGGCGCCCAACGGGCCCGCCCCGCCTCCCCTCAGCTCGACGAAGTTGGCATTGGACGTCGAGGGCGTCGTGTTTCCGAACCTGGCGCGGTGGGCCGGATGGCATACCCGCGGCGTGCGTCGCGGTCGAGTCGACGGGCGAAGCGCAACCGTCGTCTTCTACGGAAAGGGCGGAAAACGGATCGCCTACGTGATCGTCGCAGGCTCCGGGCTGCGCCGACCCTCCGGGGCGCAGGTAACGACTAGGTACGGCGTCGAGTACCAGACCCTGCGGTTGAACGGCCGCCTTGCGGTGACATGGCGGCGAGGCGGCCACACCTGTGTGCTGATCGGCCAGGCGACTCGCGCGGAGCTGCTCAAGCTCGCAAGCTGGCCGCTCACTGGTTGAGCAGACGGGCGACGCGGTCTCGCGCGCGGAACAGCCTGCTGGTCAGCGTGCCTTCGGGCACGCCGAGGGCACGCGCAGCCTCCGGGTAGGAGAGCCCCGCGACGTCGACCGCGACGAGCGCGTCGCGAAACTCTTCCGGAAGCTGGGAGATGGCGGCGTAGACCTGATGGATCTCGGCGGCCTCGGCCGGGTCTTCGCTCGCGCGCGTGCCGACGGCGACCTCGTCCACGAGCTCCGTCGTCGCCGGCCGGCGGCTCTCGGCCCTGCGCTGGCTGATCAACGTGTTTCGTAGCGCCCCGAGCAAATAGCCGACCTCGTCTTCGCCGCGTAGCAGGCGCGGGCGCGCAAGCACCCTCGCGTAGGTCTCCTGCACCAGGTCCTCCGCCTCCTCCCGCGAGCGGGTCCACGCTCGAGCTGCCCGGTACAGGCGTGGGAGGTGCTCCGCCACGCGGTCGGGATCGAGCCTGCGCAGGGGCGGCATCAGGGCCGGGAAGGAATCGACCCCGGCAGGCGTCGAACGTGGGTGAAGAGCAAGGACAACGCCAATGACAGGAGGTTCACGCCATGAAACGATTGCTCATCGCAGGCGGCGTTGTCGCCGCTGCCCTCATTGCAGGCATCGCGATCGCGATCGCGGCGACGAGCGGGGGTGGAAGCACTGGCCCGCCCGGCGCCACCACCTCGAACACCGGCGGCACCCTCTCCGCCAAGCAGATCGACGGTGCGGGCAGCGTCCTGGTCGACGCGAACGGTCAGGCGCTGTACGCCAACGATCAGGAGACCGGCGGCATGGTGCTCTGCGACGGCGCCTGCCTCTCCTTCTGGACGCCGCTGACCGTCAGCGGCGGCGCGCCCAAGGGCGATTCGCTCACCGGGAACCTCGGCGTCGTAACGCGTCCGAACGGAGACAAGCAGGTCACCTACAACGGCAAGCTGCTGTACACCTTCTACGAGGACTCGCCGGGAGAGGTCGGCGGGGACGGCTTCGACGACGCGTTCGGCGGCCAGAAGTTCACCTGGCACGTCGTCCATGCGAACGGCTCCACGAGCTCGCCGAACGGCGGAGACAGCGGCGGCAGCGGCTTCCCCGGCTACTAGCACGAGACCGTGGCAAGCCTGAGCGTCAGGGAACAGGAGGAGGAGCTCCGCCGCGAAGGCGTCGCGGAGGTCGGCGCGACAGAGGTCGTCGGCCGCACGCCGTGGCAGCTCTTCTGGGTGCGCTTCCGCCGCGACAAAGTGGCGCTCGCCGCGTTTGCGATCCTCGCGCTGCTGATCGTGGTCGCGATCCTCGCCGGCCCGATCACGCGCGCGGTGGCGCACCCTCCCGACGCGCAGTTCCCGAACGCACTCGATCCGCGCTTCGGCACGCCGACAGGGCCGTCGTCGAAGTTCCTCTTCGGCGTCGACAAGGTCGGCGAGGACGTCTTCTCGCGCGTGCTCTACGAGGCGCGCATCTCGCTCGAGGCGGCGTTCATCGCCACGTTCCTGTCGGTGACGATCGGAGTCGTGCTCGGGATGCTGGCCGGCTACTACCGCGGCTGGCCCTGCTTCTGAGCCTCCTCCTTGATGTGCTCGTACTGCCGCTGTTCTTTCTCGCTTACGCCTCGTAGGTGCTTCTTCTCGGGCATGTGACCCTTCACTTGATCAGCGGCTCTTGCCGGCCGGGGGACAATCAGCGCGTGCGTATCGTGCCGTGGATCCCGCCCCTCTTTCGCGATCGCGCCGCCGCTGGGCGCGTCCTGTCAGAGGCCGTCGCCGCGCTCCAGCTCGAAGACCCGGTGGTTGTCGGCGTGGCCCGCGGCGGCGTTGCTGTCGCGGTCGAGGTTGCCCGCGCGCTCGAAGCTGCGCTGACCGCCGTCGACGTCGAACGGGTGAACGCCCAGGGGCTGCGCATTGGCGCCGTGACTGCCCAGGGGCCGCCCTACCTGCGCGAGGGGCACGGCGTGCCCGAAGAGGACGTCCGCTTGGCGCTCGAGCGAGCCCGTCGCGCCGCCGAGGTGCTCGAGGCAAGGCTCGAGCTCGAGGCGTTGCCCGTTGCCGGGCGGGCGACGCTCGTCGTCGACGACGGGCTGATCACCGGACTGACACTCGCCGCTGCCTGTCGCTGGGCGCAGAGCGAGGGAGTAGCGCAACTGATCGCGGCGACGCCTGTCGGGCATGTCGACGGCCTCGCGCGCCTGCGCGAGCAAGCCGACCTGGTCGTCTGCCCGCACCCGCTCAAGCAGATCGCCGTCGTCGGCCAGGCCTACGACAGCTTCGACCCTCTGGAGGAGTGGTACGTCGCCGGACTCTTGGCCGACGCTGCTGGTCGTCCAGCCGACTAGCTTGGTCCGCCCTACGTCTCCGAGGCGTTGGCGGAGTAGGAGCGCGTTCTTCGAAGCGATCGCGCGGGTAAGGCCCGCTCACTTCGAAGTCGAGGGAGGTGCAAATGTCGACTTATGACCCGGATCAAGAGCATGAACCTCTCGAGCCAGAGCCAGAGACAGAGCCCGAGCCGGCGGAGCCGGAAACGATGCCGGAAGAAGAGGGTGTGACGCCCCCGGAGCCGGGCATGCTCCCCGAGGAGCCGGACGTCGCTGTGCCGGAATCTGAACCCGAGCGGACCTAGGCAGCACTCGCTCGTAGCGGTCACGCTTGCCTCGATCCGCTGGCGCTCCTTCCACACCGGCGTGCCTGCGCTCGTTCGCCTCTGTCGCACTCGGCGGCGCGATCATCGCTGCGACCAGCGCTGTACTCGGAGCGGCCGGTTCATGCCATCCTCCTCGGCAGGCGCGATGATGGCGTCATGTCCCCGCTCGACGAGGTCGCCCCCGGACTCTGGCGGTTCACGGTCACCCGGAACGGCATCCCTCCGACTATGACGGCGTACGTGCTGCGCGACGGCCAGGACACGATCCTGGTCGATCCACTCGTCGGCGGCGAGACCGAGCCGCTGCTAGCGGCGCTCGACAAGATCGTGAGCGGGCGCGTGTGCATCCTCGTCACCACGCCCTTCCATGTGCGCGGCTCCGAGCTTCTGTGGCGGCGCTGGCGCGACCGGCACGAGGTCACGATCTTCGGGCACGAGCACTGCGCCACGCGGCTCGATGATCGCTCCGCCTTCCGGCCGCTACGCGGCGGCGAGACGCTCGACGGCGGCGTGCGCGCGCATCCGATCGGACGGCCTCGGCGCGCCGAGATCCCGTTCGAGCTGCCGTCGCACCGAGCCCTGGCCTTCGGCGACACCGTGCTCGAGATCGACGGGGAGCTGCGCGTATGGCCGAGGCACCGCGACGGCGAGCGTCGCCGCACCTGGTACGAGCAGCGCTTCCTGCCGACGCTGGACGCGCTGACGCGGCTCGACGTCGAGCGAGTGCTCGTCACGCACGGCGAGCCCGTGCTGCGCGACGGCGCCCGCGCGCTGGCGGCGAGTCTGGCACGGCCGCCGTGGAGCAGGTCGGCGCTGTATTGATCGCCGGGGAAGGAACAGCGGCTACTCGATCTCGACCTCGCCGTACTCGGGCGGGCCGGTCAGTTCGAGCGTCTGCATCGTCACACCGCTGGGGGTCGACGTGACGTCGGCCAGCCGGAAGCTCGACGGCGTCCGTCCTTCAGCGAACAGCCGCTTGCCCGAGCCGAGCACCACCGGGAAGACGATCAGCCGGATGGCGTCGATCAGGCCGGCGTCGAACAACGTCTGGGCGAGCGCGCCACTGCCGTGGATCTGCAGCTCCCGGCCGAGCTGCTCCTTGAGCTTGGCGACCTCGGCCACGACGTCACCGCCGAGGACGGTGCTGTTCTGCCATTCCGCTCGCGTCAGGCTGCGCGAGGCGACGTACTTCGGCAGCGTGTTGAGACGGCTCGCGATCGGGTCATCGGGATCGGTGACCTTCGGCCAGCTCGCGGCGAAGATCTCGAAGGTCTTGCGGCCGAGCACGAACGCGTCGACCTCGTCGAAGATCCCGTTCATGTACCGGCCGAGGGCATCGTCGAAGAACGGCACCAGCCAGCCGCCGTGGCGGAAGTCGCCGCTGGTGTCCTCGTTCGGGCCGCCCGGCGCCTGGTAGATGCCGTCGAGCGTCACGAATTCGGTCAGCGTGAGTCTCATGCACGTAAGACTTACCGGCCGGCGAGAACTCATCGGTCCGAAGCGAGATTTCTCCTCGACCGTGCGCAGCCTTCCCACCGAAGGTACGGGAAGAGTCGGGGGCGGTCGCGTTGTGGGCAACCGGCATCGTCGCCGAGGAGGAGGCGCCGGATGAGGCGTCCCCCCACTCGACGGCCTCGCCAGGTTGGGATGTTCAAGTCGGCGTAGCCGTCTCGTTTCTTCGGCGCGAAAGGGTCCGGCCGGGCGGGGCGGGCGTCGCCTCAGGGGTTCATGGGCTCTGGGTTCGAGAGACGGACCGTTCCATCGGCCGTCGACACCATGATGCTGGTCTGCCGACCGACCTCGATCTGAAGCGACCCCGAGAAGGACCCCTGGCGGTTCGTCAGCGTGAACGTCCCGGCCTTGCGGTAGTCGAGGCAGCTGTGATACTCGCACCCAACGCCCACGAACAGCGTGGTTCCTTCCGGGAGGTACACGTTCTTGACGCGGACGTCGAGCCTCGGTGGCACGCTTGGGGTACCTCGACTGGTCGACCTTGTGTCCGGGCCGGAAGCCCGATCGGTTCACACGACGCGGGGCTGGCCAGCGGCTCCGGGGCTCGGCAAAAAGCGCCGCAAATCGGGGGTTCTCGCTCAGATCGACTTGCTGCGCGCCGACCGTACCGTAGCTATGAATCCGTTGGGCGCGAAGCAGCGTAGGTCCCTTAGATCTCATGGAGGCGCAACGCCGCCAGAACGAGTGGGAGCAGACCTGGCGCCTCGTTGCGGTCGCGGAGCGGTTCGAGGGGCCACCGCGTCCGCTGGCCGCCGCTGGTCTCGCCATCGTCGCCGCCGGCCTCGCGACCCTACTTGGCACCCGGCTCGGCGCTGATCTGCGCCCGGCCGCGCTTCAGATCGCGGCTGCTGGCGGCGTCACTATCGCTACGCTCGCCGTCGTCCCGCTCGCGCTGCGAACGACGAGAACGAAGGCGCAGCTGATCGTCGTCACGGCGGCGCTGCTGTCAGCGGGTGCAGCAGCGATTCACTACGCCGTGATCGAAACCCACTTCGAGGAGTGGTGGGGGTTCGGTGCGTTTTTCGTCGCAAGCGGGATCGCCCAGCTCGCGTGGGCTGTGCTTGTGGTTACCTGGCCCTCGCGCCGGCTGCTCTGGCTCGGCGTGCTTGGGAACGCCGCGATCGTCGCGCTCTGGGTCGTGACCAGGACAGTGGGAACGCTGCT
>JBIOYJ010000128.1:0-8093 GCA_044870105.1 Gaiellaceae bacterium | reverse complement strand
AGGCCGGGAGTGAGGACCGCTTCGACGTCGTCGTCGCGATCACGGCGCCGGAGGAACTGCGTGCGCAACGCGCGAGCGTCTCGGTCGCCGATCGCCAGCAACGCCTGATTCCGGACGAGGAGAAGGCCCGCCGGGCGGACTTCGCCTACGTGAACGACGGCACGCTCGAGGAGCTCGACGACTTCGTCGCCGGCGTGATGCAGCAGCTCGCGGTGCGCACATGAGACGCGTCGGCGTCGCGCTGGGAATCGTCGCGATCGCCGGTCTTCTTGGCTTCCTCGTGTTCGGGCAGAGCTCAAGCCGCGACATTCGCGGAGCTTCGACCGGGAACGCGCAGTCGAGGCCGGAGCTCGAAACAAGATCAGGTGCCCGGACTCGGCGGCCGCGCGATGCGGAGCCGCTCCCGTGGCCTACGTACGGCTTTGACGCCGCTCGTACCCACTCGCCTATGGGCTTCGCACATCGACCGCCGTTCCGAAAGCTCTGGTCCGCGTTCGCCGACTCGAGCTTCATCGAGTTCCCGCCCGTCGTGGCATACGGGCGCCTCTACCTGGGTACGAACTACGGACTCGTCCTCGCGTTGGATGCTCGCACGGGAACCAGGGTGTGGAGGCGCCACGTCGGCCGTTGCATTGCCGCATCGCCGACGGTCGGTCGCGGCGTCGTGTACATCGTCACCATGGATCCCGCGCCCTGCGAGGGTCACAACGCGGGCGCGGGAGGATATCTCGTTACGCTCAACGCGCTCACTGGGGCGCCGCTTTGGCGTTATCGCACGGGCCTGATCGAGTCCTCACCGCTGCTGGTCAACGGCACCGTGTACTTCGGCTCTTGGGACCATCGCGTCTACGCGGTCGACGCGAAGACGCACGTGCCTCGCTGGACGTTCGCGACGCACGGCCCGGTGAAGGCTGGAGCCGCGTACTCGAACGACACCGTCTACATCGGGTCGTACGACGGCAAGGTCTACGCGCTGGATGCTCGAACCGGCAACATGGAGTGGTCGGCCGCCGCGGGCACACGGAACGCCCGGCGCGGAAATTTCTATGCGACACCCGCGGTCGCGCGCGGGCGTGTATACGTTGGTGCAACGGACGGCAACGTCTATGCGTTCAGCGCCCGAACGGGGCGCCTCCTGTGGTCTTTCGGCACGGGCAACTACGTGTATGCGCCCGCGGCGGTCTCGCGCGGCACCGTCTACGTGGGCTCGTATGACCATCATCTCTACGCTCTGGACGGGGCCACGGGCACGATGCGCTGGGCGTTCGATGCTCGTCATCCCATCTCAGGCGCCCCGACAGTGCTCGGTGGCCTCGTCTACTTCTCGACCTGTGGGGGCTGTTGGTCACGCGAGCTCGATCGCCGAGCCCGGAGGACGTTTGCCGTCGACACTGCGACGGGCAAGCTCGTCTGGACGTTTCCGGACGGCGAGTACAGCCCGATCGTCGCCGACCGCTCGCGGGCGTACTTGACGGGATTGACGAACCTCTATGCCCTCGTTCCGAGGCGCACGGCCCAACCGGTCCATAGCACGGCCGGCGCCGTCGGAGCGCCGGCCGTCCGTTGCTCGGTGTGCTAGCGGTTGTCGATCGCGAAGCGCACGCGTGCGATGACCGTGTTCGCGCGAGTGTCCGACGCCTTGACCTCGATCGTGTAGGAGCCGTCGCGGAACGCTCGGCTCGTCCAGCCGTGCGCCAGATAGAACCGGTACTCGCCGGCATGGCCAGGGTGGTTCTGCCTCGTGCCGGGGGCATAGACGGACGCGAATGAGCCGCTGCGAATCGCACCGCGTGAGTCGATCACCGTCTTCCAACCTGTCACCGGCCGTCCGCCGCGGGCGATCCGCCAGCGGATCAGCGCGGGAGTGACAGGCCACGGAGCGGGCCGGATGGAGGAGGCCGTGTCATAGGTGACCAGCACCAGGCTGCACGTTCCGCTCACGCGATCCGGGTTCAAGGCCTCGCGGCTCCGCTTGAAGGTCACGTTCCGCACCGTCGGGACGGTCGTATCGAAGAACGGACCGAGCCCGCCCGAGCGCAGCGGGTTGACCCAACGGCCGCCTGCGTACTCGCCGAAGTGGACGTGGTTCCAGCCCTTCATGGACATGCCGATCAGCTGGTGTTGTCGGACGAGTTGACCGGCACGTACGACCGGCTCGACATGCCAGTAGCCGTGCGCGCGGGAGCCCCAGACCATGATGGCGTGTCGGTTTGCCAACCTTGCCGTTCCCGACGCGACGGCGTACACGGGCGTCCGCCCCTGCGTCGAGACAGCGATGTCGATACCGAAGTGGAAAGTCTTGGAAGGGCCCTCGATGCGAGGATCGTTGAAGTACGCGCGCACCAGGTGTGGCCGGCCGAACGGCTTCAGCGGCCAGCCATAGGCGCTCGGTGTGCCCGAGGAAGACCTGCCCTTGATCGAGACGACCGCGACGCCGTTGGACGCCCCTACGGCCGCGTGTCCGTCGGCGTTTCGAGCGACGACGATCGCTGCGCTGCCGGCAGCGAAGAGGATGAAAAGCGTGCGACGAAGTCCGCCGCGAGCGTTGAGATGTGCTGTAACGGTAGCCATGCGGCCACCGTCGTTCGGGTCTCAAATCGCGCCCTCACGGCCGGCCAACGGGCCGCTAATGCGCTATGCGAGCCGTTTGGTGCGTGCTAGAAAAGGAGGGCCGTGCTCCAGTTCCGCATCCTGGGCCCGCTCGAGATCGAGCGCGACGGGAAGCTGGTCCGGCTCGGCGGCAGAAAGCAGCGCGCGCTTTTGGCGGTGCTCCTGGTCCACGCCGGTGAGCTGATGTCGGCAGACCGTCTTGTCGACGAGCTTTGGGGCGAGCAGCCTCCGCGAACCGCGTTGACGTCGCTTCAAAACAACATCTCGCAGCTTCGAAAGGCGCTTGGCCCGGAAGTCGTTGCCACGCAGGCGCCGGGATACATCCTGAAAGTGGACGACTACAGACTCGATGCGCTTCGGTTCGAGCGGCTCATAGCGCAGGCGAGAGAGGGCGAAGCCCGAGATCGCGCCCAAGCAATTCGCGAGGCTCTTGCGTTATGGCGCGGCCCGCCGCTCGCGGACTTCGCCTATGAGGGGTTCGCGCAAAGCGCAATCCACCGTCTCGAGGAGCTGCGTCTCGTCGCGCTCGAAGACCGGATCGATGCAGATCTCGACCTTGGGATGCACGCGGAGGTCGTTCCTGAGCTCGAGTCGCTTGTCCGCGAGCATCCACTTCGGGAGCGTTTCCGTGCTCAGCTCATGCTCGCGCTCTACCGCGCGGGCCGGCAGGCGGAAGCGCTACAGGCGTATCAGGAAGCGCGCCGGGTACTCGTCGAGGAGCTCGGGATCGAGCCGAGCTCGGAACTTCAGCATCTCCATGCGTCGATCCTTCGCCAGGAGTCCGCCCTGGAGACGGAAGCGGCGCCGCGAGCGACTCCGGACCATCTCGACGAGGTCGCGCGCGCGATCCTTTCCGGGCGCGTCGTTCCGGTTCTCGGCCCGGGAGCCTCGCTGTCGTCAGGAGAAGAGGTCGCCTCATATCTCGCCGAAACGTTTGGCTGTCCTCCGGAGTATCGAGGCGACTTGGCCCGGGTCGCCCAGTTCGTTGCGGTGACTCGAGGAGTGGGGCCGCTATACGACGAGCTGCACGCGCTCCACGCGGAGCAAACGGAGCCGAGCCCGGTCCACAGCTTCCTGACGGAACTCGTTCCCATCCTTCGCGAGCGCGGCGCTCCACAGCAGCTCATCGTCACCTCGGGGTACGGACGAGTCCTCGAGCGCGCCTTCGAGGACGCCGGCGAGGAGGTCGACGTCGTCTCTTACATAGCGACGGGGCGGGACCGTGGCAGGTTCTGCCATCGGCGGCCAAACGGTTCCACCGTGGTGATCAACGTGCCG
This sequence comes from Gaiellaceae bacterium, assembly GCA_044870105.1. Lineage (GTDB taxonomy): Bacteria > Actinomycetota > Thermoleophilia > Gaiellales > Gaiellaceae > JBKPFU01. The sequence continues at coordinate 4,205 of JBIOYJ010000128.1, read as the reverse complement.
AATACGTACACCGATCTGTCACTCGACGACCGCACCGTAATCCTCAAGATCCACGGTGATGTCGACCCTCCCGAGCGCGAGCGGGAGAGCTTCGTGGTTAGCGAAGACGATTACATCGCCTACCTGGCGCAGACGGAGCTCGCGAACGTCATCCCCGTCACTCTGGCCGCGCGGCTCGTGCGCAGCCATCTCCTGTTCCTCGGCTACCCCTTGCTCGAATGGAATCTGCGGGTCTTCCTTCACCGCGTCTTCGGTGACGAAGCAATCAGCTACCGCTCGTGGGCAATTCACACCGGCCCGGCGCCGCTCGACCGAGAGTTCTGGCGCAAGCGAGATGTCGACGTTGTCGATGGACCGCTCGCCGATTACGTCGAAGAGCTCGGCCACCGCCTCCGCGAGGCGGTGGCGAAGCCCGTAGCTCGATGACTGAGCTTCGAGAGAGCTCTGCCGGGGACGGCGAAATCCGGCGGATGAATCCGTACAAGGGCCTCGTTCCGTTCGAGGACACGGAGCTCGACTCGCTCTTTTTCTTCGGCCGCGGTCGGGAGATCGAGCTCATCGCCGAGAATCTGCTCGCGGCGCGGTTGACCGTTCTCTACGGACCGACCGGCGTCGGAAAGACATCGGTGCTTCGCGCCGGGGTCGCGTGGCATGTTCGAGAGCTGGCCCGCGCCAATGTCGACCGAGGGGGCCACCCCGAGTTCGCGATCGTCGTCTTCACGGCTTGGAGCGAAGATCCGGTCACAGCGCTGCTGGCGGCGGCACGCCAACAGCTCGCCGCTCTGTTCGGCAGCGCATTACTCGACGAGGTGCCCGGCGAATCGCTCGCAGACACATTCCAGCGCTGGACCGAGACGCTCGCGTGCGACCTCCTACTCGTGCTGGATCAGATCGAGGAGTACTTCCTCTACCACCGCGAGTACGGTCGGTTCGTCGAGGAGCTCCCTGAGCTCGTTACAAGGGCGGGTCTCCGCGTGCGTGTGCTCCTCTCGATTCGCGAGGACGCCCTCGCCAAGGTCGATCGCTTTCGAGGCCGGATCCCAGGCTTGTTTGCCAACCAGCTCCGGCTCGACCAGCTCGACCGGCGCGCGGCGCGTTCGGCGATCATCGGACCCGTTGAGCGGTACAACTCGCTCTCCGACGAGGCCGATCGCATTACGGTCGAGGATGATTTTGTCGAGGCGGTCCTCGACCAGACGACCGCGGGAAGGGTTCACTTCGTGGAGGCGGGCCGTGGCATCGGGACGAGCGAGCACGACCAAGATCGGATCGAGGCGCCGTATCTCCAGCTCGTTGTCGAACGGGTCTGGAACGAAGAGCTCGGCGCGGGCTCGCGGAGTCTGCGCCGCGCGACGCTCGAGGGGCTCGGCGGCACGGTCGCAATCGTCGGATCGCACCTCCGACGCGCTGTCGGCGCCCTCACTCCGCCGGAGCGGGATGTCGCCGCCGGCATCTTTCGGCATCTCGTCACGCCCTCGGGAACGAAGGTGGCGCACGAGGTCGACGACCTCGCCGAATATGCCGCGGTAGACCGGAATCGTCTCGAGCCGGTTCTTTCAGCACTCGGACGGGAGCGAATCCTGCGACCCGTAGACGGTGCCGGACTCAACACACCGCGGTACGAGATCTTCCACGATGTTCTTGGGGAAGCTGTGCTCGCGTGGCGGCGCGAGCATGAACTCGAGCAAGAGCGACGTGCCGCCGAGCGCCGCCACCGCCGGATCGCCGTCATCGCGATCGGGGCCCTGGTAGCGCTCGTCGCGATGATCGCGGTGGCGGTCTTCGCGCTGACGCAGCGAAGCGAGGCCCGCACCGAAGCGCGGCACGCGCGGGCGCGAGAGCTTGCCGCGACTGCGGTTTCGCAGCTCGCCGTCGATCCCGCGAGGAGCCTACGGTTGGCAGTGGAAGCCGCGCGGCTTGACCAGGCGCCCGAGGTCGAGAATGCGCTCAGACAGGCGCTGCTCGAGACGCGGCTTCGCCGCGTACTTCGTGCATACGGTCCGCTGACGGGCGCTTCCTTTAGCCCAGACGGCGGGCTGGCTCTCGTCGCGAGCCGCGACGGAAGGGCGCGGATCTTCAGCGCTCGGACGGGACGGTTAGTCCGCGACTTCGATGCAGGGGGACCGTTGACGAGCGCTTCGTTCAGCCCGGACGGACGTCTTGTTGTCGCCACCGCTGAGAATCGCACCGCGTCGATCTGGCACCTGCGTCCGGGGAGCGCCGTGCGGGTGTTGCGTCATCCCGCCGCAGTCATCGCTGCATCGTTCAACCCCGACAACGCCCGCTTCGCGACGGTCGCTGCGGACCGCGTCGTCCGGATCTGGCGCGTCGCCGACGGCAGGCTAATGCATGCCCTGAAGCATGATCAACCCGTGCGCCAGGCCAGCTTCAGTCCGGACGGCAAGCTTCTTCTCACCGTGAGCGGGAGGCAGGCGCATCTGTTCGTAGCCCGGGACGGCCGTCTACTCCGCAAATTCCAGCAACGCGGCGGGCTCACGAGCGCGTCGTTCAGCCCTGACGCATCCGTGATCGTGACGACGAGTCGCGACCGAACAGCGCGGCTCTGGGACGCGCAGACAGGTCGAGTGCGGCACGTCTTGGGGGACCATTTTGGCCAGGTGACGCAAGCCTCGTTCAGCCCGCGTGGCAGACTCGTCGTGACGGCGAGCACGGACGGGGCCGCCCGGATCTGGCGCGTTTCGAACGGGACCAAGGTTGCCGTGCTCCCCGGCCACACGAATGACGTCCTGGGCGCAGGCTTCAGCCCTGACGGGAGATGGGTGTTGACCTGGAGCAGGGATCGGACCGCGAAGATCTGGCTCGCCGCGAGCGGACGTCTTGCGGCCTCTCTTCTCGGCCACAGCGGGGGGCTGGTCGGCGCCTCGTACGCGGCCACCGGCGACCTGGTCTTGACCGGCAGCGAGGATGGTACGGCCCGAATCTGGGATCCTGGTACGGAGCCGCAGCTTCGTCTGCTCGGCAGGCATCGAGGCTCCGCTTCCCACGCGTCGTTCAGTCCCGATGGCGATCGCGCCGTCAGCGCCGGCGAGGATGGGACCGCTCGAGTATGGGCCGTAGCGAGCCACCGCCTCGTCTTGATTCTCCGACACCAGGGACCTGTGACGAGCGCGTCGTTCAGCCCAGACGGCGCTTACCTCCTGACGACGAGCCGTGACGGGACAGCGCGCCTTTGGCGGAATGGATCGGCGCGTATCTTGCGCCACCGAGCAGCCGTAACGAGCGGATCGTTCAGCGCCGACGGTGCCCTCGCGGTAACGACAAGTGAGGATGGGGCGGGGCGTCTTTGGCGCACCGCGACGGGGGAGCTGATGCGCACCTTGCGCCACGGCGCCGCGGTGAGGACAGCTTCCTTCAGCCCGAGCGGAAAGCTGGTGCTGACCGCCGCCGATGACCGCACGGTCCGGATCTGGGATGTCGACCGCGGAGCCATTGTTCACGCGCTGCGCGGGCACCGCGGCCGGATCGTCTCGGCCGCGTTCAGCCCGGACGGCCGTCTCGCCATGACGGCGAGCGAAGACAAGACAGCGCGCATTTGGAGCGTAAAGACAGGTGAGACCGTTCATGTCCTCAGCGGGCATGCGAATGGTCTGACCGCGGCCTCCTTCAGCCGAGATTCAAAGTTCGTCGTCACCTCGAGCTTCGATTCAGACGCCCGGATTTGGAGCGTCGCGACTGGGAAAACCCTCCGCGTACTGCGCGGCCACTTTGCCGTCGTCAAGGGAGCAGAATTCAGCCCTGATACGAGGTGGGTCGTGACCGCGGGACCCGGGACAGCGGCGCTCTGGCCAACGGAGACGGGACGACTGCTCGTTTACCTGTTCGGACACACCGGCATCCTTAGCAGCGCCTCGTTCAGCCCCGACGGGCGCCGGATTCTCACCTCGGGCGAGGACGGAACGGTTCGGCTGTACGAATGCGAGGTCTGCTCGCGGATCCCAGGAATGGTCGAAGTGGCTCAGAATCGTCTTAAGGCCGCGGGCGAGGGGGCACGACCGCCAAGCTCGTGAGGCGATTCACGTTGCTTTTCGTTCTGCTGCTCGGAGTGGCGTCGGTCGCGGCGTATGCCTTCGGCGAGCAGCCCGGCTGGTACGTGCGCCTGCGGTATCCGCTCAAGTACGACCAGATCGTGCGCGGGCACGCCCAGAACTACAGGCTCGACCCGGCGCTGCTCGCCGCCGTGATCT
>JBIOYJ010000127.1:0-4549 GCA_044870105.1 Gaiellaceae bacterium | reverse complement strand
AACACGTTCGAGGCGACGTTCCAAGTCGAGCTCGTGCGCGGCGGCAAGGTGATCGCGAAGCGCTTCGTCACGGCGACCTCGGGCAGCGGCACGCGTGGCACGTTCGACTTCTCGCTCCCGTTCGACGTCGACCGGCCGACCGACGCAGAGCTCGTGCTGTTCGAGATCTCGGCCGAGGACGGCAGCCGCACCCACGTCGTCGAGATCCCTGTCCGCTTAACCCCTTAGCCGCTCCCGCTGCGGGATGGAGGTGTAGTGAGGATCTGCCGCCGAGATCTTGCCCGCATGGAAGACGGCGAAGCGCTGGCACAGGGAACCGGCGAGCAGCAGCGCACCGGCTGCGACGGCACCGGATCTCCGGCGGCCGGCGAGCGCCATTAACGCGGTGCCGGCGAGCGTTGCTCCCGTCGCCAGCCTTGAGTACGTGCCGGCCTGGCCCTTGCGGTACGGCTCGGAGACGAGCTCGCCCATCCGTTTCTCCATCACCTTCGTCGCCACCAGCTCGGTGACGCCGCCGAGAAGCGCGAGTCTGCGCGCGGGGCCGGCCGCCTCGGCCGGCGTCAGAGCGGCGGCAGCGCCGCCCGCGCTCGCGGCCGAGCCGGCCGCGAACACGAGTGGCAGCTCGTGCCGCGCCTCGTGCCAAACGGGCACAACCGAATCGGCCACGAGCGCTCCCGTGTACGTCGCCTGCGCGGGACCGAGGACACCCGCGACGACCTGCGCGGCGGTCCGCAGGCGCGGCATGACGCCGAAGAGCTGACACCCGGCCGCGACGCTGGTCGCCGCGCCTTCGGCGCTCAGGATCCACGTGCCCACGCTCATCGGCGACGTCACCTTGAAGACGCGGAGCATGTTGTAGAAGCGGATCGGCCGGCCGAGATCCTTGATCAGGAAATAGGGGCTGACGGCCACGCCTGCCGCGGCGGTGAAGAGCGAGGCGACGCGGAGCCGGTCGTTGTCCGTCAGCCGCGCCCCCAACGCCAGGCTGTCGGCGGCGCCTGCCATCCCCCCGAAGAAGAAGTAGAGCGGGATCTCCGGCTTCCAGACCGGCTCCTTGATCATCGGTCGGCCGTAGTAGGAGCGGCCGTTCTCGCTCATTCGGCTCCCCCGGCCAGCGCCACCGCGATCCCCGCGACGAGCACGCCGGCCGCTGCTGCCGCCGCTCCCCAGATCGCGCCGAGGTCCTTCGTCGGAACGACCGGGTCGGGCGGCAGGCCGTAGACCTCAGGCTCGTCGAGGAGCAGGAAGAATGCGCCGGCGCCGCCGATCCCGTCCCCGTTGTCCGGCGGCAGGTAGAGCCGGGCATCGGCGACGCCTGCCTCGACCAGGTGCTCGCAGCGTTCGCGCGCGCGACCGACGAGCTCGTCGAGCGGCCCGAACTGAATGGAGTCCGTCGGGCACGCCTTCGAGCAGGCGGGCTCGAGCCCGTCCTGCAGGCGGTCGTAGCAGAGCGTGCACTTGTGCATCCCGCCGTCGCCGCCGAGCTCCCGCTTCGAGATCACGCCGAAGGGACAGGCCGTGACGCAGTAGCCGCAGCCGTTGCAGACGTCGTCCTGGATCACGACGGTTCCGAACTCGGTGCGGAAGATCGCGCCGGTGGGGCAGACGTCGAGGCAGCCCGCATGCGTGCAGTGCTTGCACACGTCGCTCGACATCAACCAGCGAAAGTCCTGGCCGCCGACCTTGATCGGCTTCTCCTGCTCGATGAAGGCGACGTGCCGCCACGTGTTTGCGTTCAGCTCGCCGGTGTTGTCGTAGGAGTGGCCGGTCCAGACCAGACCGTCCTCGGGAACCAGGTTCCACTCCTTGCAGGCCACCTCGCACGCCTTGCAGCCGATGCAGACCGACGTGTCGGTGAAGAAGCCCATCCGCGGCTTCGCCTGCGGGCCGTACGTCTCGGTCCCGTCCGCCGTCTTCACGTTCTCGGGTAGCCCTCCACGAACTCGAGCAGCTTCGCGCCGCGGGGCCGGCGGCCGGGCCGGACGTCGCAGCTCGCCGCCTTCACTTCCTGGATATGGACGTTGGGATCGAGCGCGATCGAAAACAGGTCGTTGCCCGAGTCGCCCTTCGTCAGACCCTTGAAGCCCCAGTGGTACGGCACTCCGACCTGATGCACCTTTCGTCCTTGCACGGTCAGCGGCGCCATCCGCTCGGTCACGAGGACGCGCGCCTCGATCGCCGTGCGCGCGGTGATGATCGTCGCCCAGCCGCCGTGCTCGAGCCCGCGCTCCCTCGCCAGCTCCGGACTGACCTCGCAGAAGAGCTCCGGCTGCAGCTCGGCGAGGTACGGCAGCGTGCGTGACATGCCGCCGGCCGTGTGATGCTCCGTCAGCCGGTAGGTGGTGAGGACGAAGGGATACGCGTCCGCACCCTTGGCGCCGTCGCTTGGGTTGTAGGGGTTCTCCTTGCGCGGCATCTGCTGCCGCGCCGGGTTCGACTGCTGGCCGTAGAGGCGATTCTCGAACGGCGACTCGTGGGGCTCGTAATGGGTTGGCAGCGGCCCGTCCATCAGTCCGCTCGGCACGAACAGCCAGCCCTGGCCGTCGCCCTGCATGATGAACGGGTGGTCGCCGCGGATCGCCTCCTCGGCCTTCGCGTCGTCGGGAGGCTCGTAATCCGGGCGTTTCTTCGGCTCGAAGTCCGGCACGTCCTCGCCCGTCCATTCCCGCTTGCGACCGTCCCACCAGACGTACTTCTTACGCTCTGACCAGGGCTTGCCCTTGGGGTCGGCTGACGCGCGGTTGTAGAGGATGCGACGGTTGAGCGGCCAGGCCCAGCCCCACTCGGGTGCCACCCACGTCTGCTCCTGGCCGGGTTTGCGCTGCGCCGGGCGGTTGATCTCCTCCGCGTAGCAGCCGCAGTAGATCCAGCAGCCGCAGGCCGTCGATCCGTCCGCCTTCAGCTCCATGTAGGTCGAGAGCGTCTTGCCGTCGGGACCCCAGCCGTTGATCTCCCGGAGGACCGCGTCGGCGCTCGGATCCTCGAGGTGGCCCTGGGTCGGGTAAACCCAGGCGAGGTCGAGGACGGGGCGGTCCTTAGGATCGGTCGAATCGGCCAGCTTTTCCCGGATCCGGCGACCAAGGTGGTACATGAACCAGAGCTCGGAGCGGCAGTCGCCTTCCGGCTCGATCGCCTTGTGGTGCCACTGGAGCAGGCGCTGTGTGTTGGTGAACGACCCGTCCTTCTCCGTGTGGGCGGCCGCCGGGAGGAAGAAGATCTCCGTGCCGATCTCCTCCGGCTTCAGCTCGCCGGTCTCGATCTCCGGCCCCTCGTTCCAGAAGCTCGCCGACTCGATCAGCTGGAAGTCGCGCACGACGAGCCAGTCGAGCTTGGCCAGCGCAAGTCGGTGCAGCTTGGAGTTGGAGGAGCCGACGGCCGGGTTCTCTCCGAGCAGGAAGTACCCGCGCATCTTGCCGTCGAGCATGTCCATCGCCGCCTGATACGCCGAGTGGTCGGTGCTGATCCGCGGGAGGTGACCGAAGCAGAACTCGTTCTCGGGCGTCGCCGCTTCGCCGAAGTAAGCCCTCAGCAGGCTGACGACGTACGCGTCGAGATTGCCCCAGAAGCCGGTCGGGCTTTCGTTCTCCTCGATGTAGGTCCGCAGGTCGGTGTCGGTGCCGGCATGCGGCATCGGCATGTAGCCGGGCAGGATGTTGTAGAGCGTCGGGACGTCGGTCGAGCCCTGAATCGAGGCGTGGCCGCGCAGGGCCATGATCCCCCCGCCCGGCCGGCCGATGTTGCCGAGCAGCAGCTGGATGATCGCGGCGGTGCGGATGTACTGGACGCCCACCGTGTGCTGCGTCCAGCCGACCGAGTAGACGATCGAGGACGTCCGGTCACGGCCGGAGTTGTCGCACAGCGACGCCGCGACCTCGATCAGCTGCTCGGGCGTGCAGCCACAGATCTCGGCCACCGTCTCCGGCGTGTAGCGCGAGAAGTGTCGCTTGACGATCTGGAAGACGCAGCGCGGGTGCCGAAGGATCTCGTCCTCTTCGGGCGGCTCGCCGTGGTGCAGGCCCGCGCCGTGGCCCCCGTGGCCGGACTGCTCACCCCGCGGAGCGCCCTCCTCGCCCTGGCCCGAGCCCTTCAGCTCCATGCACGCGTACTGCCAGCTGGACGGGTCGTAGGTCTTCTTCTCGGGATCCCAGCCGGAGAAGACGCCGTCGAGGTCCTCGGTGTCCTTGAAGTCGTCGCGCACGATCGTGGGCGCGTTCGTATAGGTCTTGACGTACTCGTCGAACCAGCGCTCGTGCTCGATGATGTAGTTGACGATCCCGCCCAGGAAGGCGATGTCCGTGCCGGCGCGGATCGGCACATGGAGGTCGCACATCGCGCTGGTGCGCGTGAAACGGGGGTCGACGTGGATCAACCTCGCCCCGCGCCGGCGGGCCTCCATCGGCCATTGGAAGCCGACCGGGTGATTCTCCGCCATGTTGGAGCCCATGATCAGGATGCAGTCCGAGTTGGCCAGGTCTTGCTGGAAGGTCGTGGCGCCGCCTCGTCCGAACGAGGTCCCGAGACTCGGGACCGTGGAGCTGTGTCATATGCG
>JBIOYJ010000126.1:0-3374 GCA_044870105.1 Gaiellaceae bacterium | reverse complement strand
CCGCAAGCGTTCAGGCGAGAGATCCGGTTACCGATCTCGCGGTGCTCAAGGTGAACGCGCAGGGATTGCCGGCGGCAGCGTTTGCGAAGCGGCTGCCGCCGATTGGAGCGCTAGCCGTCGCGATCGGGAATCCGCTCGGCTTCGAGAACACCGTTACCGCGGGAATCGTGTCCGGCCTGCACCGGGCGATCCCCTCCGGCGGCTCGACGCCGCCGCTAATCGATCTCATCCAGACCGACGCCGCCATCTCTCCGGGCAACTCGGGCGGGGCGCTCGTCGATGCCGCCGGACAGGTGATCGGGATCAACGTCGCATACATCCCGCCGCAGGCCCGTGCCGTCTCGATCGGGGTTCGCGCTCCCTTCACCGACCGTCCTTGAAGTCGTCGAGCAGCTGTTGGAGCAGGGCCGAGTCGAGCATACGTTTCTCGGCGTCCAGCCGGCCCCGGTCACCGACGAGCTCGCGCGCGAGTTCGTGCTGTCCGTCCGCGAGGGGGCGATCGTGCTTGCCGTCACGCCTGGGTCACCGGCCGCACGCGCCGGGCTCCGACCCGGCGACGTGATCGTCGCCCTAGCGGCGGAGCAGGCGCACGGTGGAAGACCTGTTCTCGTCGCTCCGCCGCCACGCGCCGGGCAACACCGTGATCCTCTCCGTGGTTCGCGGACGCGAGTCGGTGACGCTTCGGGCGCGGCTCTCCGCACGGCAGCGGTAGCGCGCCGACCCTCGTTGCTGCCGCCGGGCGGTGGGGTCGCGCCGACACGAACATGCACGCTAGCCTCGATAGCCGAGGCGGCCGCACTGCAGCAACCCTCAAGCAAGCAACCAACGGCGCGCGACTTCGTGTCAGAGACAAGGAGGTTGCGATGGACTTCCGTTTCCGCTTGCGGGCGCACTCGCGCCGGCCCGCATCTGAGCCTCGCCTTCCGCCCGACCTCGCCGCGTGGGCATCTCTGCTGCGCCTGCATCGCGCAGCAGCGCGCGCTCTCGCCGGCATGATCAGGCAGCTCCTTGGGCGCCGCAACCGCGGCGGCGACCCCGCTGCTCCGGCAGGCGGTGACGCTGTGGTCGCTCCCCGCGCGCGGAGCGGCGACTTCGCTCGCCCTAGCTCCGGCTCGTGAGCGCCTCAACGAGCCCCGCCTTGCTGCAAGGCGCTCCGGCCGCGGCGACCAGCTCGCGCCGGAGCGGATCGCCCATCCCCATCCGATGCTCGCGCGGGTCGTGGTCGCCGAGATTGATCTCCTTCAGCGAGCGCCGCGTGGGCTCGAGATCGAAGACGGAATACCAGTAGACGCGCTCTGCCTGCGCCCCGAGGACGGAGCGAAGGGCGCGCACCTGCCGGTCGGCGCAACCGCTCCGCGCGCAGCCGGTCTCGGTGATCCAGATCGGCTTGGACGTAATCTGGCGCACGCGTGCGAGCTCTGAGTTCCAGCCCCGCCAAGACGCCTCCCACGTGCCGGGGAAGCCGTGCACCCCGACGACATCGACGGCGTCAAGCGCACCTTCTTCGATCGCACTAGGAAGCCGGGGTCGATTGGGCTGAGGCCACCGAGGACGACCTGCTTTCCATTCGCGCGCGCCACCTCGGCCGCCTGCACGAGCATCTCTGCGAACAGACACCACTTGGGATCGAGCTTGCGGTCCCACTCTGCCCAGTTGTTCGGCTCGTTCCAGAGCTCAACCTGAGCGAAGTGCTCGCCGAACAGCTGGATCATCACATCGACGAAGCGAGCGTAGTCGCGCAGGTCTCGCGGCGGCGCGGACGTAAGAGGAACTCGAGCAAGTGAAGGGGGCGTGTAAAGAAAGTTGGGCAGAAGCTCGACCCCGGCCACGCCGAGCGTCGACCATAGCCAGCGGATCCAGGATTCCCCTCAGAGCGGTGCCAGTCCGCCCAGGAGATCCCGGTTCGAAGGCGGCCGATCCCGAGCTGCTCGAGCTCCGCCAGCGCGTTGAGCACACGAGCGCGATCTCGATAGGGGAACCATTCGACGACGCCGAGCGCGGGCAGTGCCTGTGGAGCCGAGGAGGCTTCGGTCGTTTGGCCGCGCACGACCTCGACGCTTGCGATGCCGCTCCAGATCGTCGATGGGTGCAATCACCGATTCGCGCCCGGAGCACGCTGTACATCGCCCCTTTCCGGCGGTGCGACCTTTTAGCGGGCGGCAGCGAGTATCGGCGAGGCCAACGCTTGTCAGAAGCCGGCTGCGCCTATCCTGAGTGGCGGCTCCGCGGCGGCTGCGAGCGCGAGCAGTCGCCGGGCGGCGCGGTTGAACACGTTCGTCGCGCCGAGCGAGTAGTCTTGCGTGAAGTCGACCGCACCGTTCAGCTCGAGCACGACGTAGCTCCCGTCCGGCCTCCGCAGCAGATCGACGCCAGCGAGATCGATGCCGACCGTTCGCACCGCCGCGAGCGCAATCGCCCGTGCCTCCTGCGAAGGCACCACCATCTGCCGACGCGCGCCGAGGGAGATGTTTGTCCGCCATTCGCCCGGACGGGCAACACGGCGGATCGCACCGAGCACCTCACCGCCTACGATCACGAGGCGGAGATCCGAGGCGTTCGCCGGAACGAACTCCTGGACGAGCGCGCCGTGCCGAACGAACCACGGTTCGCGGCAGATGTCTCTCAGGTGGCGCTCGAATGATCGCGCGTCACGGAGCAGCTTCACACCTTGGCCCCAGCTTCCGAAGCGCGGTTTTACGACCACCGGCCAGTCGAACGTCGGGCGTTTGCTCTCTCTGTCCACCACAGCGGTAAGGGGATGCGGTATGCGTTCCCGCCCGAGCAGGAGCGCCGTCGCGAGCTTGTCGTGACAGGCAAGCAGCGCCGCCGTCGAATTCAAGACTCGTGCGCCTTCGAGCTCGACTCGCTTCAGCGAACGAAAGCGGCGTGCGCGGGATGCGTCGCTATCGTCACCTCCGCCTCTGGGGCCTGCATGACGCTCTGTACGTAGCACCTTGTCACGCGCGTCGGTGCCTTTGACGCTGAGTGCGGGGAGGCACCGGCGTTGTTTCTATCGAGCCCGGCGTGGGAACGGGCAGTTCCCGGAGCTTCTCGAGCGCTCGCTCGTTCTTTCCATCGGGGCTGAGGTCGTCCCACGATTCGATCTCGTCCAGTGTCCGTTGCGCCCACGCCTCGACCGTGTTGAGGAGGCTGATGAAGAAGTCAACCGCGAGCGCGCGGATGTAGACCTGATCCTGTGTGACCGCCATGCCCTCGAGGAACTCCTGTTTGACCTGTCCAGCGAACCGGAGCATCTCTTGGGCATCGTCGAGCACCAGCTCGAGGGTGGCGATGATCTCGTCCTTGGTCCCCAGAGGCGCTACGAAGAGACGGATCATGGCCTCGAAGTCCATGGCGAAAGGGGAGACCGGCGT
>JBIOYJ010000125.1:0-5165 GCA_044870105.1 Gaiellaceae bacterium | reverse complement strand
CCCGCCATGTCGCCCTTCATGTCCTCCATGTAGGTCGCGCTCTTGATCGAGATCCCACCGGTGTCGAAGGTGAGCGCCTTGCCGACGAGCCCGAGCACGAGGTCGCCCGAGGGACGCGCCGGCTCGTACCGCATCACGATCAAGCGAGCGGGGTTGTGACTGCCCTGCGCCACGCCCGCGAGCGCACCCATGCCGAGCTCGACAATCTGAGCCAGGTCGTAGGCCTCCGACGACAGCTGTGGCGAGCCGTCCGCGATCTCGGCCGCGCGCTCGGCCAGCCGCTCCGGGGTCAGGAGATTGGCCGGCTCGTTCGCGAGATCCCGCGCCCGGTTCGTCCAGCGTGCGACGCACTCTCCGCGCCGGACCGCGTCGCCGATCGGGGCCGAGGAGCAGAGGACGAGTCGCTCGAGCCTGTGCGGCCGGTCGTCGGTGCTCTTCCAGCGGGCTGGGTCATAGCCGCCGAGGAGCACGCCCTCGACCGCCGCAACCGCTTGCTCGGCGGGTGAAAGCGGAAGCGACTCGTCGACGACCCAGGCAATCGTGGAGCTGAAGGTGTCGGCGGCGCGAACGACGGCCGCCGCGGCGGTGCGGATGGCGTCCGCGTCGACCTCGTCGCGAGGCCCGAGCCCGGCCGGCGCGACCCGCTCGGCCGGAAGCCGGCCGTTCACATGCACGAGCGGCGCGGTCCAGAGCTTCCCCGAGGCCTCGCCCTCCTCGATCACCTTGGCCAGCCGGCCGTCCAACCGGCGGTCGAGGTCGGCCGCCGCGCCCGAGACCGGCGTCGGCGGCTCGACGATCGGCGCTACGAGAACATCGGCCGCGACCTCGGCCGGGGCGCCGCTCTCGACCTCGATGCGCATCGGGCCGCGATGCTATCCGACGCGATTCCTAGGCTGGCGCCCAAATGGGCGAAATCACTCAACTTCGCCGCCGCTCGGCCGATAAGGCTCGTGGTATGAGCGCAAGTCTTCTGCGGCCGCTCGTTCCCGCGCGCTTTCGGCGAAATCGTGCGAGGCTGAGCGTCGAGGTACTCTGCGAGCGTCACGACGAGCTCGTACGGCAGCGCCAGGAGCTCCGCACCGCCGGCGCCGATGACGGTCTGCTCGAGAAGAACCGCCTGCAGATCGCCCGCTGTCAGTTCGAGCTCTCGCACGCGCTGATCGAGCGCTACCTGGCTCGGCCGGCTCAGCAGACCGCGGCGTAGGAACGCCTCGTCGTTAGTCTGGCCGCGTGCGCGCGCGGATCGACAAGCGCGCGATGGCCGCGCTGGCAGGGGGCCATTTCGCGACCGACTTCGCCAACGGAGCGCTTCCGGCGCTCCTTCCCTTTCTCGTCGACAAGTTCGACCTGACCTACACGCTCGCGGCGGTCGTCATGCTCGCATCGACGATCTCCTCGTCGGTCGTCCAGCCGCTGTTCGGGTTGTGGTCGGACCGGCGCGGGGCGATGTGGCTGCTGCCCGCGGGCGTTGCGATCGCCGGAATCGGGATCGCGCTGACGGCGGTCTCGCCCGCCTACTGGGTAGTTTTGGTCTTTGTCGTCCTCTCCGGCCTCGGCGTCGCCGGCTACCACCCGGAAGGATCGAAGTTCGCGGCCTACGCCAGCGGCAGCCGCCGCGCGAGCGGCATGAGCGTGTTCTCGATCGGCGGCAACATCGGCTACGGACTTGGACCCACGATCGCGACGCCGCTCGTGCTCGCCTTCGGGCTCGCGGGCGGGCTCCTGATCGCGCTGCCGGGCCTGGCGATCGCGACGCTGCTCGTCGTCCTCGCGCCATTCCTGCAGACGTTCGTGCCGGAGCGAGCCTCACGTGCCGACAGCAAGGAACCCGACCGGCCCGGAGCGCTCGCTCTGCTGCTCGGGGTCGTCGCCTGCCGGAGCGTCGCCTGGTTCGGCCTCGTGACCTTTGTCCCGCTGTGGGAGATCTCGCTCGGTCACTCGAAGGCCTACGGCAACCACCTGCTTTCGCTGATGCTGCTCGCCGGCGCGGCGGGAACCATCGTCGCCGGCCCGATCGCCGATCGGATCGGCCCCCGGCCGGTGGTGGCGGTGAGCATGGGCGCCACCGCGCCGCTGATGATCGTCTTCGTCGCCGCCGGGGGCGTGGCGGGCGCTGTGGCGCTGGCGCTCGTCGGCGTGTGCGTCACGGGCACGTTCGGCGTGACCATGGTCATGAGCCAGGACTACCTCCCGCGGCACATCGGCATGGCCTCGGGGCTTTCCATCGGCCTGTCGATCGGGCTCGGTGGAATCGCCGCGGTCGCGCTGGGAGCGGTGGCGGACTCGATCGATCTCCAGACGGCCCTGTACGGCGCCGCGGCCGCACCTGTCCTTGGCGTCGTCCTCGCGGCCCTGCTCCCCGCGAGCCATCAGCTACCCTCGGCGCGTGTCCGAGAGCCCGCGGGAGTTCTTTGAGACGCTCGACTCTCGAGTCGACGAGTCCAAGGCGGCCGGGATGACGGCGTCCTACGTCTTCGAGGTCGACGGCTCCGGCACGTGGACGGTGAACGTGGACGACGGCAAGGTGAGCGTCAGCGAGGGCGCGCAGGATGCCGACTGCACGATCGCGGCCTCGGAGGACACGTTCATGCAGATCGTCCGTGGGGAGCAGAATCCGACGACCGCCTACATGAGCGGGAAGCTCCGGGTCCAGGGCGACCTGGGCGCGGCCATGAAGCTGCAAAAGCTGTTCTAAAGACGCCCACGAAACATTTCTCTTTTCCGCGCTTCTGCGCAATCATTCGTTAACACGGAGGGCGTAGCCTCCGGGGTCTCGACCAGCTTAGGAGGCAGGAATGAACGCTCGGTCCGTCGCTACTTTCACCCTGATCGGCGCGGTGGTCGTTCTCGCCGGAGCGGGCAGCATCGCGCGTTCCGCGCCGAGATCGGCCCAGCGCAAGGTCTCTCACGCTGCGGACAATCTTTCCCCCTCCTGGTCCCGCGACGGACGAATCGCGTTCGCGAGCGAGCGCGTGACGCACCAGTTCCATATCTGGGTGATGAGCGGAACGGGCACGGGCTTCCGCCAGGTGAGCCGCGGCAACCGTTTCGATCTCAATCCATCGTGGTCTCCTGACGGGAAACGGATTGCGTTCTCCACGCAAACCTCGAGCACCGGCTTCATCGACGTGGTCAACGCGGACGGCACCGGACGTGCGCGCGTGACGGCGGGGGGATCCGACACCTCTCCGGACTGGTCTCCGGACGGGACGAGGATCGCCTTCTCCAGCGAGCGCGACCTGCACTCCCAGATCTACGTCATGAGCGCCGACGGCAGCGGCCAGACTCGGCTGACCAACGACGCCGAGGTCGACGTCTCACCTGACTGGTCGCCGACCGGCACCCGCATCGCCTTTGTCGGAGGGGCGTCGGACACGGGATTCATCGACGTGATCAACGCCGATGGCACGGCGCGGACGCGTCTGACGAACGGCGGCAGCGAATACGAGCCGGATTGGTCGCCTGACGGCACGAAGATCGCGTTCACCGTCGCGCGAGGCGAGCAGACCGACGTCTACGTGATGAACGCCGACGGGAGCAACATCACGCGTGTGACGACGGGCGATTCGGACGAGCACACGCCGTCGTGGTCGCCCGACGGGACAAAGATCGCGTTCGTGAGCGACGCGGACGGCAGCAACGACATCTACACGATGGACGCCGACGGCACGACGATTCGGCGGCTGACGTACCTGGGCTGCACCGTCGTCGGCACGGCGCGGAGCGACCGGCTCGTCGGCACCTCGAAGCGAGACGTTCTCTGTGGCTTCGGCGGCAACGACACGATGATCGGCAAGGGCGGCAACGACAGCTTCGCCGGCGGCCCCGGACGCGACCGGATCTTCGGCGGGGCCGGGAACGACGACATGTACGGGGACGAGGGCGCCGACATGCTGAACGGTGGGCCCGGCCGCGACACCTTCTTCGGCGGGGACGGGAACGACACACTGTTCGCCCGCGACCGGAAGCGAGACTTCGTGTTCGGCGAGGGCGGCAACCGCGATCGCGGCCGCGTCGACAGGCGCCTCGACCGCGTCTCGAGCGTCGAGCGCAGGTTCTAGCTCTAGGTCCTCCGGCTACTCCTCGAGCTCGAGCAGGACAGCGCCGCCGGCGACCCGGTCGCCCTCGGCGACGTGAACGGCACGGACCGTCGCCTCGTAGGGAGACACCACCGGCGTCTCCATCTTCATCGCCTCGAGGACGATCAGCGGTTGCCGTGGCTGAACCTCGTCGCCTTCGGCCACGAGGACGCGGATGACCGTGCCGGGCATCGGAGCGGCCAGGGAGGCTTCGCCGCCCGTGTGGCGATGCTCGTGCGCGGCGGCGTCGACGTCGGGCGGGGCGGCCGGAGCCGGAGTCGGCAGGTTGAGCCGGAAGCCGCCCGCCCAGGGTCCGGCCGGTAGTCGCGCCGGAGGAGTCGAGAGCGGCGGATGCTCGATCAGGAAGGCGGTGGTCGTCCTGCCCTCGCGCACCGCCGGATGTGAGACCAGCCAACGCAGGAAGGGGAGGTTCGTTGTCACGCCGGCGACCTCCGTCTCGTCGAGCGCCTGCCGCAGACGGTCGAGCGCGTTGTCGCGCGTCGGACCGTGCGCGATCAACTTCGCGATCATCGGGTCGTACGCCACGCCGATCTCGTCTCCTTCGGCGACGCCGGCATCGACGCGAACCCCGCGGGGAAGCCGCAGCTCCTCGATCCGGCCCGCCTGCGGCAGGAAAGTCTGCGGATCCTCCGCGTAGAGACGCACTTCGACCGCATGGCCGCTCGGACTCCGGCCGTCCCTCGACAGGGGCTCTTCCATCGCGACCTCGAGCTGGCCGCGAACGAGATCCGTTCCGGTGACGAGCTCGGTGACGGGATGCTCGACCTGGATCCGGGCGTTGAGCTCCAGCAGCCAGAAGTCCCGCCCCTGGAGCATGAACTCGACCGTCCCGGCGCTGCGGTAGCCGACGGCCCGCGCCAAGCGGACCGCCGCTTCGCTCATCTCCTCGCGCAGCGCCGGATCCAAGGCGGGGGAGGGCGTCTCCTCCAGCACCTTCTGGTGTCGGCGCTGGATCGAGCACTCACGCTCGCCGAGGGAGATCACATGGCCATCGCCGTCCGCCAGCAGCTGGATCTCGACGTGTCGGGAGCGCTCGACGAACCGCTCGCAGAAGACGGTGTCGTC
>JBIOYJ010000124.1:0-12163 GCA_044870105.1 Gaiellaceae bacterium | reverse complement strand
GCGGAGATGTGGCGATGGAGCGGTGAGCGTTCCTCGACGATCGCCTCCATGGTCGGAAAGCCCGCGATCGAGCGCGCCGCGAGCGTGCGGACCGGCCCGGCCGAGACGGCGTTGATGCGGATGTTCTTCTGGCCGAGATCCCAGGCCAGATAGCGAACGGACGCGTCGAGTGCGGCCTTGGCCACGCCCATCACGTTGTAGTGCGGCACGGCCCGCTCGCCGCCGAGATACGTCATCGTCAGGATCGAGCCTCCACCGGCCGCCTCCATCAGCGGCTCGGCAGCGCGGGCACAGGCGACCAGCGAGTACGAGCTGACGTCGAGCGCGAGCCAGTAGCGGTCGCGCGGGGTGTCCGTGAAGCGGCCTTCGAGATCCTCCGTGGCGGCGAACGCGACCGAGTGGACGAGCAGGTCGAGCTGCCCCTCGAACGTCTCCGCCACCTCGCCGAAAACCCGCTCGATGTCCTCGTCCGCCCGCACGTCGCACTCGATCAGGAGCGGGCTGTCGACGCTGTCGGCGAGCTCTCGCACGCTCTTCTCGATCCGTTCCCCCTGGTAGGTGAACGCGAGCCTCGCGCCGCCGTCCGCGAGCCGCTGCGCGATCGCCCAGGCGATCGAGCGCTTGTTGGCTACGCCGAGAACGAGACCGCGCTTTCCGGCGAAGTCCGGCACCTGGCGAGTTTATGAGTTTCTGGCTAACCTGAGCCGGTTGCGCCGCACCGTCCTCCTCACGCTCGCTGCGGCGCTCGTCCTCGCCTCCGCAGCATCCGCCGCCCTCCAGCCAGTCCGCCGGACGCTCGGCGAGCGGACCGTCCCGCTCGTCCGGCCCGGGGTCGTGCACATCCCCGCCGGACACGCGCGCGGACGGGTCACCGTGCTCGTCGACCTCGGCCTCCCGCCGCTCGCCGCGCGCGGCGGAAGCTTGTTCGCTTACCGCTCCAATCTCAATGTCGGGTCGGCGTCGTCGCGCGCATACCTCGCCCGCCTCGCCCGGGTCCAGCGTCGCGCCGCCGCCGGCCTGAAGCGGGCGATCCCGTCCGCGCAGATCCGCCACCGCTACCGAGTGATCCTGGACGGCTTCGCCGTCGAGCTGCCCGTGACGAAGCTGCCCACGCTCGCACGGCTGTCCTTCGTCACCAAGATCTACCCCAGCCTCCGCTACCGCGAGAAGCTGAACCGCAGCCCGGCGCTCATCCACGCAGACGCCTTCTGGTCGGCGACGGGTAACCGCGGCGAGGGCGTGAAGATCGGCGTCGTCGACGACGGGGTCGACCCCACGAACCCGTTCTTCGACCCGGGCGGATACTCGTACCCGGCGGGCTTTCCGCGGGGCGGCCGTGCCTGGACGACCCCAAAGGTGATCGTGGCGCGCGCCTTCCCGGGCCCGGGCTCGGGGCGGCAGGGCCGCCTCGCGCTCGACCGGCGCACGTCGTTCCACGGCACCCACGTCGCGGGCATCGCGGCGGGTAACGCCGGCACCGCCGCCGGCGCGGGACTCGACCACCCGTTCATCCCGGGTCTGTCAGGGATCGCGCCGGGCGCCTGGATCGGCAACTACCGAGTCTTCAACGCGCCCACGCCGACGGGCGGCTACGACGCCTTCACGCCCGAGATCGTGGCCGCGTTCGAGGCCGCTGTCCGCGACGGAATGGACGTGATCAACTTCTCGGGCGGCGGCCCGCAGGCCGACCCGGAGCAGGACGCGCTGGTCGAAGCGGTTCGCAACGTCGCGAACGCGGGCGTGGTGCCGGTGTTCGCCGGCGGCAACGATCGCGATGACTTCGGACTCGGCTCGGTCGGCTCACCGGGCACGGCCCCCGATGCGATCTCGGTCGCCGCCGTCTCGAACACTCACGTCTTCGCCCCCGCGCTCACCCTGCGCGCGGCCGGAGCGCCCGCGAGCCTGACGCAGGTTCCCGTGCAGACGGTCGTCGAGCTTCCCCAGACCTGGTCGAGTGCGGACGTGATGCTCGCCGACGTCGGCCCGATTGTCGGGACGGAGGGGACTCCCGTCGATCGGCGGCTGTGCGGCCCAGTGAACGACCCCAACGGGCCGCGCGGGAACGTGCCGCCTCCGCACACGATGGACGGCGCGATCGCGCTCGTCTTCCGCGGCGGCTGCACGTTCTTCTCCAAGGCCGTGCGCGCCCACGACGCCGGAGCCGTGGGGATGCTCGTGGTCGACAACCGCTTCGGCGAGGCGAACCCGATCCCGCTGCGGATCATCGACTTTCCGATGTGCATGGTCTCGGACCTCGACGGCGCCGGCCTCCGCGACTACCTCGCCTCCCACGGCGGGCGCTCGCCGATTCGCATCTCGTCGGCCACGCAGGAGATCGTCACGGGCCGAAGCGGCATCGTCACCAGCTTCTCGTCGGCGGGGCCGACCTCGTTCGGCCATCGCCTGAAGCCCGATCTCGCCGCTCCAGGCGGTCAGATCCTTTCCTCGACGCTGCCGGAGTTCGCGGGCGGCCCGTTCGCGGTCTTCGACGGCACGAGCATGGCGACGCCGCACGTGACGGGCGCCGCGGCGCTGCTGGTGCAGCACCATCCAAACTGGTCGCCGGCCGAGGTCAAGTCGGCGCTGATGTCCACGGCCGGCGCGGCCTGGGGGAACACGGCGCGGACCGTGGAAGCGCCCGTGACTCTCGAAGGCGGCGGCCTGATCAACGTCTCCACCGCGGACACTCCGAGAGTCTTCACCGACCCACAGTCGCTCTCGTTCGGCGACCTGGACGCAAACACAAAGGCGCCGCGCCGGACGCTCGGGATCACCGTCAGCGACGCCGGCGGCGGCGCGGGCATGTGGACGGTCGAGCTCCACCCGCAGTCGGCCAGCGTCGGTGCCGCGCTCGATCTGCCGGCCTCGATCACCGTCCCGCCCGGCGGCAGCGCCAGCTTCGGCGCGTCCGCGCACGCGAATGCAGGGGCCGCGGCCGGAGACAACTACGGTCTCATCGTCCTGCGCCGCGGGATCGACACGCGCAGGATCCCCTATCTCTTCCTCGTCACGCGGCCCGCGCTCGAGTCGGCCGTAGCGCGTCCGCTCAGACGCCTCCAGCAGGGAACGACGGGCGGGACGTCGCGCGTGAGCGCGTACCGGTTCCCGAGCGCCCCCTTCGGCCCCGCGACCGACTACTACGGGCCGCCGATGAACCAGGCCGGGTCCGAGGATCTGTATGTCACGCATCTCGCCAATCCGGCCGCCAACCTCGGCGTCGCGGTCGTCGGCCAGAGCCGCGGCTCGCTGATCGACCCCTGGTTCCTGGGTTCGCCCGACGAGAACGACGTTCAGGGCTATTCGGGAACACCGGTCAACGTCAACGTGCTCACGTTCGGCTTCCGGATCGACGTCGGCGCCGCCGGCTCCGTGTTCCCGCGTCCGGGCCGCTACTTCGTCTCGGTCGACTCCGGCTCCGACCCGTTCACGGGGCAGTCGTTCGCGGGCCGGTACCTCCTGCGCTCATGGGTGAACGACGTCCGGCCGCCAAAGTTCAAGTTGCTGACGACCCGGGTGACCGCCGGCCGGCCGCTGATCGCCGCGCGCGTGACCGATCGCGGCGCCGGGGTCGATCCGATCTCGCTCGTGATCAACTACCGACGCGTCCTCCTCGGCGCGGCCCTGTACGACTCCGCCTCGGGTCTCGCGATCTGGGCGATTCCAGGCGATGCGCCCGCGATTCCGCGCGGTCGGTTGCGCGCCACGACGATCGCCTCCGACTACCAGGAATCGAAGAACATCGACCAGGCCGGCGGGAACATCCTTCCAAACACGATCTTTCGCCGGATCACGATCCGCGGCGTCCGCGCCGCGACGGTCACCTGGCTGCTGCCGCAGAGAAACGCCTGCGCCGCGCGCGCCGAACCGTTGGTGGTCAGCGCCGGCGCAACGCGGCGAATCCTCGCGGTTCGCTTCTTCGCCGGATCTCGGCGGATCGCAACAGTTCGCCGAGGAGCCTCGGGTCTCTACATTGCGACGTGGCGGACCGCGCGCGCGGCTCGAGGCAAGCACCTCCTGCGGGCGGTCGTGTCCGTGCGCGGCGGCGGAGACGTCGCGGCGCGGCGCTCGGTCCGCGTGTGCCGACGCCGGTAGCGGTCGTCACCGGCGGCTCGAGCGGGATCGGCGCGGCCATCGCTCGCCGGCTCAACCGCGACGGTTGGCATTGCATCCTCCTCGCGCGTGGTGAGGATCGCCTGCGCGCGATCGCTTCCGAGCTCGAGGCCGAGTACGAGGTGTGCGACGTCGCCGACCGCGCGGCGGTCGAGCGTGCCGCGGCGGCTATCCGCGAACGCCATCCTCGTCTCCAGCTGCTCGTGAACAACGCCGGCATGCCCGCCCGCGTGACGTTCCTGGACGGCGACGCCGAGGCGATCGAGCGGGTGATTCGCGTCAACTACCTGGGCGCGGTCTGGTGCCTGCGCGCCTTCTTGCCCGCGCTCGAGGCCGGCGCGCCTTCCGACGTCGTGAACGTCGTCTCCGTCGCCGGTACCGTCGCGTTTCCGCCTTCCGGGCCTTACAGCGCCTCGAAGCACGCGGAGCTGGCGTTCTCGCGCGCCACGGGTGCCGAGCTCCGCCGGCGCGGCGTTCGCGTGCACACCGTCAATCCTGGATTCGTCGAGACCGAGGGCTTTCCGCAGCATTCGCGCCTCCGCAGCCGCCTGCTGCGCACGGCGGTCGTGCAGCCGGAGTACATCGCCGATCGAATCGTCCGGGCGATCCGGCGCGACCGGCGCGAGGTCTATCTGCCGGCGTGGTATCGAGCGCCGGCGCTGGTGCAGGCGCTCGCGCCCGGACTGGTCAACCGCTTTCTGGCCTCGCGCGGCTATCGAGAGCAAGGCAACTAGAATCGAGGCGTGGATGGCCAGCAGCTGTCCCCGGACGAGGCGATCCCGGTCGCATCCTTCCGTGCTGCGCTCAGAACCTTTCTCCGCCGCAGCGAGCGGATCGCGCAAGACTCCGGCCTGACGCCACAGCGGCACTTGCTCTTGCTCATGATCAAGGGCGCTCCCAACGGGACGGAGCGCTCGACCGTGACCGAGCTCGCCGACCGCCTTCAGCTCGCGCAGAGCACGGTCACCGAGCTCGTTCGCCGTGCGGAGCAGGCGGGGCTGCTCGAACGCGCCCGCTCGCGCGAAGACGCGCGCGTCGCCCATCTGCGCCTCACCGCCGAAGGCGAGCGCCGATTGGCCAAGTCCTTCACCAACCACGACTCCGAACGCCGACAGCTCCAGGATGCGTTCGCGTACCTCGATGCCGACGGTGGATGAAGATCGAGCTGCTCTACTGGGAGGAGTGCCCGTCCTACCCTGAGGCTCGCGCGCTGCTCCAGGACGTCTTGAGCGAGCGCGGTCTCGCGCAGCAGATCGAGATGCGCGAGGTGAAGACGCAGAAAGAGGCCGAGGCGCTCGCTTTTCCGGGCTCTCCGACCATCAGGATCGACGGACGCGACGTGGATCCGCAAGGCGCTGAGGCCCGCCCGGCGCTCACCTGCCGCATCTACCACACTGCAGAAGGCAAGGTTTCTCCCATCCCCAGCCGTGAGCAACTGGAAGGAGCCTTTTGATGACGTTGACGATCGGTACCGAGGCGCCGCAGTTCGATCTTCCCGGCGTCGACGGTCGCAACCATTCCCTCGACGACTATGCGGACGCGCAGGCGTTCGTCCTGATCCAGTCCTGCAACCACTGCCCGTACGTCCAGGCTTGGGAGGGCCGGATGATCGACCTCAAGCGCGAGTACGGCAACCGCGGCGTGCACATCGTCGCCGTGAACTCGAACGATGCGAGCACGCATCCGGAGGACTCCTTCGACGAGATGAAGGCGCGGGCCGAGCGCGAGGGGTTCAACTTCGACTACCTCCACGACGAGTCGCAGGAGATCGCGCGGATGCTCGGATCCGAGCGGACGCCGGAAGTCTTCCTGTTCGACCGCGACCGGCGGCTTGTCTACCACGGCGCGATCGATGATTCGCGCGAGGCGAGCGCGGTCTCGCAGCGCTATCTGCGCGACGCGCTCGAGGCGGTGCTCGAAGGGCGCGAGCCGGCCGTCGCCGACACGCCGGCCGTCGGCTGCACCGTCAAGTGGAAGTCCTGACGCCGCTGGGCCGCCGCTGGGGGTGCCGGGCCGGAGGGGGATAGTGCTACGCACAGACCCGGAAGGCACGGTGCCGTCAGCGGCGGCAGGCGGACAGCGAAACCGGGCTCTGCCCGGTGAGAGCTGCCGCTGTCCAGCGACGTCAGGCGCGCTTGACGAAGAGGTAACTCGTAATTTCGATCTCGTAGCCCTCGGGACCGCCGGGCGATAGCGCCTTCACCTGCTCGCGCTGCTCGCCCTCGCAGCCGGCCAGGTCGAGGTAGTAGTCGAGCGGCCGTCGATGCAGGCGGGATTCGCGCCGCAGCAGCACGAGCCCGTTCGACTCGAATAGATGGCGCATGTCGATGTCCGGCAGCGTGCGCGTGTGTGAGGGATCGCGCGCGCGTTCGAAACGGTCGAGCTCGAGCGCCACCAGCGGGTCGTGCGGCGCGATCTGGTCGTTGACGTAGACGTGCCCCCCGGGCCTCGTCACGCGCGCCATCTCGGCGACCGCGAGCTCCGGCCTCGGCAGATGGTGAAGCGTGCGCCGGCTCCCCGCGAGGTCGAACTCGGCTGCCTCGAACGAAAGCGCCATGGCGTCTCCCTCGACGAAGGTCACGTTCGCGGGCGCGTCACGTCGGGCGGCCTCTAGCAGCTCGGGAACGATGTCGACGCCGACCACCTCTCGCACGAGCGGCGCCAGCGCGAGCGCCAGCACGCCCGCGCCGGTACCGACGTCCACTGCGCGCTCGTCCCCGCTGGCGTTGAGAAAGCGCGCGAGATGCTCACGGGTCTCGTCGATCTGGCCGCGCGCATGCTTCGCGACGCGATCAGCCGTCGCGCCGAAGCGAGCCCGCGCGGCGTCGTGCGTACTCAAGTGCCTCCTCTTTCGTACCAATCGTGCCTGCCGCGCGCTCCTCCTCGATCTCCGCGAGCAGAGCGCCGATCTCCGGACCGGGCGGCAGGCCGAGCTCGTCTCCGTGCACGAGCGGCTCGGCCGGATCGCCGCGACGCGCCTCCTCCACCGCCGGCCCAAGCTCCTCGGCGCCGACGAAGGCAAGCGCCTCGAGGGCCCAGGGTTCGGTTGCGCGCCGAAAACGATGGATGGAGCGCGGGGAGTCGTCGGCGGGCGCTTCCGCTCGCAGCAGTGCGCGCGCATAGCGCCGTAGCTCGTTGGGAACGGGCAGGCGGCCGAGCTCGTCCCCGAATGCGCTGACGAGCCGGAAGTCCGGCGAGTCGACGCGCTCGACCCGCTCGTCGAGCCCGCCTCCGAGCGGCGCGAGCAGGCCGAGCTCGTCGAGCCGGCGGAATCCCGCTGCCGACAGTCGCCTCAGCTCGGCGAGCGTGCGCTCCCCCGCCGGCTGCGTGACGAGGTTCGCGTGGTCTCGCAGCAGCTGCTCCGTCTCCGGCTCGATCCTGAAGCCGAGCTCGTCCTCGAGGCGAACCGCGCGCAGGAGGCGCAGCGGATCGTCGGAGAAGACCGTGCCGGAGACCGCGCGGATCGTCTTCGCGTCCAGATCGGCGCGCCCGCCGAAGGGATCGGCGACCTCGTCGCCCTCGAGCGCCAGCGCGATCGCGTTGATCGTGAAGTCGCGGGTGGCGAGATCGTCCCGAATCCCGTCCCGAAGTGGCGTGAAGTCGACCGTGCGCCCGTCCGGGAACGCGACGCGCCAGGCGCCGTGCCGCTCCGAGAGGGGGAACGGCGCGCCTCCCGAGCGCCGTGCGAACACCCGCGCCGTCGGCTCCGGCTCGCGACAGGCGACGTCGAGGTCGACCAGGGGACGGCCGAGCAGCTCGTCGCGCACGGCGCCGCCGACGACCCACGCCTCGCGGCCGGCCAGAACCTCGCGGACGAGCTCCTTCACGAGTCGACCACCACCCGGCGGGTACGGCGCGGGTCGGAGCCGATCCCGCAAACGACCTCGTAGTTGATCGTGTCGGCGACGCGGGCATGCTCCTCGGCCAGGACGCCGTGACCGAGCAGCGTTACCGGCGTGTCGACCGGAAGCTCGCGCTTGAGCTCGACCGCGAGCGCGTCCATCGAGATCGTGCCGACGACCCGCGCGGGGTCGCCGCCGACGCGCACCTCCGTTCCGGTCATGTCACGGCGGAAGCCGTCCGCATAGCCGACGGGAACGATTCCGATCCACGTGGCCCGCTCGGCCATGAAGCGGCGCCCGTAGCCTGTGCTCTCGCCCTTTCGTAGCCGCCTCACCTGGGCGAGCCGGCTGCGCCAGAGCAGTGCTGGCTCGAGTCCGTCCTTCGAAGGATCGTCGCCGAACGGCGAGAGCCCGTAGAGGGCGACCCCGCAGCGGCCGGCGTCGAAGTGGGAGTCGGGAAAGCGTAGGACTCCCGCGCTGTTCGCGAGGTGGCGCGTGAGGTGACGGTACGGCTCGGTCGCCTCCCGGAACCGCTGGATCTGACGCTCGGTGAACTCCGGGTCGCAGTCGGCCGACGCGAGATGGCTCATCACGCCGACCACACCGTCCGGCGGCTCGGGGAGCTCGGAGAGGCCCCACCTTCCCATGCCGGTGTCGAGTTTCAGGTGCACCGGGATCCCGTCCGGGATCTCGCCCTGGGAAATCGCGAGCTCGAGCCCTGCCTCGCGCGCCTCGGCAATCTCCCTGTTCGACGAGGTCGGCCCCATCGCGAGGATCCGCGCAATCGGAAACTCGTTCCGCAGCTCGAGCGCCTCCGCAACGGTCGCCGTGCAGAGTGCGCTGGCGCCGGCGCCGAGCGCGGCCGCGGCGGTGTCGACGGCGCCGTGCCCGTAACCGTCCGCTTTCACGACCGCCCACAGCTCCACGCCGTCGAGCGCGGCGAGCAGCGTCCTCACGTTCCGCCGGATCGCGCCCAGGTCGATCGTCAGCTCAGAGCGATGCATCCAGCGCCTGCGGCAGCGCCGCGATCAGGTCGCTCGCGACCATGCCGCTCTGGTTCGGCACGAGCGTGGAGGCGACCTGCTGCGCCGCCGCGCCGGCCGCCGCCGCGAGCTTGGCTTCCATTCCCTTGGCGAGAAACGCGGCGATGATCCCCGTCAGCACGTCGCCCGTCCCGGCGGTCGCGAGCGCCCCGGTCCCGAGCGAGGCGACGAGCACCCCGGGCTCGGGCGAGACGACGATCGTGTCGGCTCCCTTGAGCATGCAGACCGCTCCGAAGCGCTCGGCGCCTCGGTGCGCGGCCTCGAGCCGGTGGGCGTCGACCCAGCTCGACTCCTCCCCGAGCAGGCGGCCGAGCTCGCCCGAATGTGGCGTGAGCACAATCGGCGCGTCCCGCTCCACGGGCTCGAACTCGTGCAGGGCGTCGGCATCGACGACGGCCGGAAGATCGGTTTCGGCGAGCAGGCGGCGGACGAGCTCCTTCCGCTCGGCCGAGCGCCCGAGCCCCGGCCCGAGCGCGAGCGCGGACGCCCGCTCGGCCGCCTCGACGGCTTCGCCGAGCGGGCGCTTGACCGCTTCCAGCAGCCGCACCTCGACGACGGGCAGCGACTCCTCCGCGGTCGCGACCGCGACGTAGCCCGCGTCGGCGCGAAAGGCAGCCTCGGCGGCAAGGCACAGAGCTCCGGTCATCCCCGGCGAGCCGCCGACGACGAGCACCGACCCGGCCGTGTACTTCGTCTGGCCGGACCGGCGCCGAGAAACCTCGCGCAGGATCTCCGCCCGTACGAGCCGGTGCTCCGTCTCGGCTGGCTCGAGGCCGATGTCGGCCACCTCGACCTCGCCGGCCAGGAACCGGCCGGGCGCGATCACGGTCCCGACCTTCTGCCCGTGGAAGGTGACGGTCACATCCGCCCGAACGGCAGGGCCCGCGACCTCACCGGTCGAGGCGTCGACGCCCGAGGGCAGATCGACCGCGACGACCGGCTTGCCCGAGCGGTTGATCGCCTCGATCGCCACGGCGGCCTCGGGGCGCGGCTCACCGTGGAAGCCGGTGCCGAAGAGGGCGTCCAGGACGACGTCCGCGTCCGGGAGCCCCTCTCCGACCTCGACGATGCTGCCACCCAGGCGCTCGGCAGCGATCCGGCCGTCGCCGCCGTTCGCACCCCCGCCACACAGGGCTGCGACCCGGGCGCCGGGGTAGCGGCGGGCGACAGCTTCGGCAACGGCACGGCCCGCGCGCTGCATCAGCTCCTCGAGGTCGTGGCCCTCCTCCGCCGCCTTCATTTCCGCGGCGGTGTACAGGGGCTCAAGCATTCGCGACGACGGCCACCGCCGTAGCAAGCTCGCGCGAGTGCGACATGGAGAGGTCGATCGCTCCCGCTCCGACGCGCTCGGCCCACGCCTGCGCGCGCCCACTCAGGCGGACGCCGGGTTTCGGCCGACCGGCGATCTCGACGTCCCGCCAAGCGAACGCGCGCGCGACGCCGAACCCGAGCGCCTTGCCGACGGCTTCCTTGCCCGCAAAGCGGGCGGCGTAGTGCTGCGCAGGGTTCGGACGCGAGTCGCAGTACGCACGCTCGGTCTCGGTGAAGCACCGCTCGCGAAAACGCGGATACCGCGCGAGCGCCTGCTCGATCCGCCCGATCTCGATCAGGTCGAGACCGACTTTCATCCCTTCCCTTCCAACCAGTACGGAAGATCGGGGAGCGAGTCGATCACCCCGTCCGGGACGACGGTCGTGCGCTCCAGATCGCCCTCGCGGAACTTCCCGGTGCGGACGAGCACTGCCTTGAGCCCGTACTTCTGCGCGCCCTCGACGTCGGCCTCGATGTCGTCCCCGACCATGTACGTCCGCTCGGGATCGGCGTCGAGGGCCTCGAGCGCCGCCTCGAAGTACGCCCGGCTCGGCTTGCCCAGGACCTTCGCCTCGAGCTCCGCCGCGTACTCGAGACCCGCAACGAAGGCTCCGGCGTCGAGCAATGGGCCGCGCGAGGTCTGCCACCACCTGTTCTTGTGCAGGCAGTAGAACTCGGCGCCCGCCTCGAGCTCGGCGAACGCCCGCGCCAGGTTCATGTAGCTGAACACGCGGCCCGTCTCGTCCGTCTCGTCGGCGCCGCCGAACAGCACGGCGTCGGCGTTGTCGCCGACAAGCTCGCAGCCCTCGAGATCCTCGACGACAGCCGCCATCGTCAGCGCGAGGACGCGCTTGCCGGCGAGCGCTCGACTCGCTGCGACGGCCGTCGTCTGCACTTCCTCGTCCTCGAGCTCGATCCCGAAGGCACGCAACTCCTTGGCCAGCGACCGCCGCGAGCGGGTCGTGTTGTTGGTCACGAAGCGGAGCCGATGGCCGCCCTCGCGCAGCCGGCGAATCGCCTGCGCCGCGCCGCTCAGCGGCTTCCCGGAGATGTGAACCACGCCGTCGAGGTCGAGCAGAATGGCGGCCATGGAGCGCGAGTCTATTCGGGTAACCCGCAGCGTCGAGATCCCGCGAACCGAGATCGAGCTGCGCTTCTCGCGCTCCAGCGGGCCCGGCGGGCAACACGCGCAGAAGTCCGAGTCTCGGGTCGAGGCCGTCTTCGACGTCGAGGCGTCAGAAGCCCTGTCGGCCGCCCAAAAGCGCCGCGTGGTCGCGAAGGCGGGCCCCGTACTCCGAGCGGTCGCTCAGGACGAGCGCAGTCAGTGGCGAAACCGCGAGCTCGCGACCGAGCGGCTGGTCGAAGCCCTGCGCGAGGCGCTCAAGGTGGAGCGGCGACGACGACCGACGAAGCCGACCGCACAGGCACGCGAGCGGCGCCTCGAGCAGAAGCGGCGGCGCGCCGAGACGAAGCGCCTGCGCCGCCCCCCGGGCGTCAGCTGAGCTCGGCCGGAAGCCCGAAGAGCGGAAAAAGCTCCGGATAGCCGGCGAAGCCGGTGATCCCGGCGATCCGCTCGCCCGCGACGGCGAAGACCATGATCCCGTATGCGCGGAAAGGCTCCGCAGCTTCCTGGACGTAGGCGGCGAGCGCCGGCTGCCCGTTCGCGCGGGTAGGGCGGAGCCGGATCAGCTCGAGCCGTCCCTCCATCGGCACCGTGGCGAAGAAGCCTCCGATCTCTGCCGGCCCCACGACGTGCATCGGCTCGGGCGGCATCGTCATCAGCGCGTCGTCGGCGAGCAGCGCCGTCAGGCGCTCGATGTCCACCGCCTCCCACGCTTCCACGAACCTGCGCATGAG
>JBIOYJ010000123.1:0-2180 GCA_044870105.1 Gaiellaceae bacterium | reverse complement strand
CACTCAAACGTAGCGAGCCGCTACGCCTCAGGCGTCATTCCGGAACACTGGCCCACCGCAACGCACACTCCCCGGGCGAACCTAGTGCGACGGAGGCTCGATTTCGTTGCCCGTCCGCTTCTGCCAGCGATCCGCCGTCCCGGTCGTTGTGTTCGAGAGGACGACCCACTTGTAGGTCACCGCGGGCCATCTGCACTGCGGCGCGCCTTACATGGTGCGCGGCCGCCAGGGCTCGTGCTCGTGCGCGAGCCAGACGAGCTCGGGCTCGAGCGTGCGCACCCGCAGTTGGCCTTCGGTGCGCGGCTCGTCGAGCTCGCCGAACCAAACAGCTACGTCGCCGCCGACGACGACCGGACGCCCGCCTGTCTCGACGACGACCATCTGCAGGCCGCGCGTGTGGCCCGGCGCCGGGACGAGGCGGAGCCCGGGCAGCAGCTCGAGCTCGCCGTCGACCGGCTCGTAGCGCACGCCGGGCGCCTCGACCCACTCGCGGATCGTGTAGTCGTCCTCCGTGCGCGCGTCCTCGAGCTCCTGCCGCTGAACGTAAATCGGCCGTCCGGCAAACAGGTGGTTGCCGCCGCAGTGGTCAAAGTGCAGGTGCGTGTTGACGACGACGTCGACGCCGGCGAGGTCGAACGCCTGCTCGCTCAGCGGGACGAGGCGGGGGTCCATGTCGGCCACCTCCGGGCGCAGCTCCGTCATGCCGGTGTCGACCAGCACGCGGGCGTCGGGATGGTCGATGACATGGACGCAGACCGGCCAGCGCTCGCCCTCGACGAGCAACTCGGCCACCAGCAGCGGCGTGATCGTGGGCGGCGGCGGCACTCGCCCATCTTGCCACCGCCCGCGAACTGCCTACCCAGCCGATTGTTGCGCTCTGGCGTCATTCCGGAACGCTGGCGCAGTCGAGGGGGCACTAGAGTGTCGTCGTGCTGAATGGGCGCTGCGGATGCAATGCCGTCGGCTACGAGGTGTCCGACGAGTTCATCGTCGCGTTCAACTGCCACTGCTCGAACTGCCGTGCAATGACGGGCTCGGCCTTCTTGCCCTGGGGCGAGATCGAGCCCGAGAAGCTGACGGTGACCAAGGGCGCGGACTCGTTGATATCGATAGGCGACGCCGATGGCCACCACGCGAGGCGCTGCGGGAAGTGCTTCTCGCTGCTGTATTGGACGGGCTACGAAGGCAAGATCCGTGTGCCGTATGGGTCACTGATCGACGAGCCAACGCTCAAGCCGACGGCCCACATGTTCGTCGGGTCGAAGGCTCCGTGGTATGAGATCCTCGACGACCTCCCTCAGCACGACGAGTACCCGTGGTCTTGATTGGCTGACACGGGTACCCGACCACCACTCAGGCGTCACTCCCGAACACTGGCCCACTCCATGGCCCACCGCGCAGGCGTCACCAGCGCAAGTCGAGGTGCGTTCGCACCAGCAGCCGTATCACCGCGCGTGTCATTGCGAGTTCGGATCTGCCCCGTCTGGTGAGCCGGTACTGCCCCCGGCTTCGCGTTATCAAGCCATGAGCTTCGAGCCGGCGGAGAGCCGCGACGACGGAGCCATCCCGTACGTGCCGAGCCAGAGCACCCGAGTGCGGAAAGCTCACGACCAACGAGAGCAACCGTGCCTCGGACATGCCCGAGGGTAGCCGATCTGCGTGCGCGTCCGCCGAAACTGAGCACGGCCAGCCGGAGGCGAGTTGCCTGACCACCCATGCGCTCGGCGGCACCCCGGGAAAGGCGTACGAGCCCAACGGCTCGGAACTCTGGGCGCCGCTCGGCGCCCTCTACCAGACGGGCGAGCACGCCGAGGCGGCTGACCGCGGACGCATACTGGTCGAGGCTCAGCCCCAGTACGCCGAGTTGTTCTACAACGCCGCCTGCTGCGAGAGCCTCGCCGGAAGGACGACTGACGCGGTCGACCACCTCCGGCGCGCGATCACATGTCGGAGCGGTTTCGCGCGTACACAAAAGGACGATTCGGACTTCGATCCGATCCGCGATGAGCCCGCGTTCAAGGAACTGATCGGCGGCTAGGTACCAACCCGATTAGCACCGTTCAGGGCCGCTGCCCTCATCACCCCGGCTTATGGCAATGTCGACGACGTCTACTGAAACAAGACGTCTCAGGTGCGGCCGGCGAAGGCGCCGTGCGCGCTGGCTTCTATCACGAAGTTCG
>JBIOYJ010000122.1:0-4213 GCA_044870105.1 Gaiellaceae bacterium | reverse complement strand
ATCGCCGCAGCCCTCGGCTACCAGCTGCTGGCGTCGTCGTCCTCGACGGCCGCATCGCCCAACGACGCCGGTCGCAGTGAGCACCGCGGTGCGCGCGGCGAAGCGCTACCCAGCGCGGTATGGCCGGCGTCTGGCCAAGCCGCGGTCCAAATAGGACAGTCGCGGGTCCAGGCCGGCCCGCACCCGCACGCGGCTGCGATCGCCAGCGTCGCGAAGGTGATGACGGCCTATCTCGTGCTCCGTGACCACCCGCTCCGGCCCGGCCAGGACGGCCCGACGATCACGCTCACCGACGCCGATGTCGCCGACACCGACCTCCGGCGCGGACAGGAGGAGTCGGTCGTGTCGATCGCCGCCGGAGAGCAATTGACCGAACGGCAGGCGCTGCAGGCACTGCTGCTGCCGTCGGCGAACAACATCGCCGCGGTTCTGGCGCGATGGGACGCCGGCTCGGTGGACCGGTTTGTTACCCGGATGAAGGCCGCCGCACGGTCGCTGGGCATGACCCACACTCGCTACACCGACCCGAGCGGCTACGACGACGCAACCGTGTCGACTGCCGCCGACCAGGTGCGCCTTGTCGATCGGGCCATGCGCCTGCCGGTGTTCGCGAGCATCGTCGCCACGCCGAGCGCGACGCTGCCGGTCGCCGGCACCGTGCACAACACCAACACATTGCTCGGGCACAACGGGTTTGTCGGCGTCAAGACCGGCTCGACCGCGGCGGCCGGCGGCTGCTTCGCCTTCCGTGCCATCCGCTGGATCGACGGCAAGCGGACGACGATCACTGGGGTCGTGTTGGGCCAGCCCAGCCTCGCGGCAGCTTTCGCGGCGGCCGACGCCATGGTGGACAGAATCGCCGGTCACTCACGGCGCCACGTACGGGCTATGCCAGAGCTACAGCAACTACGAACTGCGCCCCGAGTCCTTTCACCTTCTGCGCATCGGCTATCTCGACCTGCCAGCCCGCGAGCTCGAGACGGTCGTGGACGAAGCGGGCGCCGCCGTTAGCGGTTTCGCCGTATCACCGCACGCAGCTAACTCGGCAAGTCGGCCCGAACGAAAACCGCGCGATTTGCGGCAATTTTGCAGAGCCCTCTGACGGACTCGAACCGTCGACCCCCTCCTTACCAGCCGACCGGCAACTGGTCGCAACCCGTGGCAACGGCTTTGGCTTGCTAGAGCCGATTTCGGGGCTCGTGCATTTGCCACCGGTTGCCGCTGGTTGCGACCGCCAGGCTCCACAAGCGCTCCATCCCCGTCGCCGGAATCCCGGATGAGAAGGCGGATTCGGGGACCGCGCTCTCACCGGCCAGAGGAATGACCCGTTCCACGTGGAGAGGGGGTCGATTGCTCGTCCCGCTCAGGTCAAGGGCCTGCTCAGGCGAGAGGACGCTCGCCCAGGTGAGGTAGCCCTCCCGACTCGCGGGCACAGCCGCGCGGCACTTGTCGCGGCACGCGTGGGGCAGCCTCGTCGAAAGCGGGCTGTTAGCTTCCCAACGAGATGATGGTGTCCGTTGGCGATGTTCGACTCTACGTCGACGTCGACGGCGCGAAGCTCGTCCCAGACGGCGAGTCGATGCGCGAACGGCCGACCATCGTGATGCTTCATGGCAACGGCGCCGATCACTCTCCCTACAAGGAAGTCCTCGGCGGTTTCACCGAGTTCGCGCAAGTCGTCTACTACGACCATCGCGGACACGGTCGTAGCGACGATGGCGAACCCGCGCGCTGGAATCTGGATCAGTGGGCGGATGACCTGGTCGCGCTGTGCGACGTCCTAGGCATAGACCGACCCGTCCTCTTCGGCGTTTCGTTCGGCGGCAACATCACGCTGAACTACGCGATTCGGTATCCGGACCATCCCGCCAAGATCGTCGTCGTCAGCTGTGGCGCGCGCATCAACCCCGAAGCGTCGATTCGCATGTACGAACGTATGGGGGGACCGGACGTTGCCGCCGTCGCCGCAAGGTGGTACGCCGCGCCTGGCGACACGTGGGACGAATTCCTGCCGGTGTGCAGTCCCTACTTCAGCCCGCTGCCCCGTCGTCCCCAGGTTGGCGCGCGCGTCGTAGCGCCGCGACCTGGCGTGACCGAACACTTCCTTCGGCACGAGTACCTGCAACACGACTACAGGGACCGCGTCGCTGAGATTCACCGCCCGACGTTGCTACTCGGCGGCGAACTCGACCCCATCGTTCCCATTGACGAGATCGAGGACACCGCTCGTCGCATGCGACCGGGGCTCGCGCGGGTCGTGCGCTTCCCAGAGGCGGGTCACGGTACGGCTGGCATAAACGACGCAGTACTCGAACTCGTTCGGGACTTCGTCCTTGAAGACGCGTGAGGGACGATTAGCCGACACGGCGCTGAAGGCCTGCGTGCCGGTCGCCCGAACGACCAAACTCGCTGAAGCCGAGCCGAGTCGCCGACCGTCGACGCTGGCGCTCGAGCGACATTCCCTAACACTCGCGCAGCCGGCGTATACCCCGCTCGGCCGCTCCTGAGATGCTTGAGCCTTCGGCTAGTCGATCAAGGAGGAAGTCGTGGAACGGTTCAGCTTCGCGCCGGAAGCGGCGTTCGTGCCGCGCGGCGATCTACTCGATCATGTGTCGCTCGCTCCGCTGACACCGTCCTCCGCCGAGGGGGCGCTCGTCCAAGCGGTGATCCTTCGATTTGAGCCGGGCGGTCGGCTCAGGCGGCATCCCGCGGGCTCCCCGCAGATCCTCGCCGTACTCGAGGGATCAGGCGAAGTGAGCGGGGCGAATGGTGTCGATGAGCCGATCGGCGCAGGCGAAGCAGTCTTCTTGCACGAGGGTGAAGACCACAAGATGAAGTCCGAGGCCGGGCTAACGGCGCTCATCATCGAGGGCGAGCATGTGGATCGGTTCCGCGAGCGTCCGAAGGCCGATCCCTAAGGCGACTGCTCAAGCGACATTCCCGCACACTCGCGCATGGCAGCGTCGGGGGCGTTGGCGACAAGAGCTTCGGGGATAGAACATCCTTTCGGTGGACGCTGAAGGATGGATCCGGACGCACGTCGAGCCGGCGGGGCCTCTCGCTGTTGAGAGCGAGGAGCCGTGGGCCACGGTGTGGCGGGTGCCGCTTGCGGACGGTGCGGCGTTCTTCAAGGCGTGTCAGCCAGTGCAAGCGTTCGAGCCGCGGCTGACGGCAGCTCTGGCACTGCGGTGGCCCGACCGGATCCCAGAGCTACTGGGCTGGGATGAGGAGCGCGCCTGGCTCTTACTCCGCGACGCCGGGACGCCGCTCATGGCCTTCGGGGACCAGCTCGACGCCTGGTCCGCCGTGCTGCCGCTCTACGCAGAGCTCCAGCACGGCGAGGTTCTGCATGTCGCCGAGCACCTCGCCGCGGGCGTCCCCGATCGGCGCGCCACGCGGCTTCCCGAGCGGTTCGCGGAGCTGTTCCTGGACGAGCTTCCCCTGACCGAGGAGGACACGGCGCGGCTACGGGCGTTCCCGCCGAGATTCGCCGAGCTCTGTACCAGCCTCGACTCCGCGGGGATTGCCGACTCGATCCAGCACGACGACCTGCACGCCGCGAACGTCTGGGCGCGCGATGGCCAGCTGCGAATCGTCGACTGGGGCGACGCTTGCATTTCGCATCCGTTCTGCACGCTTGCGGACACGTTTCGGCTACTCGAGCACAGCCTCGCCCTCGATCCGGGCGATCGCGCGTTCGAGCGCCTGCGGGACGCCTACCTCGAGCCTTGGGGCGGGAGTCCGCGACAGGTCGTCGCGGACGCGCTCGTCGTCGGCACGTTCGCGCGCGCTATCGGGAGTCTGGCGCACCGCACCGTTATGCCCGCCGACCGACGCGGCGGCTACGACGAGTGGCTCGCCTCGCTCTTGCTGCGAGGACTCGCACTCGCCGGCGTCTGAACGCAGCGGCCGCAAAGATCACTGAGGGACATTCCTGAACACTCGCGCAGTCGAGTCATCTGTCACGTGCTCGAGTCGCACTCCTCTCACGAGGTGCCAAGGCGGTCCACACCGCATCACCGACGCCAGTAACGTTCGTCGAACGGGATGCGAGCGGCCGGGATCAGAGCACTCGGCGAGCCCGTCGAGATCCTTGAGGTGGACGAGTTGGCGCCGCCTGGCGCAGACGAGGTCCTGATCGACGTCGCCGCCGCTGGCATTGGCAACTGGGACGAGCTTGTCAGGATCGGCAGCTGGCGGATCGGCGGCCCGG
>JBIOYJ010000121.1:0-5988 GCA_044870105.1 Gaiellaceae bacterium | reverse complement strand
GAGGCAGCGCGCACGGTCGAGGAGCTTGCCAACGGCCTGCTCGCGCGTGGAATCCAGAAGGGCGATGCCTTCGGCATCCTCGCGCGTACCCGTCTGGAGTGGACGCTCTTCGACTTCGCGCTCGCGCACGTCGGCGGCATCACCGCGCCGGTCTATCCCAATTCGTCGCCCAAGGAGGCCGCCTACGTGCTCGAGCACTCGGATGCGGCCGGCGTCCTGGCCGAAGACGAGGAGCAACGCGCGAAGGTGCCGCCGCTCCGGCACGTGCTCACCTTCGATGATCTCGCCGCGCTGAAGGCGGAGGGGCGCGCGTTCGCGGCGGAAAATCCACGGGCGCTTGACGAGCGAGTCGCCCAGATCGACGACGAGGACCTGTACACCTACATCTACACCTCGGGCACCACCGGCCCGCCCAAGGGCTGCATGATCCGGCACCGCAACTACTACGCGATGACGTCGTGCATCGAGCAGATCGAGGATCTCGCGCTCGACCGTGACGTGATGCTGCTCTACCTCCCCCTCGCGCATAACTTCGGCCGCCTGATGTCGCTCTGGGGCGCGTATTCCGGCTTCACGATCGCGTTCTGCCCCGACCCCTACGCCGTCGCCGAGAAGCTGCCGCAGGTACGGCCGACGCTGTTGCCGAGCGTCCCGCGCGTGTACGAGAAGGTGCACACGGCGGTGATCTCGGCGTTCGACGAGGCGACGGGAATGCGCCGCCGGCTGATCGACTGGGCGCTCGACGTGGGCCGCCGCGTAAGCAGGCTGCGTCAGCGCGGGAAGCGCATTCCGCCGGCCCTGGCCCTGCGGCACCGCCTCGCGGACCGGCTCGTGTACTCGAAGGTGAAGAAGCGCCTCGGCGGGCGGTTCCGCATCGGCATCTCGGGCGGCGCCCCGCTCGCCAAGGAGATCGCCGAGTTCTTCCACGCGCTCGACCTCCTCATCCTCGAGGGTTGGGGGCTGACCGAGTGCACGACCGCGGCGTCCGTCAACCGGCCGAGGCGCTTTCGTTTCGGGACCGTCGGCCCCGCGATGCCCGGCTTCGAGGTGAAGGCCACGGACGACGGGGAGATCCTGATCCGCAGCGAAACGGTCTTCGCCGGCTACTACAAGGACGAGCAGGCCACGCGCGAGGTGCTCGACCACGACGGCTGGCTCCACTCGGGGGACGTGGGCGAGATCGACGACGACGGCTTCATCACGATCACCGACCGTAAGAAGGACATCATCGTCACGGCCGGAGGCAAGAACCTCTCGCCGCAGAACATCGAGAACGCGCTCAAGCAGTCGCGCTTCGTCTCACAGGCGCTCGTCGTCGGCGACCGCAGGCCGTACGTAACCGCGCTGATCACGCTGGACGAAGCCGAGCTGGCGAAGACGAACGGCGATCCGCGCGCCCTCGTTCAGGGCGTGGTCGACTCCGTCAACGCCGACCTGTCCCGCTTCGAGCAGATCAAGAAGTTCGCGATCCTGCCCCGGGACTTCTCGATGGAGGAGGGGGAGGTCACGCCGACGCTGAAGCTGAAGCGCCGCGTCTGCGAGCAGCACTTCGTCGAAGAGATCGAGGGGCTCTACGCCGCGTAGATGCACGGCGAGATATCCCTGAATCGCCTTGCTGTGCGCGCGACGACGCATTGCCTCACCGGCTGCGCGATCGGCGAGGTCCTCGGGTTCGTGATCGGCACCTGGCGCGGCTGGGGGAACTTCCCCACTCTTGTCCTCGCCATCGCGCTCGCGTACGTGTTCGGTTACTCGTTCACGCTCGGGCCGCTTCTCCAGGGCGGCATCGCGCTCGGGGTCGCCCTCGGCCTCGCGTTCGCCGCCGACACGATCTCGATCACGATCATGGAGATCGTCGACAACGCCGTGATTCTCGTCATCCCCGGCGCGATGGACGCCGGGCTCAGCGATGCGCTCTTTTGGGGAAGCCTTGCGTTTTCACTCGCGGTTGCCTGGGTGGCGGCCTTTCCGGCGAATCGCTGGCTGATCGCTCGCGGGCGCGGCCATGCCGTCGTTCACGCGCACCACTGAGACCGGCGCGGCGCGCTAGCAGACGTCGCAGCAGCCCTCGCCTTTCCAGCTCTCGAGGCCTTCCTGTACGGCCACAACCGCAATCACGAGAGCGGCGGCGGGATCGGCCCACCACCACCCTGCGAGAGCGTTCGCCAACAGACCGACGAGGAGAGCCAGTGAGAGGTAAGCGCAGAGCTGCGTTTGCGACGCCTCCTTCACCGTCGCCGCCGAATTCAGCTTTTGTCCCACGCGCCGTTTCACGAAAGCGAGCAGCGGCATCGTCGGGAGCGTGAAGGCGGCGAGGCCGACGCCGAGCCAACTGGCGTCTGGCTCATGCTGGCCGATGAGCGTCCGAAGCGACTCGATTCCCACATAAGCCGCGAGCACGAAGAAGCTTCCGGCGATGAACTGCTGTGCGCGGCGCTCCGCATCGGCGGAGCCGATCCGCCGTCCCGTGAACAACCAAACGACGACGAAGCCCGCGAGCGCCTCGATCAAGCTGTCCGCGCCAAAACCGATCAGCGCGATCGATCCGGCGGCGAGGCCCGCGATCAGCGCGATCGCGAACTCGACGACGTGATAGCCGATCCCGCCCCATGCGAGCAGACGCGCCCGGCGTCCGAGCCGCGCACGGTCGACGGGCCGTGCAATCGACAACTGGCCGACCGCGGGGCTGGTGACATGCGGCGCGCTCATGCGCTCGGCGTAGTCGCCTGATCCGCCGCGGCCGACGGGGGCGGGCTATTTCCCGTTGCTGATGCCGCAGAGCGGGCAGAGGATGGGCAGACGCTTCATATTGTCTCCTCGCAGGTCAAGACTCGAGCGCGGTCAGGATATCGGCACGCAGGTTCTGGGGCGTCAAGTCGACGCCCACGTGCTGCGTAGATACCCATTGTCCGCGACGATCGAAGATCCGGACGTCGGCGGAATGGACGTCGGCATTCCCGGTCTCGTACGCCGACAGAATGTGAAAGGCGTTCCAGACCGGTCGCATTTGACGAACGCTGCCCCCTAAGAAGTCCAGTTCCCCGAGGGCGTGCCGGCGCAGAAGGAAGCGCCGCATGCTGCGGGGCGGGTCGAGCGTCGGATTGACGCTGATGGCCAGCGCCGCCACGCCCCGTCGGTTGTCCCGCGGCAGCAACCGAACACCGGCGGCGATCTGACTCGCGAGGATGGGACACTTGTCCGTGCATTTCGTGTCGAGGAATGTGACCAGGATGACCTTCCCGCGGAGCGCCCCGGTCGAGACGAGCGAGCCGCGAAAACTCCGCAGCGTAAATTCCGGCAGTCCAATTCCCGGAGGCGGTTCACTCCCCCTGTAAGGCCCGGCAGGCGGACCGGTGGCCGTGTTGCCGCTCCCGTCAGGGTGAAGCACGAGGGCGCCGACGAGAGGGACCAGCCCGATGCCTAGGGCGACTGCTGCAATCACCGGCCGCCTCATTGCTCGGCCTCTCCGAGCCCGAGTTCGATGCCGGCCTCGAGCTCAGCGGGCGAAATCTCGCCGGCCTCGTGGCCGACGATCCGCCCTCTTCGGTCGAGGAAGTAGGTTTCGGGAAGACCCGTCAGCCCGTAGTCGGAGGAGGTCGCATCGGTCCCGTCGCGAGCAGAGACGTAGTTCGTGTCGTACCGCCGCAGAAATCGCCGCGCGTCGCCTTTGAAGTCCTGCACGTCGACGCCGAGGAAGGCGACTTCGCCCGCATGAGAGCGCGCCGAGGCAACAAGCCGGGGTGCTTCCCGCTTGCACGGGATGCACCAAGAGGCCCAGAAATTGATCACCATGGGATATCCGCGGAGCTCCGCGGTCTCCACCCTGCCGTCCTCGAGCGCCCGACGCCGATCCGCCGGCCATGTCTGCGCGTGGTCCCACAAGACCGGGAGTGCGAAAGCCGGCGCCGGCGGCTTTGCGCCCGTGCGAACCGCTGCGACCAGCTTGGAACCGCGCCCCTTGTCGACGATCCGCCAAACGAGCAGGGCCAACAGCGACGCGACCAGCAACACGCTCACCGTCCGCAGCAGCAGCCAGAAAGAACGGCCTGACGGACGTGCCTCGGCGTCCACTCCTACTCCTTCTCAGACTCCCCGCGGTCGTGCCGCATACCACGGCCCATGAAGTAGCCCATCGCCCCCATCGCGACGACACATACGACCATGCAGCCGACGATCACGAGCACCGCGGCGCTCACGAGACCGGTCTCCAGGTCTCGCCGCCGTCACGCGTTCCATAGAGCTGCCGGTCGAAACCGACGACGTAGGCGATGCGCGGGTTACTCGGTGCCCAGGCGACCGGCCCGGCTCCGTCAGGGATGTCGAGGGTCTGTTTCCAGTTGCGCCCGCCGTCGCGAGAGAGCAGGACGCCCGGACCCGCTGCGAGCACCCGGCGCGAGTCCTGCCGGTTCACCGCCAGTCCCATCAGGGCGGCCTCGAGCACGCGCTTCCAAGAGCGGGCGCCGTCGCTGCTCACGAGCAGCCCCTGCTCCATGTCACCGGCGAGGATGCGGCCGTCGGGCATGACGGCGAGGGCCATCACGTTCGCCCCGACCTCGGCCGACGCGAGCTCGAACGAGAACCCGCCGTCGGTTGAGCGGTAGAGGCCCTGCCCGGCGATCGCCGCATAAAGCCGCCGTGGGTTTCGGGGGTCGGCGGCGAATCCATGCACGTCGAGGCTCGGCAGCCCTCTCGGACGGACATCCGCCCAGGTTTCCCCGCCGTCTGTGCTCTTGGCGAGCACGTTGTGACCGGCGGCCCAAGCCGTCGACCCTGTCGGCCGCGCGAGGTTCATCGCGTCCTGGCCCGGAAGGTCAGCCGCGCTCCACGTGCGACCCCCGTCCGAGGAGCGAAAGAGTCCCTGGTGCGTTCCGAGGATCAGCGCCCGCGGGTCGCGCGTGTCGACGAGGAGCGAGTGGTAATCGGGGGTATCCGGCAATCCGGCCACGATCTCTGCGGCGGTGGGATTGCCGCTGCTCGTGCCGTCGCCGCGCGTGACGATCAGCGCGGCCACGAGCGCGCCGAGGCCTAGGACGCCGACTGCAATCGCGGCCCACGACCCGCGCCTCAGCACGTTGGACTGTCCTCGTTGAGGGTGCTGAACGGGCGGCGCAGGCCGGCGCCGCCGTTTGGTTCGTGTTGCCATCGTTCCTCCTTCGTCTCGTTCGCCGCTGGCGGCGGCAGGAATCGGCTATTCGAGACTCAAAAGAGGAATCGCTGAAGCCTCGCCGGCGAGGTTCGTCCGGCAAAGGCGACCGTCTGGCTGGCGAGAGCCGCAGCGGCTGCGAGCGCCGCGAAGAACGACCACACCTCGATGAACGGCGGCGCCGCAGGGATCGCGGCGAGCGTGCGCTGCATTGCCTGCGCAGGGTGATCGGTGAAGCACGCGCAAGCGAGACCGATCAGGCCCAGGCAGAGGAGCGCAAGCAGGATGAAGACAATCAGCGGCAGCCGCGATCTGATCCGGCTGAGGCTCACGGGGTGAGCATAGCGGCGCCTCGAGAACCGATCGGCATCGAATCTACGTAACAATCCCGCGGGGGAATACGCGGAATCAACGGCAGGGGGGAAATATGAGACGACCGTTCCTCGCCGGTCTCGCGCTGCTTGCACTCACTCTCGGCGTTGCCGCTGGAGCTAGCGGCGACGTCGGCGTGGGAGCAGGAGGCGGAACG
The DNA here is from genome assembly GCA_044870105.1 of Gaiellaceae bacterium. Classification (GTDB taxonomy): domain Bacteria; phylum Actinomycetota; class Thermoleophilia; order Gaiellales; family Gaiellaceae; genus JBKPFU01. The sequence goes on along the minus strand of JBIOYJ010000121.1, from coordinate 316 downwards.
CCCGGCACATCGCTCAACTTCCAGCTCGTCGGCGCCAACCCGCTGTTCGGACGCGGGATGAACGCCGCGCTGGCGAGCTTCGACCATTACATCTACGTCGGCAACCGGACCGACGGATCGAGTCGCTGCGGGATCGGCGATCCACGGCGCGACACGACCGGCATCGATTCGTGCCCGCATCCGAATCCAGGCGTCCTCGTCGTCGACGTCGCCGACCCGGCCCACCCAACCGTGGTGGGCGAGTTCGGGCAGGAGTTCGTCACCGGCGCCAACCAGGGACAGACGGCGCGCGAGCTTCGTGTCTGGCCGGCCCAGA